>NZ_JBIVTF010000005.1:0-327227 GCF_044756605.1 Paenarthrobacter sp. NPDC091711
ACTTGGGGTTCCGGTGGGTTCCCCCAAACATACTGCCACACCCCACGGGTGGGGGGGCCACTCCATGCTTGGTGGCTGTTGTGGTTGGCCCCCGCGCTGGCAACAACCACAACTGACAGTCAGGTGGGTCTTACTTGATCAGTGCCGCGGCCTGGTTGACGAGATCCACTGCCCTGGCGATCGCCTCTGCCTCGGTCTTGCCGCCATAGGCCAAACCGGTGATGACGACGCCATCCTTTGCACCCCGGACCAGGATCGTGGACTGCGTTCGCCCGTCGGCGAGGACCGAGTCGGTCCGCAATGCCATGGAGAGCGGAGTGGATACCGTCGCTTCGATTTTTCGTGCTCTAAGGGTCACTGTCGTTTCCCCCATCGTCATTGTCATCCCAGCGCAATCGCTGATTTGATCCTGCTTCGCGAAATCCGCCTGAATAAACTCCTCGTCGAGTCCGGAAGACAACGTGACACCGGTGGACGTACCGGTGGAGGTATCGAGGCTTGTCCCCACAACACCTTTCACATTATCGGTGGGGAGAAGGCTTGCCAGCATCAGTTCCTTGCACGCGGCTGGCTCGATGACAGCGCCCTCAAACATCGCCCGGCTCTGCTGTTCCACTCCACTGGCGTCGGCCATGGACATAACGGACAGTTTCAGCCCGTTGGCATCACGCAACTGCAGCGCAATCGCCGTGAGCTCCTCCGAGGTGTACTGCTTAGCCGGTGTGGGCGACGGCGTGGGTGTCGTAGTCGCTGTCTCGCTTACAGGTACCGAAGCGGCCTCATTTGACACAGCTGGCCCGCCACAAGCAGTGAGCCCCACTATCAGCAGTGCAGCGGCTCCAAATCCGCGCAGCGCTATTTTATTCATTTGTTCCCCAACGAAATTTGAGTGAAGTGCTGACAGACGTCAGCGGAGACAAGAATACAAGCAGGAAGCCGCAGGCCTAGAAAAGAACCGTGGCGAAGGTTCCCACTTGTTCGAAGCCCACCCGCTCATAGGTGGCGCGGGCTTTGGTGTTGTAGTCATTGACGTAAAGACTCGTCACCGGTGCGAAGGTTCGCGAGAGATTTACGACGGCGGCCATGTAGCCTCCGCTTTGGCCACGCCCCCGCAACTCGGGATTCATCCACACCCCTTGGACCTGCGTGACATCCCGCGTGACTGCCCCCAGCTCGGCTTTGAAAACCACCGTGCCGTTGGCGTCGATGTGGACCAGCGAGTGGCCCTCCCGAATGAGCCCTGCAACGCGCCTGCTATAGAACTCCTGCCCTCCCAGGAACGGAGAGTAGCCCACCTCTTCTTCGAACATGGCGGCGCAGGCGGGCAGAATGCGATCGAAGTCCCCCATGGAGCCAAAGGTCAGGGACGGGTTGGCGCCGACGATGGGCGGGCCAGAAATGGTGAGCAGCGGTTGCTGGGAGCGCACTTCGTGCGCAGCGTGGCCCAGTTGCTCGAAACGGGCATAGAGCGCCATGACAGTTTCGGCCGGACCGAAAATGGAGGCGTAACGGCGCCCTGTTTCATGGGCAGCGGTGGCCACATATCCCGCAAGGCCGGGATCGAGCTGAACCGGGACCAGGTTTGCACCCGCCCAGCATGCGCCGAGAAGCGTTTGGCCCTCGAAAACTCCGAAAATACAGGCACCACCGCTGGTTGGCGCTGCTGAACCGGTACTTTCCAGATGGGCGAGGATGAACACGTTGGCCACCGCATCCTCGCTTGCAAGCGCGCGAAGAGCCAGGGTGTCGGCACTTCCGAGCACCCTGACTCCCAAGCCGTTCTCGTTACGAGACGCTAACCACGGGGCTACCCTTGACAGCATCTTCGCCATCGGCCTCCCCCATCTCTTCGGCGATGCGCATGGCCTCTTCGATCAGTGTCTCAACAATTTCGCTCTCAGGCACAGTCTTGATGACTTCGCCCTTCACGAAAATCTGGCCCTTGCCGTTTCCGGAGGCCACCCCAAGGTCGGCTTCACGGGCTTCGCCGGGTCCGTTGACGACGCATCCCATTACGGCCACCCGCAACGGAATCTCCATGCCTTCCAAGCCTGCGGTGACCTGTTCGGCCAACGTGTACACGTCCACCTGGGCGCGTCCACAGGACGGGCAGGAAACGATCTCGAGCTTGCGCGGACGCAGGTTCAAGGACTGCAGGATCTGGTTGCCCACCTTGATTTCCTCCACCGGAGGGGCGGAGAGGGAAACGCGAATGGTGTCCCCAATGCCGCGGGACAGGAGCGCGCCGAACGCCGTGGCGGACTTGATGGTGCCCTGGAATGCCGGTCCGGCTTCAGTGACGCCGAGGTGCAGGGGCCAGTCGCCCTTCTCGGCGAGCATCTCGTAGGCGGCCACCATGATCACGGGGTCGTTGTGCTTGACGGAGATCTTGAAGTCGTGGAAGCCGTGCTCCTCGAAGAGGGAGGCTTCCCAGACGGCGGATTCAACCAACGCTTCCGGGGTGGCCTTGCCGTACTTCTTCATGATGCCGGGTTCAAGGGAGCCTGCGTTGACGCCAATCCGGATGGATGTTCCGTGGTCCCGGGCCGCTGCAGCGATTTCCTTGACCTGGTCATCGAATTTGCGGATATTTCCCGGGTTCACCCGGACTGCGGCACAGCCGGCCTCAATTGCGGCGAAGACATACTTCGGTTGGAAGTGGATATCCGCGATCACGGGAATCTGGGACTTACGGGCAATGATCGGCAGCGCCTCGGCATCGTCGGCAGACGGGCAAGCAACGCGCACGATGTCGCATCCGGACGCCGTCAGTTCAGCGATCTGCTGGAGGGTGGCATTGATATCCGTGGTGGGTGTGGTGGTCATGGACTGAACGCTGATGGGCGAGTCAGAACCGACGCCAACGGACCCTACCTTGATCTGCCGCGTCTTACGGCGCGGGGCAAGGACGGGGGGTGGGGCTGCTGGCATTCCCAGGCTGACCGAGGTCACGTGGACTCCTTGGGTTAGGGGTGGATCGTTGTGGTGAAGGACGTCCGGGCTAGGACACGTGGGCAGCCAGGACACCGATGATGGGGGCCCATTCCGTGGTGCGGATACCGGCGATCACGCCTGCTTCGGCGAACGGATCCTGTTTGAGGAGGTCATTGAGTTCGGTTTCGTCAGCGGACTTGAAGATCAGCAGAGCACCGGCGCCGTCACCGTAGGGGCCACTGGCAAGCAGTTTGCCTTCCTCGGCCAGTTCCCCGAGCCAGGAACGGTGGGCGGGGCGGGCTTCGTCGCGGAGGGCGCCCGAATCGGCGACGTATACGTACTCAACAGCGAAAACAGTCATGGAGCTAGCCTATCCCGCCTGCTGAGCGGAAAATGCTCACTCCTCAGCCGAAAATGTTCACGGGCTTGACGATGTCCGCGTAGATCAGGAGTGCACCCATGGCCATCAGCAGCGCTGCCACGACGTACGTGGCCGGCAGCAGCTTGGCAATGTCGAAGGCGCCCGGGTCCGGTTTGCCCATCAGCTTGGCCACCCGGCGTCGGGCACCTTCGTAGAGCGCGCCGGCCACATGGCCGCCGTCCAGGGGCAGGAGCGGGATGAGGTTGAAGATGGCCAGCGCAAAGTTGAGTCCGGCGAGCAAGCCGATCAACGTGCCGATCCGTGCCTGCATGGGTACTTGTTCCATGGCCGCTACCTCGCCGGCAACCCTGCCGACGCCCACCACGCTGATGGGCCCGTTGGGGTCACGGGGTTCTTCGCTAAAGGCTGCTTTTGCCACCCCCACCACTCTGGCCGGCAGGTTGAAGATCACACCGGAAATCTGTTTGATGTTCTCCCCTGCCATGGGCAGAACGGCCGACGCCGGTTGGGGAACCAAAGCGCTTTGGGCTCCAATACCCAGGAAGCCGACTTCCTGGTACTGCAAAACTCCGTTGGCGTCTTGTGCCTGCCGACCGTCGGGGCCCACCACGGGCCGGGAGGAGAGCACAGGCGTTACCGTGGTCTCCACGGGAGCCCCGTTGCGCGTCACGGTGACGGGAACGTCCTTGCCGGCGGAGGTCCGGATCCAGCTGGTGAGTTCGTCCCAGCTGGTGACGGCTTTTCCGTCGAAGGAGGTGATGGTGTCATTTGGCTGGAGTCCTGCGGCCGCGGCCGGGGTCAGCTTGCAATCGGCCGAGTCGGGGTCAACGGTCTCCCCGGCGGCAACCTGGCATTTGGAAACGTCCGCGATGGTGGTGGTCGCCTGGGCAGTGCCGAAGCCCATGAGCAGGACGGCCAGGAGGATCAACCCGATCAGCATGTTCATGGCGGGCCCGCCGAGCATGACGATGATTTTCTTCCAGACAGGCAGCTTGTAGAAGACTCGGTTCTCGTCGCCAGGACCCACTTCCTCGTGCGCCATGGACCGCGCCTCGGTGGCGAGGGTCTGGAACATGCCTGTACTGGAGGGGCGAACGGTGCCGTCTTCTTTGTTCGGCGGGTACATACCGATCATGGACACGTAGCCACCCAGCGGAAGCGCTTTGAAGCCGTATTCGGTTTCGCCCTTCTTCCTGGACCACAGCGTTGGCCCAAAGCCGATCATGTATTTGGTAACGCGTACTTTGAAGAGCTTCGCGGGCACAAGGTGGCCTACCTCGTGCAGCGCGATGGAAACAGCTACGCCGATCGCGACGAAGACGACTCCGAGAATGAAGAGAAGGACGGGACTCATGCCGGTGGGACTGCTTCCGTAAAGGTTGTGAGCTACAGGGCGCTGCTGGCTAAACGATCAAGGGTTCGGGCACGTGCCCACCTCTCAGCATCCAGCACGGACTCCACCGTTAGCTCGGAAGAGCCTGAATGTTCGCTGAGGACGGATTCAACGGTATCCACAATGTCTGTGAAGCGGATGCGCCCGGCGTGGAAGGCCTCTACTGCTTCCTCATTGGCGGCGTTGAATACCGCCGGGAAAGTGCTGCCCTGCTTGGCGGCGTCCTTGGCCAGGTCCACGGCCGGGAATGCCACGGTATCCAGGGGCTCGAAGGTCCAACTGGTGGCTTGGGTCCAGTCGCAAGCCTGGGCGGCACGCGGGACCCGGTCCGGCCAGCCCAGCCCGAGCGCGATGGGCAGGCGCATGTCCGGAGGTGATGCTTGGGCAATGATGGAGCCATCCACGAACTGGACCATGGAGTGCACCACCGATTGCGGGTGGACCACAACATCGATCCTGTCCAAAGGAACATCGAACAACAGGTGTGCCTCGATGACTTCCAAGCCCTTGTTGACGAGGCTGGCCGAGTTTGTGGTGACCATGAGGCCCATGTCCCAGGTGGGGTGGGCAAGGGCTTCCTGCGGCGTGACGTTGTGTAGTTGCTCCCGCGTACGGCCTCGGAACGGGCCACCGGATGCCGTCAGGATCAGCTTTTCAACTTCCTGGCCAGTGCCCGAACGCAGGCACTGGGCGATGGCGGAGTGCTCTGAGTCGACGGGGACGATCTGGCCGGGGCTGGCGGCGGCTTTGACGAGGGCGCCACCGACGATCAGTGATTCCTTGTTGGCCAGCGCCAAGGTGGCTCCTGTGCCAAGGGCAGCGAGGGTTGGCGCCAGCCCGATGGAACCGGTGATGCCGTTGAGGACGACGTCGCACTCAATGGCTGCTATCCGGGTGGAGGCGTCCGGTCCGGCAAAGATCTCCGGAGCAAAGTTGCGTACGCGTGCCTCGGCAGCGGCGGCGTCGATCAATTGCCGAAGGGCTTCCGGATCGCCCGTGGCAATTCCCACAGCTTGCGCCCTGGTGTGGACAGCCTGCTGTGCAAGGAGTTCAAGGTTTCCGCCGCCCGCGCTGAGGGCCACCACCTCGAAACGGTGTGGTGCGGCATCGACGACGTCAATCGCTTGTGTGCCGATGGAACCGGTGGACCCGAGGATGACGATCTTGCGCGGCTGCATGACTTAAGTATCCCTGCCACTGCCGGGGGCCGCGAACGGGCACAGGCGTATGTGGAAAATCGATACCGCTTGACCAGCCCCCTCCCGTGCGTACCGTGGAATGGTGGAGTGGTTGTCCTGGTTCGATGCGCGGGACTACGAATTTGCCCGGCAGGTGTTGCAGCGTGGCACAGCCGCGCTGTACGCGGCTGCCTTCCTCTCCACGGTGAACCAGTTCCCGGCACTCCTGGGCGAGCACGGACTGTTGCCGGTACCGGCTTACTTGGACATGGCCCGCCGGCTGGGCCGGCCCACCCTTTTCCGGTGGCGCTACTCTGACGCACTGCTCCGGGTCGTGTGCTGGACGGGCATCGGGGTGTCCATTCTGTTGGTCATCGGCCTCCCCCAAACAGGTCCTCCGTGGCTGCCCATGCTGGCTTTCCTTGCCCTGTGGTTCCTCTACATGTCGATTGTGAACGTGGGCCAGACGTTCTACGGTTTTGGTTGGGAGATACTTCTCCTCGAGGCCGGATTCACTGTGGCTTTCCTCGGTTCAGACCAGACTCCCCCACCTGCGACCATCCTCATACTCATTCTGTGGCTGCTGTTCCGGCTTGAGTTCGGTGCCGGCATGATCAAGATCCGCGGCGGACGCGAGTGGCGGGACATGACGGCCATGTTCTACCACCACGAGACACAGCCGATGCCCGGGCCACTCAGCAGGCAGGCGCACCTGTTGCCGGGTCCACTGCACAAAGTGGAGGTGGTGGGCAACCATTTCGCGCAACTGGTGGTCCCCTTTTTCCTTTTCGCGCCCCAACCGCTGGCCAGCGTCGCTGCGGGCATCATCATAGTGACGCAGTTGTGGTTGGTGGGAACCGGAAACTTCGCGTGGCTGAACTGGGTGGCCATCGTCCTGGCTTTCGCCGCCGTCAGCGACCCCGTTGCACACGCGGTCTTTCCGTTCATCCCGCTGGAGTGGCATCCGGGTGCCGATACCTCAGTGTGGTGGCTCGCCGTCGTCGTGCTGGTGACGGTTTTGTTGCTGGTGTTCAGCTACCGTCCGCTCCTGAATCTCTTCTCCAGTCAGCAGTTGATGAACGCCAGCTTTAACCGCTGGCGACTGGTCAATGCCTACGGCGCTTTCGGGACGGTGACAAAGCAGCGCATCGAGATGGTGGTTGAGGGCACCATGGACGAGGATCCGCAGGCGCCGGACGAACAATGGTTGGAGTACGGCTTCAAGGGCAAACCTGGGGATGTACGCCGACTCCCCCGGCAGTGGGCGCCTTACCACCTGCGCTTGGATTGGCTCATGTGGTTCCTGCCACTGAGAACAGTCCACGAGGACTGGTTTTACGCGTTCCTGGACAGGCTCCTGCAAGCCGATCCACCAACGCTTGGGCTGCTTCGACAGGACCCGTTCGACGGCGAACCACCCCGTTGGGTGCGGACGCGCAGTTACCTGTACCGTTTCGCCAGCCGTGGGGAGTTCCGTGGGACGGGCGACCGTTGGGTGCGGGTGCTGCTGTATGAAGCAATCCCGCCGGTGCAGCTAGACCCGGGACGGCGACTTTCCGGGTGAGGCTGATTCCCGGGGTGGCGCTGTGGATTCTCGAACCACCAGGTGGGTTGCAAGCTCCACGCGCCGGGAGTCGATCTCTTCACCCTGCATTTGGCGAAGGATGAAGTTCAGCGCGGAACGCCCTATCTCCTGAAGCGGCTGGCTCACCGACGTCAAAGGTGGCGTGGATTCTTCCGCCTGGTAAGTTCCATCGAACCCTACGAGGCTCATTTCCTCGGGGATCCGGATGTCCTGCCTCCGCGCCTCGGCCAGGACTCCCATGGCGATACTGTCGCTTCCGGCGAACACTGCAGTGGGCGGATCTTCCAAAGCCACCAAGGATTTGAAGGCTGCCGCTCCGGTCTCGGGCCGGAACTGGCCGGCGGAAACGTATTCGTGTTCCACGGTGATTCCCTCTGCCATCAGTGCGGCCATGTAGCCGTGGAGGCGGGCCTGGCTGCATTCGGCGGTGGCAGGCCCCCCAATATAGGCAATGCGTCGATGCCCTAGCGCCAAAAGATGCGTGGCGGCGGCTTTCCCACCGGCCCAGTTGCTGGAGCCCACGCTGAACAGATCAGCAGGTGGCGGGTTCAGGGGGTCGATCACCACGATGGGAATCTGGCGCCTTTGGAAGGCTTCGAGCTGCGCTGTTCCAAACGCCGAGGTCACCACGATCATGCCGCTGCGGCCCTCATCGACCATGCGCTGTGCACGTTGCTCCGGGCCCAGCGGAGGCGCTGCCTGCAATCCGGTCACCGAGAGGATCACCTCCATGTCCGAAGCGTTGGCCTGCTCCATGATCCCCTTAAGGACTTCCATGTTGTAGGCCGAGTTCAGTGAGTCAAACACCGCTTCGACAGTCCGCTGGACAGGGTTGCCCTTGCGCTGGAGGGGCGATTTGTACCCGGTCCGCTGCAGGGCTTCCAGAACGCGGGCACGGGTCCCCTGGGCCACGTCGCCGCGCCCGTTGACCACTTTGGACACGGTGGGTACGGACACTCCTACCTCCTGCGCAACGGCAGAAAGGGTCAGCTTGGAGGGTCGTTCATCTGGGCTCACAGTTACCGCTTTCGAAAAGTTTCGGTTGCTGACAGTCTGCACGGGGAGAGGTCTGAGCGTCAAATAGGCAGCAAACTACCTAATTTTCGTCTCTTCCGGGCCTTGACGGTGTTGCGGGTCACGGCTAAGTTTGGTTGGCACTTCCGAAAGGACTCTCGAAACATTTCGAAAAGTTGCTGGAGCTGGGTATCGAAGTTGATCCGCAGACCGCGAAGTGCGGCTTTTATACGCACAACCGGGCAATCAGCGTCGAGCCCGAAGGACGAATGGAACTGCACATGAATAATCTCAAGTTGCGCACCGCCGGAATGGCCGTTTCTGCAGCCGCATTGTCGATCTCACTCGTAGCCTGCGGATCCTCAGGTCCGGCCGGAACAGGTGCCTCGGCGGACTCGGCAACCATGTGGGGACTGACCGGTGGTGACCAGCCTGTGTTCCAAGCATCCGTGGAATCGTGGAACAAGTCCCACCCCGACTCCGCCATCAAGCTCGACTTCTTTGCCAACGACGCCTACAAGACCAAGGTCCGCACCGCCGTCGGCGCAGGCCAAGGACCCACGCTCGTTTACGGCTGGGGCGGCGGAGTCCTCAAGTCCTACGTCGATGCCGGCCAGGTGGATGACCTGACGGGATTCCTCAAAGAAAACCCTGACGTCCAAAGCCGTTACCTTCCCTCCATCCTCGAGAGCGGCGTGATCGACGGTAAGACGTATGCACTGCCCAACAACAAGGTCCAGCCCGTAGTGCTCTACTACAACAAGGAAGTCTTCGACAAGATCGGGGCAGCTGCGCCCAAGACCTGGGATGAGCTGATGGCGCTGGTGCCGAAGTTCAAGGCTGCCGGAGTGGCACCGTTCTCCCTGGGCGGCCAGTCCAAGTGGCCTGACCTGATGTGGCTTGAATACCTTGTGGACCGGATCGGGGGCCCTGAAGTCTTCGCAAACATCGCAGCCAACAAGCCGGGCGCCTGGTCCGACCCCGCAGTGATCGAGGCGCTGACCAAGATCCAGGAACTGGTGGATGCCGGCGGCTTCATCAACGGCTTCTCCTCCATTGCCGCTGACAGCAACGCAGACCAAGCCCTGTTGTACACAGGCAAGGCAGCCATGATTCTGCAGGGCAGCTGGATCTACCAAGGCATGAAGAAGGACGCCGGCGAGTTCGTATCAAGCGGCAAGCTCGGTTACACCCCCTTCCCCACCGTTGAGGGTGGCAAGGGTGATCCGGCCAACGTTGTGGGAAACCCGTCCAACTTCTGGTCCGTTTCGTCCAAGGCCACAGAAGAGCAAAAGAAAACCGCCCTGGAATACGTCAAGGACGGAATGTTCAACGATGAGAACGTCCAGGGCTTGATCGACTCAGGCGCTGTACCTGTGGTCACCGGCATTGAGGACAAGCTCGCAGCCTCCCCGGACAAGGACTTCCTGAGCTACGTATATGACATGGCCAAGGATGCCCCGGACTTCACGCTTTCCTGGGACCAGGCACTGAGCCCCGCCCAAGGAGATGCGATGCTGGCCAACCTCGACCAGATCTTCCTGAAGAAGATCACTCCCGAGCAGTTCGCTTCCACCATGAACGCGACGATCGGGAAGTAATTCGGTGTCCACTACAACCACCACCCCACAGCGGGAGTTGGGCACCGGACGCACAACAGGCACCCGGCGGACCTTGGAAAAGGGTCCGTCAGGGTGGCTCGCTGTCCCCGCGCTCGCCTTTTTCATGCTCTTCGCCATCCTCCCACTCCTGGGAGTCCTGTTCCTGAGCTTCACCCGATGGGACGGCTTGGGCGAAATCAAGCTTGACGGACTGTCCAGCTGGAACACCGTCCTGGCCGATCCCGTCACAGGCAACGCCCTGTTGGTGACGGCCAAGATCATGTTCTTCTCCTTCATCGTCCAGGCACCCATCAGCCTCCTGCTCGGCGTCTTCACGGCTGCAAGTCAGAAGTACCGGGCGGCTTTGGCTGTGCTCTACTTCGTGCCGCTGCTCCTGTCATCTGCCGCGGTAGCCATCGCTTTCAAGGCGCTGCTGGATCCGAACTTCGGGCTCGGCCCGGGCCTGGGACTGCCGATCCTGGCGCAGGACTGGCTGGGTAACTCTGATCTGGTGTTGTTCGTGGTGGTCTTCGTGATCGCCTGGCAGTTCGTGCCGTTCCACACCCTGATCTACCAAGGCGGCGTACGGCAGATTCCTGCCTCGCTGTACGAAGCTGCCCAGATTGACGGAGCCGGCCGTGTCCAGCAGTTCTTCAACATCACCTTGCCGCAGCTGAAGTACACCATGATCACTTCCTCCACCCTCATGGTGGTGGGATCCCTGGCGTACTTCGACCTGATCTTCGTCCTGACCGCCGGCGGACCCGGCTACTCCACCAGGCTCCTGCCACTGCACATGTACCTCACCGGCTTCAAAGCGAACGATATGGGGGCTGCGAGCGCCTTGGGCGTCATCCTCGTTGTCATCGGCCTGGCCTTGGCATTGTTCCTGCAACGACTCGGCGGCAAGAACCGCAACGCCAGCCAATTGGAAGGTGCGTAATGGCTTCCACCACTGAACTCCCCCCAGCACCGGCGGTGTTGCCCCAAGCGGTGACCACCCGCCGTCGGCCGTCAAAACTTGGCCGTTCGCGGCCAAACTTCCTGGGCGGCCTGGGCGGCTGGATCTGGCTGGCAATCATCATTGTGCCCGTGTACTACGTGGTCATCACCAGCCTGAAAAACCAGGCAGGCTTCTTCACCTCAAACCCGATGCTCCCACCGGCAGAGCCAACCTTGGACAACTACAAGCTTGTCCTGGAGAACGACTTTGCCAAGTACTTCACCAACAGCCTCATCGTTACCGTGGGCAGTGTGGTTCCGGCGCTTTTCGTCGCCTTTATGGCCGCTTACGCCATTGTCCGCGGCAAAGGCAGATTCCTCAGCTGGACCAACAACGTCTTCCTCCTGGGCTTGGCCATTCCGCTGCACGCAACCATCATCCCCATCTACTGGATGATCACCAAGGCTCATATGTATGACACCTTGTTGGCTCTGATCCTGCCCTCCATTGCCTTCGCTATCCCGGTGTCGGTGCTCATCCTTTCGAACTTCATGCGGGATGTCCCCAATGAACTTTTTGAGTCGATGCGCTTGGACGGTTGCTCTGACTGGGCCATGATGTGGCGCCTGGCGTTGCCCATGACCAAGCCTGCCGTCATCACAGTGGGCATCTACAACGCACTGCATGTGTGGAACGGGTTCCTGTTCCCGCTGATCCTCACGCAAAGCCCTGACACCAGGGTTCTGCCGTTGTCGCTGTGGACGTTCCAAGGTGAATTCAGCGTCAACATCCCGGCGGTGCTCGCCTCCGTGGTACTGGCAACGCTTCCGTTGCTGGTGATCTACGTGGTGGCGCGCCGGCAGTTGCTCAGTGGCCTCACCGCAGGTTTCAGCAAGTAACCGGCGAACCAACCAGAAAGGACTTCCGTTGACAGAGACTCGACCCCTGCGCGTGGGCATGGTGGGGTATGCCTTCATGGGCGCCGCCCACTCCCATGCGTGGCGTACTGCTCCACGCTTCTTTGACCTTCCCCTCGCTCCGGAGCTGACTGCCGTGGCGGGCAGGAATGAGGAAGGTGTGCGGGCAGCAGCCGGCAAATATGGCTGGGCGTCCATCGAGACCGACTGGCGCAGACTCATTGAACGCGATGACATCGACCTCATTGACATCTGCACTCCCGGCAACACCCATGCCGAGATAGCGATTGCAGCGCTCGAGGCCGGCAAGCATGTCCTCTGCGAGAAGCCGTTGGCCAACTCGGTGGAAGAAGCCGAGAAGATGACCCAGGTGGCTCAGGCCGCGGCGGAACGCGGGGTGCTCTCCATGTGCGGCTTCAGTTACCGGCGCACCCCTGCTTTGGCACTGGCCAAGCGGATGGTGGACGAGGGCCGTCTGGGCGAGATCAGGCACGTCCGCGCGCAGTACCTTCAGGACTGGCTCAGTGACGCCGACGCGCCGCTGACCTGGCGCCTGGACAAGTCCAAATCCGGGTCCGGTTCACTGGGCGACATCGGCGCGCACAGCATCGATGCCGCCCAGTGGATCACGGGACTGAACATCTCCGGCGTCTCGGCACTGCTGGAGACCTTCGTGAAGGAGCGCCCGGTGGGTGGCGACTTTGTGGGCCTGGGCGGTCACGGCGGCTCTGACGGGCCGCGCGGCCCGGTGACCGTGGACGACGCCGCGCTGTTCACCGCCCGTTTTGAGGCCAAGCACGACGGCGGTGCTGACGCCGGCTCCCGCAGCCGGACCGCGGCCGGACCAATCGGCATCTTCGAAGCAACCCGTTTTGCCTTGGGACGGAAGAACGCCATGCGCCTGGAACTGAACGGCACCAAGGGTTCCATCGCCTTTGACTTCGAAGACATGAACTCACTGCAGTACTACGATTCCGCGCTGGAACCTGACGCCGGCTTCCGCAAGATCATGGTCACTGAGCCGTCCCACCCCTACGCCGCCAACTGGTGGCCTACCGGTCACGGCCTCGGATATGAGCACGGCTTCACCCATCAGGTGGTTGACCTCGTCACTGCCATCGGCGCAGGCGAGCAGCCCACGCCGTCGTTCGCTGACGCTTTGCAGGTGCAAAAGGTGCTGGCTGCAGTAGAAGCCAGCGCGGAGAACGCCAGCCGCTGGCAGAACGTCTGACTGATATGAAAACGCCCGAAACGAAGGAAACCATGACAAGCATCAACAAAACAGCGCTGGTGGTCCGCGGCGGCTGGGACGGACACCAGCCGGTGGAAGCCACAGAGCTGTTCATCCCCTACCTGAAGGACAAAGGTTATGACGTCCGGGTGGAGGAATCCCCCAAGATCTACGCCGACCCTGATTACATGGCGGGCGTGGACCTGATCGTGCAATGCATGACCATGAGCACCATTGAGAAGGACGAGTTCGAGGGGCTCCGCGCGGCCGTTGAAAACGGTACGGGTCTGGCTGGCTGGCACGGCGGGATCGCTGATTCCTACCGCAACAACTCGGACTACCTGCACCTGATCGGTGGACAGTTCGCCTGCCACCCCGGCAAGCATGCTGACGAGCGGATCGGCGAGCAGTCCGACAATTACGTCCCTTATACCGTCAACATGTTGCCCGCTGCCTCCCACCACCCCATCACTCAGGGAATGGGCGACTTCGATCTCGTCACGGAACAGTACTGGGTCCTCTCCGATGACTACGTCGACGTCCTGGCCACCACCACCCAAAAAGTCCGTGACTGGGACCCGTGGAACCGCGAAGTCACCTCGCCGGCCATCTGGACCCGCCAGTGGGGCAAGGGAAAAATCTTCGTCTGCACGCCGGGCCACCGCGTGGAAATCCTTCAGGACAGCAACGTCCGCACCATCATTGAAAGGGGCATGCTGTGGGCAAGCCGCTAAACGTGGGAGTGATTGGCTGTGGCGCCATCATTGCCCAGTACCTGAAGAACTTCCGCCGGCTCGATTCCATCAACCTTGTGGCCGTCGCGGACCTTGACGCGGCGCGAGCGCAGGCGGTTGCCGATTCGTATGACGGCGTCCGGGCACTGAGCGTGGACGAGCTCCTGGCCGCCGAGGACGTGGACCTTGTCCTGAACCTCACCATCCCTGCCGCCCACGCTGACATTGCGCTGAGGGCCATCGCGGCCGGAAAGTCCGTCTACGGCGAAAAGCCGCTGGCTGCCACCACGGCCGAGGCCCAGCAGGTGCTGGATGCGGCGGCTGCGGCGGGAGTTACTGTGGGCTGCGCGCCGGACACCGTGTTGGGAACCGGAATCCAGACAGCCCGCAAAGCCATTGACGACGGACTGATTGGGGCGCCAATTTCGGCGACGGCCACCATGGCGACGCCCGGCCACGAGCGTTGGCACCCGAACCCCGATTTCTACTACCAGCCTGGCGGCGGACCACTGCTGGACATGGGCCCGTACTATGTCTCTGCACTCGTCACGCTGCTCGGGCCCGTGGTGTCGGTGGTCGGCGCTGCCAGCCACACCCGCGACGAACGCATCATCGGTTCGGGCCCTCGTCAGGGGCAGGTGATTCCGGTGGACGTCGACTCGCACGTCACCGGCGTCCTGGTGCATGCGTCCGGCGCCCTGTCCACACTGTTCATGAGCTTCGACGCCGTCAAGACCAAGAGCCCCAACATTGAGATCCACGGTGAAACCGGCTCCCTGATGGTCCCTGACCCTAATCACTTCGACGGCGACGTGCAGCTTTTCGCACTCGGCGCCGAGGATTGGGAGACTCTCCCCGTCTCGGCCGGGTACGTGGACTCGGGGCGCGGCTTCGGCATCGCCGACCTCGCCAACACACCGTCCGGCCAGGAACCACGGGCCGGCGGTCAGCTGGCCTTCCATGCCTTGGACGTTATGGAATCAGTGCTGGAATCAGCCAGGAACGGGCAGGCGGTAGCCATCAAGAGCACTGCCTCCAGACCCGCTGTGGTTGAACTGACGGAACTCACGACGTCGGTACTCACCTAGGGCTCTGCCGGCCAACGAGTCCGGTCTTCGTCCGCTCTGCATGCCGTTCTACGGTGTGTAGGGCGAACGAGGGACGGATTCGTCGTTAGTGCCCGGCCCGGCGAAGTGTCGCTTGGGCGTGTTTGAGGATAGGGCCGTCAATCATCTTGCCGTTGAACTGGAACACTCCTGTCCCGGCAGATGCTGCGGCGTCCAGGAGTTCGGTAGCTTGGGCTACGGCTTCGTCCGTGGGCGCGTATGCTTCCTGCACCACTGCCACCTGCTGAGGATGGATGCAGGCTTTGGCTCCAAAACCACTGGACACGGCGTCCTGCGATTCAGCCAGCAAGCCTTCAAGATCCGGGATGTTCACGTATACGGAGTCAATTGCTTCCTTGCCTGCGGCTTTGGCGGCGAGCAGTACGGCGGAGCGTGAGTGAAGAGCGACAGCCCGGTACCCGCCGTCGTCGTTCCTGCTGGAAAGGCCTCCGAGGGAAGCCAGCAGGTCCTCAGCGCCCCACATCAGCCCCACCACGTTCGGCTCGGCGGCGATGGCCGGGGCGTTGACGATGCCCGCCGCGGTTTCGCACAGCGCGATGACCTGATAGCCCGCCAAAGACTTGAGTTGCTCCGCGTTCTCCGCCTTGGCCAGCATGACGGTGCGGTATGGCGTCTTCGCCAAGGTCTGGAGATCCAGCTCGAACTCCGGTGTCCCCACGGGATTGACCCGAATAATGGTCCGGTTTGGGTCCAGGCCGCCTGTACCCAACTGCTCGATAATCGCCTCGCGAGCCCCCGGTTTGTCTGCAGGGGCTACTGCATCTTCAAGGTCCAAGATCACGGCGTCGGAACGATCAGCCGCCTTTCCGAAACGCTCAGGCCGGTCCGCAGGGCAGAAAAGGAGGGCCGGCCCCATGGTGAACGGAATCGCGTCTGAAGAAAGCATGAAAGTCCTTGCTGCTGGTGCCCGACAAAGGTATGGAAAGGGTGGGTCAGGATTGCGCGGCGTGCGCTTCCTTTGTCCACATGAGACAGGTCCGGGTTGCCAAGGCCACCACCGTCCCGTCCTGGTTGCGGCCGGTGTGCTGCATGGTCACCACGCCTTGGCCGGGCCGCGACGACGACAGCCGTTTACCTGTGATCACTGTTTCCGTGTACAGGGTATCGCCGTGATAGAGCGGGTGCGGAAAAGCGACATCCGTCAGGCCCAACTGCGCGATGATGGTGCCCTGCGTCAGCTGTGTCACGGACTGCCCCACCATGGTGGACAAGGTGAACATTGAGTTCATGAGCCGCTGCCCGAACGGCTGCCCCGAACTCCAGGCCGCGTCCAGATGCAGCGCCTGCGTGTTCATGGTCATGGTGGTGAAGAGGACATTGTCCGTCTCCGTCACGGTGCGGCCAGGCTTGTGCGCGTAAATCACGCCCTCTTCGAGCTCGTCGAAATAGAGTCCGCGCTGCTCCACAACCCGCGTCATACGGTCAGTTCCTGGTCTTCTTCGAACAGGTCTGCGCCCGTGGCCGCCACGACGTCGTCCAGGGTGACGTTGGGGGCCAGTTCGCGGAGGACCAAACGCGGTTCGCCATCATCCTTCACCACGTCGATCACTGCGAGATCAGTGATGATGCGATCCACGCAACCTTTTCCTGTGAGCGGGAGCGTGCAGTCCTGGACAATCTTCGGCCTGCCGTTGCGGTCCACGTGTTCCATCATGACAATGACTTTCTTGGCACCAAACACGAGGTCCATTGCTCCGCCCATGCCTTTGACCATCTTGCCGGGAATCATCCAGTTGGCCAGATCTCCGTTCACAGCCACCTCCATGGCACCCAAAACGGCCACGTCCACATGCCCGCCGCGGATCATGCCGAAGGACGCCGCCGAATCAAAGAAGGCAGCCCCGGCGCGAGTGGTGACCGTTTCCTTGCCCGCATTGATGAGATCCGGATCAATCTTGTCCTCAGCCGGGTAAGGACCCACGCCGAGGATTCCGTTCTCCGAGTGAAGAATGACCTCCACGCCGTCCGGAATGTAGTTGGGGATCAACGTGGGCATCCCGATGCCCAGGTTCACGTACTGCCCGTTGGTCAGTTCCTTGGCCACACGGGCGGCAAGTTCGTTGCGGGTCCAGCCTTTTGCGTCGTGATGGTCGACGTCGGCGCGACGGTACTCGTGTCGGACGGCCTCCGGGCGGGGCGGGATGTCCTGGGACGTGTTGTCGGTCATCGTTCCGCTCCTGCCTGGTCTGTTCCGGATTGGCCTGCATCAGTAGTGGGGGTTAAAGCCACGGTCCGCTTTTCTATCCGCTTCTCGCTGGACGTTGCCAGCACCACCCTTTGAACGAAGATCCCCGGCGTGTGGATATGCTCCGGGTCCAGCTCGCCGGGTTCAACCAACTCCTCCACCTCGGCGATGGTGGTCCTTGCCGCCATGGCGCAGAGGGGGTTGAAGTTCATGGCTGTCGCGTGGAAAACGAGGTTCCCGTGGCGGTCACCTTTCCAGGCATGGACCAAGCCGAAATCAGGTGTCAGGGACTCTTCCAACACGTAGTCCGCGTCGTTGAAAGTGCGCACCTCCTTAGGCGAGGAGGCAATCGCAACGTTCCCGTCGGCGTCGTACTTTTGCGGAAGTCCGCCTTCGGACACCTGCGTACCCACCCCGGCTTTGGTGTAGAAGGCCGGGATGCCGGCACCTCCAGCACGGAGCTTCTCGGCCAAGGTGCCCTGTGGGGTGAGGACTACCTCCAGTTCCCCCGACAAGTACTGACGGGCGAATTCCTTGTTCTCGCCGACGTAGGAACTGATGGTCCGCCGGATACGACCATCCTTGAGGAGAATGCCAAGGCCCCAGTCGTCCACACCGCAGTTGTTGCTGACCGTCTCAAGATCCGTGGTTCCCTGCTGGTACAAGGCGTCGATCAGGGAAACGGGGATGCCGCATAAACCGAAACCTCCGACGGCCAACGAGGCACCGTCCGGGATGTCCTTCACCGCTTCCGCGGCGCTGGCAACAACCTTGTCAATCATCCTTGATCCTTCCCCTACGGTTACAGACCCAGCTCGCGGGCGATGAGCATCAACTGCACCTCCGTGGTGCCCTCCCCGATTTCAAGGATCTTGGAGTCGCGGTAATGGCGTGCCACCGTGAATTCGTTGATGAAGCCATAGCCGCCAAACACCTGGGTGGCGTCCCGCGCGTTGTCCATGGCTGCCTCGCCTGCGACCATCTTAGCGATGGCCGCTTCGGTCTTGAACGGCTTGCCTGCCAGCATCCTGGACGCAGCGTCGTAGTAGGCAAGGCGGGCAGTGTGGGCCCTTGCCTGCATCCGCGCGATCTTGAACTGGATGGCCTGGTACTTGCCGATGTTCTGCCCGAACGCGCTGCGCTCCTTGGCGTACTTCACGGACAGGTCCACGCACCCTTGGGCTGCGCCCGTTGCCAGTGCAGCGATGGCGATGCGGCCCTCGTCCAAAATGGACAGGAAGTTCGCATAGCCACGGCCGCGCTCGCCCAGGAGGTTCGCTTCGGGAACGCGGACATTGTCCAGGGTCAGCGGGTGCGTGTCGGAGGCGTTCCAGCCCACCTTGTTGTACGGTTTTTCCGCGGTGAACCCGGGCGTTTCCGTAGGCACAAGGATAGTGGAGATCTCCTTCTTGGTGCTGCCGTCCGCGTTTTCCTTCTGCCCCGTCACCGCCGTGACCGTCACCAGCGTGGTGATGTCCGTACCGGAGTTGGTGATGAACTCCTTGTTGCCGTTGATGACCCACCCGCCGTTGTCCAGATGGGCGTTAGTCTTGGTCCCGCCCGCATCCGAACCTGCCTCGCGCTCCGTCAGGCCGAAACCGGCCAAAGACCGTCCGGACGCCAACTGCGGCAGCCACTCCTGTTTCTGTTCCTCTGTGCCGAAGCGGTACACCGGCATCGCACCGAGCGACACCCCGGCTTCCAGCGTGATGGCCACCGACTGGTCAACGCGGCCCAACTGCTCCAACGCCAAGGCCAGGGCGAAGTAGTCTCCGCCCATCCCGCCGAACTCCTCGGGGAACGGCAGGCCGAACAGCCCCATCTCCCCCATCTGCTTCACAACCTCGTAGGGAAAACTGTGCTCTTCGTCGTGCTTGGCGGAGACGGGTGCCACCACTTCGTCGGCGAACTCGCGGACGGAGTCGCTCAGGTCCTGATACTCCTCATTTAGTTCAAACGTGCTCATGGCTGGACTTCCTCGTCTGTGCTGGTGCTGTCTGTGTCTACGTGAATGGTGGCGAGTACCTGGTCAGCTTTGACGAGGTCGCCCGGTTTGCTGGTGAGATGGACGGTTCCGGCAACGGAGGCCACCAGTTGGTGCTCCATCTTCATGGCCTCCACAGCAAGGAGCGGCTGCCCCTCCTCCACGGTGTCTCCGTCGGCTACGGACACGGAAACCACCGTTCCGGGCATCGGTGAACGCACCTCCGGGTCCGCCGCACCTTCGTCACGTTGGATCCCGGCGAGCATCCGACGCAAGCGCTCAGCCCGGTTCAGGACCTCAAGCCTGCAGGACCAGCCGTCGTTGCCCACAAAGAGTTCGCGGACGCTGTTGCGCCCGCCCGGCGCCGCGCCAACCGCGAAGGTGACCGGGCCGCCGTCGAACTCCACCCTGATCGTGTTGTTCCCGCGATCCGCCACCTTGACGTTGACCGGACTCCCGCCGTCGACGCTTGCCCTGACGGCGCCGTCCTCCTCGATAATTGACACTGTTGCGATGTCGGCGCCCGGAACACCAAAAGTGGCTGTCCACGCGCCGCGTCCACCGGCGCGCCAAGCGTCGGCAGTCT
The DNA here is from genome assembly GCF_044756605.1 of Paenarthrobacter sp. NPDC091711. Lineage (NCBI taxonomy): Bacteria > Bacillati > Actinomycetota > Actinomycetes > Micrococcales > Micrococcaceae > Paenarthrobacter > Paenarthrobacter sp. NPDC091711. The sequence continues at coordinate 19,795 of NZ_JBIVTF010000005.1, forward strand.
TCCACGCGTCGCCCGCGAGCGCCGGACCCGTACGGTCGAGCCAGAGTGTAAGGGCAGCGGCTATCAGCTCAGCAGGACCAACGTGCCGGAACTCCATGGACGGCAGCCTGCGCTCAATCAGTCCCGTATCGAGGTGCCCGGCGATGACCTCGGAATCGTTGATCAACAAACGCAGATACTCCACATTCGTATCCACACCGAGCAGCGTGTAGCGGCCCAGCGCAGCGTCAAGCGTATCCAGCGCCGAGGCCCGGTCCTCACCCCACGCGATGACCTTCGCCAGCATGGGGTCATAGTCCCCCGTAACCTTCAGGTTGTCCCGCATGGCTGAGTCGATCCGCACCTTCGCATGCGCTGGTTGCTGCCCCGAAACGGTTGCATCAGGTACGCCCTCCTCAGCGAGCGCCACGATCCGCCCCATGGACGGCATGAAGTTCCGCTCGGGTACCTCAGCGTAAACCCGCGCCTCCACGGCGTGGCCTTTAAGCACGACGTCGGACTGCGCCACGGTGAGCACCTCACCGGCGGCGATCCGCACCTGCCATTCAACGAGGTCGATGCCCGTGACCATCTCTGTGACAGGGTGCTCCACCTGAAGCCGGGTATTCATCTCCATGAAGAAGAACTCGTCGGGGTGTTCGTCGGAAACCAGGAACTCCACGGTTCCTGCGCCACTGTAACTGACCGAACGGGCCGCATTGCAGGCCGCCTCGCCAATCCGGGCCCGCTCCTGCGCACCGTTGGGCAATGATTCAAAAAGGGCGGACGGAGCTTCTTCGATCACCTTCTGGTGGCGCCGCTGGAGAGAACACTCGCGCTCGCCGAGGTGGATCACGTTGCCGTGGTTGTCCGCCAGAACCTGAACCTCGATGTGGCGAGGGGTACCAATGAGCCGCTCGAGGAAGAGGGTGTCGTCGCCAAAAGCGGACGCTGCCACGCGCCTGGCCGTGACGAGCGTGGAGGCCATATCCTCCGGCTTTTCCACCACGTGCATACCTTTGCCCCCACCACCTGCCGAGGGCTTGATCAGCAAGGGGAAACCGACTTCCGAGGCGGCCTGGATCAGGTCCTGATCGCTGAGACCTGGTTGTGCGATGCCCGGAACACACGGGACGTCATAGGCCATCACATGGTTCTTGGAACGGATTTTGTCGCCCATGACGTCAATGGCTCCAATTCCGGGTCCAATGAAGGTGATGCCCGCCGCGTCCAGTGCCTTGGCGAACTCCACATTCTCGGACAGGAAGCCGTAGCCCGGGTGGACTGCGTCCGCGCCGCTTCGACGGCAGGCCTCGATGATGGCGTCGATCTTCAGGTAGCTCTCTGCCGGTGCCGTGCCACCGATGGCGACGGCGGTATCGGCGAGGGCCACGTGCTTGGCATTCTTGTCGGCATCCGAGTACACAGCGACGGAGCGGATGCCCATCTCCTTCAGGGTCCGGATGACGCGGCAGGCAATCTCGCCACGATTGGCAACGAGGACAGCATTGAAGGTTCGGGCTTCCACCACCGGGCTTGGCGGGGCTGGGGCTGTAGTTGGCGAAGTCATGGTCACATCCTGAAGAGGCCGAAGGAGGTCTCGGGCAGTTGTTGGCGGGAGACGACGTCCAGGGCCATCCCCAAGACTCGCCGGGTGTCAGCGGGATCGATGATGCCGTCATCCCACAGCCTTGCGGTGGAGTAATAGGGGCTTCCCTGGTCCTCGTACTGTTGCTTGATGGGAGCTTTGAAGGCTTCCTCGTCCTCGGCGGACCATTCCTGTCCCGCTGCCTCATACTGGTCCCTTTTGACGGTGGCCAGGACGCTGGAAGCCTGGTTTCCGCCCATGACCGAGATGCGGGCGGCTGGCCACATCCAGAGGAATCGTGGCGAGTAAGCCCGGCCGCACATGGAGTAGTTGCCTGCCCCAAAGGAACCGCCGATCACCACCGTCAGCTTGGGCACCCGGGCCGTGGCCACTGCGGTGACCATCTTGGCGCCGTTCTTGGCGATGCCGCCCTGTTCGTAGTCCTTACCCACCATGAAGCCGGAGAGGTTCTGCAGGAAGATCAGAGGGATGCCGCGCTGATCGCAGAGCTCAATGAAATGAGCGCCCTTTAAGGACGACTCGCTGAAGAGGACCCCGTTGTTGGCCACGATGCCCACGGGATGACCGTGCAGGTGCGCGAATCCGGTCACCAGGGTGGTGCCGTAGTTCTTCTTGAACTCATGGAATTCGGATCCATCAACCAGTCTGGCGATGACTTCCCGGACGTCGTATTGGGCGTTGACGTCCGTGGGAACAACACCGTAGATCTCTGCAGGCTCGACGACGGGCGGCAGGACGACGTCGGACACGTCCCAGACCGGCTGCGCCGGTTTCGGCACCGTGGCCACAATGTCCCGAACGATCTCCAGCGCATGCTGGTCGTTCTCGGCGAGGTGGTCCGTGACTCCGGAAATCCTTGAATGGACGTCGCCGCCGCCCAGCTCCTCAGCAGTGACGATCTCGCCAATGGCTGCTTTGACCAAGGGCGGGCCACCCAGGAAGATGGTGCCCTGATTCCGGACGATGACCGTCTCATCGCTCATGGCCGGTACATAGGCGCCGCCAGCCGTGCACGATCCCATGACAGAGGCGATCTGCGGGATCTTGGCCGCGGACATTTTGGCCTGGTTGAAGAAGATCCGGCCAAAGTGCTCCTTGTCCGGGAAGACCTCGTCCTGCTTGGGCAGGAACGCTCCGCCGGAATCGACGAGGTAGATACAGGGAAGCTTGTTCTCCAGGGCGATTTCCTGAGCCCGGAGGTGTTTCTTCACGGTCATGGGATAGTAGGTCCCACCCTTGACCGTGGCGTCGTTGGAGATCACCAGAACATGGCGGCCATGGACCAAGCCAATGCCCGCAATGACGCCGGCGCCCGGGGACTCGTCGTTGTACATGCCATTGGCAGCCAGAGGCGCGATCTCAAGGAACGGGCTGCCGTCATCGAGCAGGTAGTCGATCCGTTCACGCGGCAGAAGTTTCCCGCGGGCGATGTGCCGCTCCCGCGACTTTGCCGGGCCGCCGAGGGACGCCGTCGCGAGCCGTTCCTTCAGCTCCTCCACCAAGGCCAGCTGCGCCTCACGGTTGGCTTCGAAGGTGCCGCTGGTGGATGCCATCAGGTTGGCGAGTGTCTCCATTGACCGTGTTCCATTCCCGGCCCCAGGCCATTTCGGTTAGTGCCACGTAACTGAAATTTAGGTTAGTCTTTATTAACTGTGATGTCCAGCACAGCATGGCCCGCCAGGCCTGCTGAGCCGGCATGGGCGCCAAGGAGGACCACATGACCGTAAGCCCGGAAGCAAATACCAACGGCACCGGTGCGGCTACAACGCAACGAAGCCAGGCCAAGGAGCTGCGCCGCATGGCGTTGCTGTCCGCAGCCGCAGGTCTCTTCGCGGAAAACGGCTTTAGCAGGGTGTCCCTCGAAGACCTCGGAGCAGCGGCAGGCGTCAGTGGACCAGCCGTGTACCGCCACTTCCCCGGCAAACAAGCGGTCCTCGGCGAGCTACTCCTCAGCGTCAGCCGGGACCTGCTGGACGGTGGCCAGCGCGTAGTCTCCGAAGCGGAGGATGCCCTTTCCGCGCTCACCGGGCTGATCCGGTTCCAGGTGGACTTCGCCCTGAGCAATCCGGAGGTCATCCGGGTCCAGGACCGGGACTTCGGCAGCCTCAGCGACGACGACCAAGCCAAGGTCAGGTCCCTGCAGAGAAGCTACGTGGAAACCTGGGTGGACGTCCTGGCACGGCTCCACGAGGGCGCCGACATTGCAGGGCTGCGCGTCCGGGCACACGCAGCCTTTGGACTCATCAACTCCACCCCTCACTCCGTACGCCATCACGGCAGGAAGATCGCGGTGAAGTCCGCCCGTCCCATCCTGGAACAGATGGCTCTGGCGGCACTGACCTCCGTCTGATGGCAGGTCTGCCTCGCTGTTCTTGGCTGGCTGTTCGTAATGTCCTTCATTGTCCGGCTGTGTCTTGCTGCGTCCCGCTAAAAATGTCAGACCCCAGTGAAATGATTAATTCATGGAGAAATTGGCGCAGTTGATGGCATCTTGGGCGGAACCGTCCCCTGCTGTCGCTGCCCTGGCTGCTCTTCGGTCACAGCGCGTTGAGGACATGCCGCACTTGGCCAAGGCCGGTGGCACTGATTCCACGGCGCCCATCACCGTGATCGAACATTTCCACGGAACTGGATTGGCCCACGGTGCTGGCCGATTCGACGGCGTCAAGCGGCCCAAGGACGCTGGGCTGCCCAACGGTGCCGCCTGGCTCAACGCAACTGTCCCTGCCAACCGAACTGACCGGGTCAACAGTACTGACTGGTTCAGCGGAACTACCCTTCCCAACGGCACTGGCTGGCTCAACGAAACTGGCCCGGTCAACAGCGCTGGCCGGCTCAACAGTACTGGTGCGCTCAACGGTGCAAAGCAGCTCAAGAGCCAGGCCAAGGACGCCCGGGCTGCAGAGTCCACCGGCGCCAAAGCCACAGACACCGGACCCCCGGGCGGCACGGAGGCAGATGCTTCGGTAATCAATGCCGGATGTGTGTCCGGTCCACGGCGGGAAGCCCTGACCGGCGCCAGCCCGGATCCTGACCAGTGGATCCAACGTCCGCGCGGGCTGCGTCTTGACCCCGTTTCGGTTTCGGGAGTGGAGTTGGGTGAACTTCTTGACGACGCCGCTGCACTTCTGGACTCCGCACGATTGTCCGTCATCGATGAGGTGCGGTTGTTGGGGTTTGTTGGGGCTGCTGATTTTGCGGGCAGGGTCGAGGAGTTGTCCCGGTCGGTGGAGTTTTTGCAGGTGGTCGCGGCCCAGGCTGTGGAACGGACCCGTAGAGAGGCACAGCAAGTCGGTCCGGGGTCCTCGGCGGCAGCACCGGAGTGGCGGACGGGCTGGACCGAACCAGCCACGGGCGCAACGGTTCCGGGGGCGACCAAAGCTGTAGATGACGGGCGCAGTGTGGTGGATGACGGGTACCGGGACGCGGCGCAGTTCCTTCGGGCACGGTTACGGATCAGTATCGGTGAAGCCCGGCGCAGGCTCGCCCTCGCCCCCGAGGTCCTCCCCCAAACCGGAATGACCGGACAAGACATCCCGGCCCGCCGCGAAATCCTCGCCGACGCTGTCGGGGCCGCGTTGGTGCCTTCCCGGTCCGCGACGATCATCAGCACCGCCCTGGACAAAGTCCGGCACCTCACCGACGACGAAACCATCACCCGGATGGAACAAGCCCTCACCGGCACCGCGGTGGAGACCGACCCGGACTTCCTCACCAAAATGACCAAACGCTGGATCGACTACATCGACCACGACGGCCCCGAACCTTCCGAAGAAGTCCTCCGTCAGCACCAAGGCGCGTTCCTGCGCCGCCGACGCCGCTACGGACTCCACCACATCGAAATCTTCGCCACCGACGAACAATACGAAACCCTCACTACCGTCATGAACACCGCCACCAACCCCAGACTCACCACCACCACAGAGTCCGACGCCGGATCTGAGTCCCAATCTGACACTGGAGCCGGAGCGGGGCCGGTCCTGGACCTGCGTACCCGGCCCCAGAAACACCTCAACGGCCTCCTCGGGGCCTGCAGTGTTGCGATGACCACCGGGAAACTACCCTCCAACGGCGGACTCCGACCCCAACTCACCGTCACCATCGGCTACCAAGAACTTCTCAACCAACTCAACGACACCCGCCCCCACGAAGACCACGGCCGTATTAGAACCGGCTCGAACCACGGCAACGGCAACGGCGGCCTTCCCAGCACCGGCGCCGGTACCGGGACCGGAACCGGGACCGGCGCCGGAAAAGGCACGGGCACCGGGACAAGGACAGGGTCTGGGTCAAGGCCTGGGTCTGGGTCAAGGTCGGTGTCTGGGTCAAGGTCGGGGTCTGGGACGGCGACGTTCCTGGGCCCGATCCACCCGAACACCATCCGCAAAATCGCCTGCGACGCGGACATCCTCCCCGTCCTGCTCGGCAGCGACTCCCGCGTACTGGACATCGGACGGACCACCCGGATCTTCCCACCCCACATCCGCAAAGCCATCACCGCCCGCGACGGCGGCTGCGCCTTCCCCGACTGCACCATGCCCGCACCCTGGTGCGAAGCCCACCACACCACCTACTGGTCCCACGGCGGCACCACCAGCACCGACAACGGCACCCTGCTCTGCAGCCACCACCACCACCTCATCCACAAAGAACAATGGCGCATCGACATGACAACAGGGGTCCCCTGGTTCATCCCCCCACCCCACATCGACCCCCAACAAACACCCCGACAAAACCACCACCACACACCCCAAAGAACAAAGAGAACGCAGAGAACACAGCAAACACAGAGAAGGTAGAGACAGAGCGCGGCGTCACTGCGCAAGGGAACTTGGGAGCGCTCATGTGAAGCCCGGGTCAGGTAGTGTTCTGCGCAAACCGGCAACCCGCGTGCCCTGCGCAAACCGGCAACCCGCGTGCCCTGCGCAAACCGGCAACCCGCGTGCCCTGCGCAAACCGGCAACCCGCGCAACCCGCGTCGGTCCAGTGTTCCTAGGACTCACAGGGCCTGCTTCAGGGGCTGTGCCGCTCGAGCGCGCCGCCTAGGGTTGGACGTGACCGGGTTGCATGTGACCCGGTTGGACGTCACATTCGACGATCCGGAATAGCCACTACGAAGGATCAGACCATGAGGATTGCTGTCACGGGCGGAAGCGGAAAACTGGGTAGGAGTGTGGTCCGGCGGCTCACGCAGGATGGCCACCAGGTGCTCAACATGGACTGTGCCGGAACCCGCGGCAAGGGCTACGTCAACGTTGACCTCCGCAACTACGGACAGGTCCTGGATGTCATCCTGGGCCTGGACGATCAGCACAGCGGCTTGGACGCTATCGTTCACTTGGCCGCCATCCCCGCGCCGGGTCTTGCCCCGGACGCCGCGATCTTCGAGAACAACATGGTGTCCACGTACAACGTCTTCCAAGCAGCGCGGAGGGCCGGCATCAAAAAGGTGGTCTATGCCTCCAGCGAGACCGTCCTGGGTCTGCCTTTCGAGATCGACCCTCCCTACATTCCGGTAGATGAGGAGTACGCTGCCCGCCCGGAAAGCACCTACTCGCTGGTCAAGCACCTCGAGGAGCAGATGGCCATCCAACTCACCAGGTGGGATCCGGACCTCAGCATCACCGCCCTGCGCTTCTCCAACGTGATGGACCCTGAGGATTACGACGCCTTTCCCTCCTTCGATTCCGATGCCACGTTGCGCAAATGGAATCTATGGGGCTACATCGATGCCCGGGACGGTGCACTTGCAGTTGTCAGGGCGTTGGAGCATGGCGAACCGGGTTTTGAAGCCTTCATCATCGCAGCTGCCGATACCGTGATGAGCCGGAGAAGTGCCGAGCTGGCTGCGGAAGTCTTCCCCGGCGTCGAGGTCCTCAAGGAACTGGGCGAGCACGAAACCATGCTGTCCATTGACAAGGCGCGCAGGCTGCTGGGTTTTGAACCAGAGCACAGCTGGCGCACCGTCCACTCCAACCGCACCACACCAACCGAGGACTAAGACTGGCTGGCGCTCCCCCGGGTTGACGCGCGACGGCCCACCCCTTAGCTGCAGTTTCCTGCAAGCACTCGTAAAGGGATGGGCCGGCGCAGCTTCAGTTGCACCCTAAATCATGGTCATCACCATGGCGGGGTCGGACAGGATGGCACCCAGATCGGCAAGGAATCGGGATCCCTGCTCACCGTCCACCAAGCGGTGGTCGAAGGACAGGCTTAGTGACATGACCTGTCGCACGGCCAACTCATCGTTGACCACCCACGGCGCCTTCCTTACAGCGCCCAGGGCCACGATGGCGGCCTCGCCCGGATTCAGGATGGGCGTCCCGGCGTCGATGCCAAACACGCCGATGTTGGTGATGGAGATGGTGCCACCTGACAACTCCGACGGCGACGTCTTGCCTGCTCGTGCGGTGTCCGTGAGTTCGGTCAGCGCCGTGGAAAGCTCACGCAGCGTCAGCTTGTCCGCGTCCTTGATGTTCGGAACGGTCAGGCCTCGGGGTGTGGCGGCCGCGATGCCCAGATTCACGTAGTTGAACTGGACAATCTCCTGGCTGGCCTCATCCCACCGTGAGTTCAGCGATGGGTTGTTCCGGAGCGCCACCAGGACAGCTTTGGACGCAATGGTCAGCGGCGTCAGCTTGTATCCGTCGAACGCCTTGTTGCCCTTGAGCCTTGCCAGCAATTCCATGGTTGCCGTGACGTCCACCGTGAGGAATTCCGTGACATGCGGCGCAGTGAAAGCGCTTTGCACCATGGCAGCGGCCGTGAACTTACGGACGCCCTTGATGGGCGTGCGGGTCTCGCGTTCGTCTTGCCCGGCAACATCGGGAACCCCGGCCGGGACCTCAACTGCGCCGGTGAAGTTTTGGACATCCTCACGGGTAATGAGCCCGCCGGGTCCGGTACCTGGGACGAGTTCCAGCTCAACACCAAGATCGCGCGCAAGTTTACGCACGGGCGGGGTTGAGCGCGGACGCTCAGAGTTCTCAGCCTCTGCCTGACGAGCCACCACAGGCTCGGTGACCGCCGGAGCCGCCGGGGGTGCAGCCTTCACGTCCTGGACTTGGCCGCGCGCCCGGCGGGTGGGTCGTCCGGAATGCTCGACGACGGCGCCGTACCCCACCAGGTTTGGCTCACGTTTCGCTGGGGCTCCCACCGCTTGAGCACCGGCATTTGCCGGCGAACCCTTGGCGGATGCGTCGACGGCGGCCCTGTCGCCAGCGGACTGGTTCCCGGCGGACTGGTTCGCGGCGGACCCAGCACCAGCAGACCGTTCACCGTTACCCGGTACACCGCCACCCGGTACACCGCCACCCAAGGAGGACCCGGCGTCGTCAACCTCAAACGAGACGATCGGCTTGCCAACTTCCACCACAGTGCCAGGCTGCTCATGAAGTTCAGCCACCACTCCTGCGAAGGGCGAAGGTAACTCAACAACGGCCTTGGCGGTTTCAACCTCAGCGATGACCTGATTCAGTGTGACGGTGTCCCCCACCGCTACCTTCCAACTCAGGATTTCCGATTCGGTCAGGCCCTCGCCAAGGTCCGGCAGCCTGAATTCCTTGATCATGGTGGCGGTCATCCTTCCAGTCCGCTCAGGGAGTTGTGCCGGCCAAGGGCGCGGTCCACGCCGTCAAGAATCCTGTCCAGATCCGGCAGGTGGTGCATTTCAAGTTTCGAGTACGGATACGGAACATCGAAGCCGGTGATGCGGACCGGGGCGGACTCCAGGTAATGGAAACAGCGTTCGGTAATGCTGGCGGCGATTTCAGCGCCAAGGCCTCCGGATTGGCCGGCCTCGTGCGTGATGACCAGGCGTCCGGTCTTACGGACAGAAGCTTCCACTACGGGGTAGTCCACGGGGGCCAGCGAGCGCAGATCGATGACTTCCACCGAAATGCCTTCGTCGGCCGCGGCCAGGGCAGCATCCTTGGTCGTCTTGACCAGAGGGCCGTAGGCAACCAGCGTGACATCAGAACCGGTGCTGACCACGGCAGCTTTATCCAGGGGAAGGGCAGTGGAGAGGTCCAGGGTTTCGTCCACGTCGCCCTTGTCGTGATAACGACGCTTGGGCTCAAAGTAGAGAACGGGATCATCGGAAGCGATGGCCTGCTGGATCATGGTGTAGGCATCCTGCGGGTTGGACACAGCTACCACGCGGAGGCCGGAGGTGTGCGTGAAATATGCCTCGGGCGATTCGGAGTGATGCTCCGGGGATCCGATGCCGCCACCGAAAGGAACGCGAATGGTGATGGGCATCTTGACCCGCCCCTGGGTCCGGTAGTGCATCTTGGCTACTTGGCTGACGATCTGGTCGAATGCCGGGTAGATGAATCCATCGAACTGGATTTCGCAGACCGGCCGGTAACCGCGGTAGGCCAAGCCAACCGCGGTGCCGATGATGCCGGACTCAGCCAGCGGCGAATCGATCACCCTGTGTTTGCCGAAGTCTTTCTGAAGCCCATCCGTGACGCGGAAGACGCCACCGAGCGAGCCGATGTCTTCTCCCATGAGGACCACTTTGGGGTCGTTTTCGAGGGACTTCCGGAGGCCGGCATTGATAGCCCGGGCAAAAGTGAGCTTGGACATCAGAGTGCACCTTCCTCGACGGGCTGGTTGAAGCTGTTCAAATAGCGCGAGTAGTGGTCCTTCTGGCGCTCAATCCAGGAATTGGGAGTGCTGTACACATGATTGAAGACATCCAGCGGCTGCGGGTCCGGCATATCGATGCAGCTGGCCCGAAGTTCGGCGGCCACAGCATCGGCCTTGGACTTCACCCGGGCTTCCACGTCGTCAGTCAGCAGGCCCTTGGCCTCGAGTAGTTTGCGCAGCCTCAGAATGGGGTCCTTGGCGGCCCAGTCCTCCAACTCGATGGGGTCACGGTATCGGGTGGGGTCATCGGCAGTGGTGTGCGGACCCATGCGGTAAGTAACAGCCTCAATAAAGGTTGGTCCTCCGCCTTTGCGGGCGCGGTCCAAGGCCAAACGGGTCGCAGCCATGACGGCCAGGACATCATTGCCGTCAACCCGCATGCTGGGAATACCGAAACCGCTGGGCCTATCGGCAAGCTGGACGTGCGACTGTACGCGAACGGGCTCCGAAATTGCCCAGTGGTTGTTCTGGCAGAAGAACACCACGGGGGCCTGGTAGCTCGCAGCAAACACCATGGCCTCGTTGACGTCGCCTTCACTCGTGGCGCCATCGCCAAAGTAGGCAAGTACCGCGGTATTGGCACCATCGAGTTGCACACCCATGGCATAGCCGGTGGCGTGCAGGCTCTGGGAACCAATGATGATCTGGGGCGTCGCCAGGTTGATGCGCAGAGGATCCCAACCATAGGAGGCGTTGCCGCGCCATACCCGGGCGATCTCGGAGAGGTGGGCGCCCCGTACATAGGCCACTCCGCTTTCGCGGTAGCTGGGGAAGACGAAGTCATCGTCCCTGAGTGAGCGGCTTGAGCCGATCTGAGCCGCCTCCTGCCCCAGCAACGGGGGCCACAATGCGAGTTCGCCCTGCCGCTGGAGAGCCGTGGCCTCCGCATCGATACGGCGAATGACTGTCATGTCCTCATACAGGGAACACAGGTGCTCATCACCGATGTCCTTGACCCAGATATCGAATTCGGGATGGCTGATGCGTTCGCCGTTCGGCGACACCAACTGGAGCAGATCTCCGCCAGTCCTCAAGGGAGTTTGTGCACTTTGTCCTGGGCCCGGAGTGTGGTGGTCCACTCCCTTGCCCGCCTGATCCGTCAACACAGGTGATCGCAACCTTCCGGCTCGTTTTTGTCGGCGCTGGCGGGACTTGTGATCCTGCCGCAGACCGGCCCTCCGGCACCTTCGCCGAAGTTAACTGTGACCCTACTCACAAGTGTCACGGGGTACAACTACCACTCTAAAGATTGATCATTTTGCCCTGTTTCACGCTGCCCGACCGTGCTAATCTTGCGCATTATGCAACCCTTGGATGGCACTGATACCCGGCTGCTTTCGGCCATGGCCAAAGATCCCCGAGGGACCGTAGTGGCCCTGGCTCAGAAGCTCGGCCTGTCCAGGAATACCGTCCAAGCCCGCATGGCGCAGCTTGAAAAGAAACACGCGTTCCTCTCCTTCGAGCGGCGCATCAATCCCGCAGCGCTGGGGTACCCGCTCACGGCCTTCATTACGGTCCACGTGCAGCAACAAAAACTAGCCTCACTCTCCGAAGACCTCGCTGACATACCGGAAATCCTTGAAGGATTCGGCCTGACCGGCTCCGCTGACCTGCTCTTGCGGGTGGTGGCTTTGGACGCAGAGGACCTCTACCGCATCAACGGAAAGATCCTCGGCTGCGACGGGGTGGAACGGACTGACACGGCGCTTGCCATGCGGGAGATGATCCCTTACCGGGTGCAACCGCTGCTGGGCCGGCGCTCCGGCGAGTGAGAATCGCCCTTCACCTGCAGCCCCTTCACCTGCAGTAATGGGCCGTGCGGTACTTGCCCACCGCACCCGCATAGGATTTGATGCAAGTGGACGCATCGGGGGCCGGCCAGAGGACCCCGGCCATGTGGTGGCGCTGCCGAAGGCTACCGAAAGGGGCACTACCGTGAGCAACCCGCAACAATCAAACCAGCCCGAGCAACCCAACCAGCCGGCACAATCCAACCAGCCCCCGCAACCCAACCAGCCCGCGCCGAACTATCCGGGCCAGAATCCGCCCCCGGTTCCCCCGGGCCCCGGGTATCCCCCGCAGACTGGAGCCTCGCCGCAGTGGCAACAGCCGCCGTCGAACGCTGCTCCCCAGGGCAACCCGCAGTACGCGGCGCCAGGCGGCGACCCCTCCGCGCAAAACCCGTACCCGCAAACTCAAAACCCCTACCCGCAGGGGCAGTACCAACCCGGCCAATACCCTCAGGGCCAGTACCCCCAGGACCAGTACTCTCAGCACCCCTACGGGCAGCAGCCACCAAAAAAGAGCCGGAAAGTACTGTGGATTGTCCTCAGCATTGTTGCTGGTGTGATCGTGCTGGCCGTGGTGGGTGTCCTCCTGCTCGTCAACCTGGTTGGGAACGCGACGTCCAAAGCCAGGACCTTGGCGGACGAATTCACCAACCTGGTGGTCTCCGGCCAAACGGAACAGGCCTACGACAACTACTTGAGCCAGCCACTGAAAGACGAACTGGATAAGCAGTCGTTCGTGGACGGCATTGCCAGCCTGAACCTGGACAGCTCGTGCAAGCCGAACTACAACTCCGTCAGCGTGAACTCGGAAAACGGAAACAACAAAGCCAACCTCGCGGGGACGTTGCAGTGCGACGGCAAGACGATCAACCTCCAGTACGTCTTCGAGGGCACCGACGACCTCAAAATGAGCAGTATCCGCCTCCGCCCCTAGGCGATGGGGAAATAATTCCGCTAAGCACCCATCCACCTGCGCATATGGTCCGAATCACTGCCTGAGAGCCCCAGCCGGGGCTCAGCAGGACGGCCGGGTTTTCCGGCCATCATCGGAAGGTTCGGACCATGCGTACTTCGCCCAATCGCCTGATCGCCACCATCTTCGGAGCCGTATACCTCTTGGTAGGCGTGCTCGGATTCTTTGTCACTTCGGGAATCGGCTTCTTCGCCACCGAGGGTGCCAACCTGATCATCTTCGCCGTGAATCCGCTTCACAACATCATCCACTTGGCCATTGGTGCTGCGCTGCTCTATGCAGGCATGAACAGCGTCACGCTCTCCAAGGGAGTCAACACCACTGTGGGTGGCGTCTACCTCCTGGTGGGCATCCTTGGACTCTTCCTGGTGGGTTCCTCGCTGAACATCATCGCCCTCAACGGTGCGGACAACGTCCTGCACCTTGCCAGCGCCGTGGTCCTGCTGGGCGTCGCACTGTCCCAGGACAAGGCCGCCGTAGCTTCCGCCCGCGCCTGATCAGTCACTGAAAGCCTCTTAAGAGGCATCTGATCAGCGTTTGACAAGCGACGTTTGACAAGCGAGAGGACGGCGACGAGCCATGGAACGCAAAAATCACCCCACGCTCAGCGCAGCGACCCTGCTGTTCGTGTACTTCGCAGCAATGGCCGCCGGGATGGTGGAGCTTTCCCTGGCCGCCGGATATCTCACAGGAACTGAAGCGGTGACACCCGGCCTGGTTGCTGCCGGTGCCGCAACCCTCACGGGCGGCCTCGCATTCTTGGCGTGGTCGCTGTGGGGGCTGCACCGCAACACCTTGGTCCTTGCCCGATACGCACTCCCCGTCCTCGCCCTGACTGCTGCTGCACATCTTGTGGTGACGGTGGCCGGGGTCAGCACCCAGCGCTCATTGAATGTGAGCCACTTTGCCGCTTTCGGCCTGACGCTCATGGCAGTTGCCGGGGCTGGCTGGTTGAGGCGGCATTACAAGACCAACGACGGCGGCGCCCACGGCCAGCCAAGGACCGGGCGGCTTCTGGCAGCCGCGTTCGGAGCCGCCGTCGTTGTTGCCTCAGTAGCAACACCAGGCCTGGCCGCCTCGATGGCAGGGCAGCATGCCGTCCCGCACGGGGAGCACGGCCAGTCGCCACACGAAGAAAGCGGCCAGGGCTCCAATCCCGCCCTGGACCCGGGTCACCACCACTAGTTGGCAGTGACCGAACCGGCGCACCATCAACACTGCCCACTGTTGATGGTGCGCCTTGTTCGTGGATCATGGAGCCATGGATCCCCTTGAGGCGCTCGACGAAATCTCTTTCTGGCTCGAACGAAGCCAAGCCCCCACTTTCAAGGTCCAGGCGTTCCGAAAAGCAGCCGACGCCGCACGGCAGCTTTCGCCCGAGGACCTAAAGAAACTCGTGGGCTCAGGACGCATCACCAGTCTCAAAGGCGTAGGCAACCGCAGCGCCGAAGTCATTACCCAGGCCTTGGAAGGCCGGGTTCCCGGCTATCTGGCTGATTTGCGTGAGCGCGGCACGGAAGCGCTGGCCGCCGGCGGCGACACTCTGCGGGCGGAGTTACGCGGGGACCTGCACAGCCACAGCAATTGGTCCGACGGCGGGTCCCCCATCGAAGCCATGGTTGCCGCAGCACGCACACTCGGCCGCGAATATCTTGCCTTGACGGACCACTCCCCCAACCTCACCATCGCCAATGGCCTCAGCGTGGAACGGCTGGAGAAGCAACTTGGTGTGGTGGACGGTATCAATGCCTCACAAAATGGCTTCCGGTTGCTCAAGGGAATCGAGGTGGACATCCTTGAAGATGGAACCCTTGACCAGACCCCGGACATGCTGGACCGCCTGGACGTGGTGGTGGCCAGCGTTCACTCCAAGCTTCGATCCGACACAAAGACCATGACCACGCGCATGTTGGGCGGCATCAGTGATCCCCATACCAACGTCCTGGGGCATTGCACAGGCCGCTTGGTGCAGGGTTCGCGGGGAACCCGGCCCGAGTCCGAATTCGATGCCGCCAAAGTCTTCAAGGAATGCGCGGAGTGGGGCGTGGCGGTGGAAATCAACTCCCGGCCCGAACGCCAGGACCCGCCGGATAACCTCATCAAAATGGCCCTCGACGCTGGCTGCCTGTTCAGCATCGACAGCGATGCCCACGCTCCCGGCCAGCTGGATTTCCTGCAGTACGGTGCGGAGCGGGCTGAAGCCCTTGGCGTGCCCAAGGAACGGATTGTCACCATCTGGCCATTGGCCCAGTTGAAGGAGTGGTTGAGCCTGAAGAAGTGAGGGCAGCGCGTCCACCACAAGGGCTCCTCCTGCGACTATTCGCAGGAGGAGCCCTTTGGTGATGGCATGGTGGTGCGGAGTTAGTGGTCTACCGCCTTCTCAGCTCCGACACCGGTCAGCGAGCGCACTTCCATCTCCGCCTGCTTGACCGGATCTTCGCGCCGCTTGTCCAGGACCGTTCCGAGCCAGCCGAGGAAGAAAGCCAGCGGGATGGACACAATACCGGGGTTGCTCAGCGGGAAGAGGGCGAAGTTCGCTCCCGGGATCATGGAGGTCTTGGCGCCGGAAACCACTGGTGAGAACGTGATCAGCAGGATGGCCGCAGCAAGGCCGCCGTACATGCTCCACACCGCGCCCTGCGTGGTGAACTTCCTCCAGAACAGGGAGTACACGATGGTGGGCAAGTTCGCAGACGCCGCGACGGCGAAGGCTAGGGCCACCAGGAACGCAACATTCTGGCCGTTGGCGAAGATGCCGCCAAGGATGGCCAGGACACCGATCACCACCACGGTGCGTCGAGCCACCTTCACCTCGGTGTCCGCATCGGCCTTGCCCTTGGAGATGACGTTCGCGTAGATATCGTGGGCGAAGGATGCGGCCGCCGTGATGGTCAGGCCGGCCACCACTGCCAGGATCGTGGCGAAAGCGACCGCCGAGATAAAGCCCAGGAGCAGCGGCCCGCCCAGATGGAATGCCAGCAGCGGCGCGGCTGAGTTCACTCCGCCGGGTGCGGACTTGATGGTTTCTGCGCCCACCAGCGCGGCTGCCCCGTAGCCCAGCACCAAGGTGAAGAGGTAGAACAGGCCGATCAGCCAGATGGCCCAGACTACGGATTTGCGGGCTTCTTTGGCTGTGGGCACGGTGTAGAAGCGCATCAGGACGTGCGGCAGGGCTGCTGTTCCGAGGACCAGTGCCAGGCCCAAGGACATGAAGTCGAGCTTGGACGTTTCGGTCTTTCCGTACTGCAGTCCCGGGTTGAGGACGGCGGGGTTGTTGGCGGCCTCGGCTGCCGAGCCCAGCAGGCTGGACACGTTGAAGCCGTAGATGGCCAGCACCATGGCTGTCATGACGGCGGCGCCGGCGATCAGCAGGATCGCCTTGATGATCTGCACCCAGGTGGTGCCCTTCATGCCACCAATGAGTACGTACATGATCATCAAAGCGCCGACGACGATAATCACCAGGGCTTGTCCGCCCCAGTCGCTGATGCCCAACAGGAGCGAAATCAGGCTGCCTGCGCCAGCCATTTGGGCGAGGAGGTAGAAGAAGCAAACCGCCAGCGTGGACAGTGCTGCCGCAATGCGAACCGGGCGCTGGCGGAGCCGGAAGGACAGGACATCGGCCATGGTGAACTTGCCGGTGTTGCGGAGCAGTTCAGCCACCAGCAGCAGCGCGACGAGCCACGCAACCAGGAAGCCTATGGAGTACAGGAAACCGTCGTAGCCGTTAATGGCGATGGCACCGGTGATGCCCAGGAACGAGGCCGCGGACAGGTAGTCCCCGGCAATGGCGGTTCCATTCTGGGAGCCCGTGAATGACCGGCCGGCTGCGTAGTAGTCTGCAGCTGTTTTGTTGTTCCGGCTTGCCCGGAACACAATCACCATGGTGACCGCGACGAAGAGGGCAAAAATGCCCATGTTGAGTAGCGTGGTGTCCTTCAGGGCTTCGACGTTCACTGCCGGGACCAAGGTGTTCATTTCTTAACCCCGCTGATCACATTGCCGTCCTTATCGAATTCGTGGCCCTCAATCTCGTTGCGGATCTCAGCAGCGATGGGGTCCAGCTTCCTGTTGGAGTAGCTCACGTACCATGCCGTGATGCCGAAGGTAGTGACGAACTGGAGCAGTCCGAGAATCAGTCCGACGTTGATGTTGCCCCAGACCTTGGTGGACATGAAGTCCACCGCATAGGCGGCCAGAAGAACGTAGGCGAAATACCAGAGCAGGAATACGACGGCCATCGGGAAGACAAAGCTGCGGTGCCGCTTGCGCAGTGTCTTGAACCGTTCCGTCTGCTGGACTTCCTGGAAGTCCACGGACGCCGTTGCGTCCTGGGGTTGGGCCTCATTACCCATGGTTCCTCCTGAGTGTGATGTGTCCACATCAGCTGCACACGCTTTGCCAATGTGACTGCAATCACTATGGAACGTGCTGCGGTAACTGTTCCAGAGAATCGTTGGCTGCCGTCGCTCAGCGGTTGTGATGCTGCGCCAAACGGTGGCTGCGCAGGAACATCCGGGCAATGGGCGGACGTGCGGCTACGCTGGCCTCATGCCCGATTCCCCACTCTTCACCGCAGCGGCGATCGCCGTGATCGTGCTGGCCGTCGCCGTCGTGGTGGGTGTTGGCCTCAAGGTGATCCGATCATTCCGCGACCTGGGCACGGACGCCGAACGAGCCACCTACACCACCCTGCATGCAGCATCGCGCGCCGGGCAGCACCTTCGCGGCGGCCTCCACCCCGCCGGCGCAGCCAAGGCAAGCAAGCAACTGCGTGTCCTTCTGGGCTGCGATGCGTTGGCCATCACTGACATGGACTCCGTGCTCGCCTGGGACGGTGCTGCCGAGGAACTCCGGCCAACATTGATGCGGCTCGCGGCCGAGGTTCTGGACACCGGCCGCACGGTAGTGGTTCCCCGCGCCGGTCACCCGGCCACCTCCGATCATGGACATCACGACTTCAGCGCTGTGATCGCGCCGATCAGGGCTGGATCCAGTGTGGTTGGTTCGGTGGCCGCACTGGCTCCTGCTGCCGGGGCCGGGCTGGTGAGAGCCACCAGCGAGGTGGCCGACTGGATTGCCGCGCAGCTTGAGCTGGCAGAGCTGGAATCTTCGCGTACCCTCCTGATGGAAGCTGAGGTCCGGGCACTCCGTGCGCAGATCAGCCCGCACTTCATCTACAACTCGTTGAATGCCATTGCCTCGTTCATCAATACTGATCCGGCCCGGGCCAGGGAGCTCGTGGTGGAATTCGCCGATTTCACCCGGTACTCGTTCCGGCGGCACGGGGACTTCACCACCGTGGCGGAGGAACTTCGCTGCATAGACCGCTACCTCCTGCTGGAACGGGCCAGGTTCGGCGAGCGGGTCCAAGTGAGCCTGCGGATCGCTCCCGAAGTCCTCAGCACAGTCATCCCGTTCCTCAGCCTTCAACCGCTGGTGGAGAACGCTGTGCGG
Organism: Paenarthrobacter sp. NPDC091711; assembly: GCF_044756605.1. Taxonomy (NCBI): domain Bacteria; kingdom Bacillati; phylum Actinomycetota; class Actinomycetes; order Micrococcales; family Micrococcaceae; genus Paenarthrobacter; species Paenarthrobacter sp. NPDC091711. The sequence continues at coordinate 38,255 of NZ_JBIVTF010000005.1, forward strand.
CACGGTTTGGAAGCCAAGGAAGGCCCGGGGCACATCACCATTTGCGCGAACGATTCCGGTGCGTTCGCCGAGGTGACCATAGAGGACGACGGCGTGGGCATGGACCCGGAGCACTTGCGGTCCGTGCTCGCCGGACACACTGACGGCGACCACGTGGGACTTCGCAATGTGGATGCCCGTTTGCGGCAGGTCTACGGCGACGAGCACGGGCTCGTCATCGACACGGCGCCCGGCGAGGGGACCATGATCACCATGAGGGTGCCCAAATCCCAGCCCGATCACGACGCCTGAGCCTGCCGTTAGTCTATTAATCATGATCAACGTGCTCGTCGCCGATGACGAACTGCCCGCCGTGGAGGAGCTCGCCTTCCTGTTGGGACGGGATGAGCGCATAGGCGCCATCCATCGGGCATCATCCGGTGCCCAGGCGCTGCGGACCTTGGAAACAGAGTCCGTGGACGCGGTGTTCCTCGATATCCACATGCCGGCGCTCTCCGGGCTGGACATCGCACGCGTCATTTCCCGCAGCAGCCGTCCGCCCGCCGTCGTGTTTGTCACCGCGGACGAAGACTGCGCGCTCGAAGCTTTTGACCTCGCCGCCGTCGATTACCTGCTCAAACCCCTCAGGGCGGAACGGCTGTCGCGTTCCGTGGACCGGATCAGTGAGCTCATCAAGGACGGTACTCCTGCACCTGAGATGATCACGGTGGACCTCGGCAGCACCACCCGCATGATCCGCCGCGACGATGTCACCTATGTTCAGGCCCAGGGCGACTATGCACGACTGCACACCGCCGAAGCCAGTTACCTGATCCGGGTTCCGCTGAGCGATCTCGAACAAAAGTGGGCGGACGCCGGGTTCATCCGGATCCATCGCTCGTATCTGATCGCCCTGAACCATGTACAGCACGTGAAGCTTTCCGCGACGGCGCCGAGCGTCGCGGTGGCCGGCGCTGTTCTGCCCATCAGCCGCAGGCACCTGCCATCGGTGCGGGACAAGCTGCACACCACCCGCATCCGGCCGCAAGGATGACACGCGTCCGCGTGACGGGTCCACGGCAATCAGCCACGGCCGCACCCGGCAGGTCGCTTTATCCCCGAGAGGTTACCGAGGACTCCGACGCCGGACGGATTTTTATCAGGTCGCTGATCCGTTCCCAATTGCGGTTGGCCTTGGTGGTGGCCTGCGGATTCCTGATTATTCTCGCCGTGTTTGCTGTGTTCCTGGTCTACGGCCCCGGCGTGGCAGAGACCCGCATCTTCGGTATTCCGCTGGACTGGCTGGTCCTGGGTGCCGGCATCTACCCTGTGATCGGACTCAGCGCCTGGCTCTACAATCGCGCAGCAGCCCGCAACGAGGCGCGCTACCGGGATCTGGTGGAGGACAAGTGAACCCTGCCGTTGGCCTCGTCGCTTTTCTGGCCGTTTCCCTCGCGACGGCGGTCATTGGCTTCTACGGCCTGCGCATCTCACGTACCACCGGTGACTTCTACGTAGCCTCGCGAACCGTCCCGCCCTGGTGGAACGCTTCGGCAATCGGTGGCGAGTACCTGTCAGCCGCCAGCTTCCTGGGCGTCGCAGGGCTGATTCTGCTTTCAGGAACCGACGCACTGTGGTTCCCGGTGGGATACACCGCCGGTTACCTCATGCTGCTGCTCTTCGTGGCCGCTCCCTTGCGACGCTCCGGTGCCTACACCATTCCGGATTTCACCGAAGCACGGTTGGACTCCAAGCTGGTCCGCCGGGTGACCAGCCTGATGGTGGTGGCCGTTGGCTGGCTGTATATTGTGCCGCAACTCCACGGGGCAGCCCTCGCCATCAGGATCACCACCGGCCTGCCATCGTGGGTAGGCTCAACGGCGGTAGTGGTGGTTGTCTGCCTGACAGTGGCGGCAGGCGGCATGCGCTCAATCACGTTCGTTCAGGCTTTCCAGTACTGGCTGAAACTGACTGCCCTGGCAGTACCCGTAGTGTTCGTGCTCCTGGTTCTGGCCGGCAACAGCACTCAGCCAGTGGCTCCCCTGCCGGTCAATCCCACCGGCCAAGGTGCGGCCGGGGCCTACCAAAACATTTCTCTCCTGGTTGCATTGCTCTTCGGAACTCTGGGCCTCCCGCACGTCCTTGTGAGGTTTTACACCAACCCGGACGGCCAATCGGCCCGCCGGACAACGTTGATTGTGCTGGGACTGCTCTCCGTCTTTTATCTCTTTCCCACACTCTCCGGCGCCCTCGGACGGATGTTCGCACCGGAGCTGGCACAGTCCGGGCAAGCCGATGCTCTGGTCCTGTTGTTGCCCGGCAAACTTGTGGGAGGCATGGCCGGCGAGCTTCTGTCCGCCTTGGTGGTGGCCGGAGCCTTCGCCGCCTTCCTGTCCACCACGTGCGGGCTGGTTGTTTCGTTGTCCGGCGTTATCAGCCAGGACCTCTTCGGAGGAAGCGTGAGGGGCTTCCGCCTCGCTGCGGTACTCGCCGCCGTCGTGCCCTTGGGTTTTGCCTTGATGACCGACACCCTGGCGCTGGCCGGCAGCGTCGGTTTGGTCTTTGCCTTTACAGCATCCACCATTTGCCCGCTGCTCTTGCTGGGGATCTGGTGGCGCGGACTGACCGACGTGGGCGCCATCGCGGGCATGCTGACAGGGGCTTTCCTTTGCGGCGGCGCCATGGTGGCCGGCACCCTCATGGGGCCTGGGAATGCCCCTGCGTGGCTGGCTCAGCCTGCAGCATGGAGCGTCCCTGCTGCCTTCGCGGCCACCGTGACGGTGTCCATCATGACCAAGAACCGCGTTCCGGCCTCGGTCAACCGCGTGATGTCGCGCCTGCATGTGCCGGAGAGGCCGGTAGTGACGGAGAGGTAGCGGCGCGCAAACCGTTGTCCGCTGCCCCCGCAGGGTGGACAATGGCGCCATGTCCGAGGAACCGGGCGCGGCCAGTCCAGAACCACCGTCGCCCACACCGGAGGTGTCCCCCAGTGTCCGCGCGCAAATACTGGCCACGGAACACTGGAGCCTGCTGGCATCAAGGAGCACTACCCAAGGCGAAGTCCTCACCCGCATCAGCATGTTCCTGACCTTCACGTCGGCCAGCCTGCTGAGTGTGGCACTGGTGGGCAACGCCACCCAGTTTTCAGACGCTTTCAGGGCCTTCGCGCTGACCATTCTGTGCATCGATCTTGTAGTTGGCCTGCTCACCCATATCCGTGTGATGAGCGTGGGCATGGAGGACCTCATGTATGTCCTGGCCATGAACCGCCTGCGGGCCGCTTACCTTGACTTGGACCCCGGGGTCCGTCCGTACCTCATGGCCGGGCACCACGACGATGAGGAAGGCGCCAAGCGAACCTACTACTTCCTGGGAGGGCGGACCGACTTTAGCCAAGTGGCCGGCAGCAGCATGGTGTTCATGGGTTTCGTCAACTCAGCCCTGCTTGCCTTGCTGCTCGGCTCGGGGATGTTGACCGCCGGGATTCCCCCGATCGCCGCTGTGCCCATTGCGGCCGTGGCGGCGCTTGCCTTTTTCGGCACGTCGCTGGTCCGCGGACATCGGCGTTATCTGAACGTGTGGAGGGACAATCCACCCATTTCTCCCACGCCCCGATAGCACAGGGGCGGTTTAGTCGATGGCTGCCATGAGCTCTACAACGCGGGCGAGAAACGCATCCACCTGAGCCTCTTCGTAACCGTCAGCGCCTTTTGCGGCACGGAAAACAGCCCGGCGCACGGTGTCCACGCTCAGAGCCTGATCGTGCTCGAGGTACCCGATGAGCTCATCGCACAAGGCGTCAACATCCTGGACGTTATAGCTGCGGGTCCGTTTCCCGGACGGGCGGCGGAACCGTTCGCCGTCGGGCCTGTGAAGCCTGCCGCGGAGAATGCCTGAGAGCTTGCCGATCTGTCGCAGCCAGGCTTCCTCGCCCTGCTGGCTGATGAGGTCATCCCTCTCGCGGCGGGCAAACGCATCTTCCAGCCTGTCCAGCGCGGCATCGACGCTGTGAGCGTCGTAGCCACCTTTGACGGGATCAAAAGCCACGGCCCTCACGTCAACGCTGGCCACTTGGTCCGCGGTGCCTACGGGGTTCTCAAACGATGTCCGGGCGCGCTGGAGGAACTCGTCCACTTGCTTGGCGTTATAGCCGTATTTGCTGCGCTCCACACGATCAAACGTTGCGGGAATCTGGCGTCGAATATCCAAGGCCACTAGTTTTCCTTCATTGGGTTGTCAGACGCCGCTCAGCAGCGCGAACAGAACATAGGCTACAGGGGCGGCGAACACTATGGAGTCCAGGCGATCCATCACGCCCCCGTGGCCGGGCAGGATGCTGCTCATGTCCTTGACGCCAAGTTCGCGCTTGACCATGGACTCGGCAAGGTCTCCGGCGGTTGCTGCGGCCACCATGCCCACGGCCAGGATGAGACCTACCCACCACGGCCTGTCGAGCAGGAAGATACATGCCAGGACGCCGATCACCATGGCGCCGCCGACGGATCCCGCGAAGCCTTCCCACGACTTCTTGGGGCTGATCTTGGGGGCCATGGGGTGCTTCCCGAAGGAGGCTCCAACGATGTACCCGAACGTGTCATTGGAAACCACCAACAGCAGCATGGACGCGATCTGCCATGCGCCTTCGGGGATGCCTTCCGGCCAAAAACCGACAGGAGTAGGCCCGCTGGTGGTGTGCAGGGACAACGACGCAAAGCTGATGAGGAAAGGGATCCACGCCAGCGTAAAGACACCGGCGAACACGCTTCGCGGCGCTCCGGCGGCACTCTCGATGGAGCGCCACAGCAAAACGGCCACGGAGCTGGCCGTCATGGTGAAAAGCAAGCCTTCGAGCCCACCGAAGTAGGCCGATACCGGCATCACCAGGCTGCCGATCATCACGGGAATGATCGGCATCCGGGTGCCCTGCGCCTCAAGCGCCCTGAAAACCTCCCAGACGCCAAGTACCGCGAAGGCGGTAGTGAGCAGGACGAACCCCAACGGGAGGAAAAGCAAGCCGCCTAAAACGGCCAAAAGCATGGCAAGCCCGACGCCGATGGCGGCCGGAAGATTCCGGCCTGCCTTCGGTGTGGGGTTCTTCCGCACGCGTCTGGCGCGCTTAGGGGTATCGCGTGTCGGGACCCGCTCAGCGGGCGCCGGCTCAGCCTGGTTCATCAGACCTCGAGCAGCTCGGCTTCCTTGCGCTTGAGCAGCTCGTCGATGCTGTCAACGTGCTGCTTGGTCAGGGCGTCGAGTTCCTTCTCAGCGCGTGCACCCTCGTCTTCTCCGGCTTCGCCATCCTTGACAAGCTTGTCCAAGGAATCCTTGGCCTTGCGGCGGATGCTGCGGATGGAAACCTTGGCGTCCTCACCCTTGCCCTTGACGATCTTCACGTACTCCTTGCGGCGCTCCTTAGTGAGCTCCGGGATGGTTACGCGGATGACGTTGCCGTCGTTGGAGGGGTTGGCTCCAACCTCGGAGTCGCTCAGGGCCTTCTCGATGTCACGCAGTGCGGTCTTGTCGTAAGGGGTGATCAGGATAGTGCGGGCATCCGGCACGCCGAAGGAGGCCAGCTGCTGCAGCGGAGTAGGCGTGCCGTAGTACTCGACGATCACCTTGTTGTAGAGGGCGGGGTTGGCCCGGCCAGTACGGATCGAGGCGAAATCGTCCTTGGCTACCTCCACCGCCTTGTCCATCTTCTCGCCGGCTTCGAGCAAGGTCTCTTCGATCACGGGTTTCTCCTCAGAAATAGTTGCTGCCCAACTGCAGGCGGCAATGCACAGTAAAGCAATGCACAGTAAAGATCCGCCACCAGGGGCGGACGGTCCTAGAAATATCCTAGCCCTTGCTAGGGAGTAACCAGGGTTCCCAGCGTTTCGCCGAGGATGGCACGGGTAACGTTGCCCTCGCCCTCCATGCCAAAGACCACCATGGACAGGCTGTTGTCCTTGCACATGGTCATTGCGGTCTGGTCCATCACCCGGATGTCACGGCGCAGGGCGTCGTCGTAGCTGAGGACGTCCAGCTTCTCGGCCAGGGGGTCCTTTTTGGGATCTGCGGTGTAGACGCCGTCCACACCGCTCTTGGCCATGAGGACCACGTCGGCGTGCACTTCAAGAGCACGTTGCGCGGCGACGGTGTCCGTGGAGAAGTAGGGCAGTCCGGCACCCGCACCGAAAATGACCACGCGGCCCTTTTCCATGTGCCGGATGGCACGGCGCGGAATGTAGGCCTCTGCAACCTGCCCCATGGTGATGGCACTCTGGACGCGGGTTTCCACCCCGGCTTGCTCCAGGAAGTCCTGCAGGGCAAGGCAGTTCATTACGGTGCCCAGCATGCCCATGTAGTCGGCGCGGGAGCGATCCATGCCGCTTTGCGACAGTTCGGCGCCGCGGAAGAAGTTACCCCCGCCTACGACGATTGCCACTTCTACTTCGGTGACCGCAGCCGCGATCTGCTTGGCGATGGCGCGCACTGTCTCAGGATCGACGCCGAGCTTGCCTCCGCCGATGACCTCGCCGGAAAGTTTCAGAAGTACACGTCGGCGGGTCTTCTCGGGCTGGATAGCAGTGTTGACGGTTTCCATGGTGCCTTCCCGTTGGTGGACTCTGGCTAGATTATCGTGCTGTGGGTCCGCGCAGGTACTACCCGGACGGGTGCATGAAAAAGGGGCGGCCACCGAAGTGACCACCCCTTTTCATGAATTACTAGTTTCCGACGCGGAAACGGGTTACTGCGGTTGCCTTGACGCCGGCTTCTTCGAGGACCTGTGCAACAGTCTTCTTGGAATCCTTGGCGAATGCCTGGTCAACCAGAACCTCACCCTTGTAGAAGCCCGTCACGCGGCCTTCCACGATCTTGGAAAGAGCAGCTTCGGGCTTGCCTTCAGCCTTTGCGGTCTCTTCCGCGATGCGGCGCTCGGACTCGACCAGTTCGGCCGGGACGTCGTCACGGGTCAGGTAGTTCGGGGCCATGGCTGCAACGTGCACAGCGATGTCGTGTGCGGCGGTGGAAGCGGCTTCGCCTTCACCGTCAACAGCGAACAGAACGCCGACCTGGGCCGGGAGGTCCTTGGACGTCTTGTGCAGGTAGGCGTCAACCGTGGTGCCCTCAACGCGGGAGATACGGCGGACAACAACCTTCTCGCCGAGGACTGCGCCCTCTTCGACAACAACCTCGGACAACGGCTTGCCGTCAACCTCGGTGGCCAGGAGGGTTTCGAGGTCGGCTGCGCCAGACTCGACTGCAACGTTGAGAACCTTGTCAGCCAGCTGGATGAACTTGTCAGCCTTGGCAACGAAGTCAGTCTCGCAGTTGACCTCGATCATTACGCCGACGCCGCCGTTGACCTTGGCAGCAACCAGGCCTTCAGCAGTGGAACGGCCTTCGCGCTTGGTAGCGCCCTTGAGGCCCTTGATGCGGATGATCTCGATGGCCTTCTCGGCGTCACCGTTGGCTTCATCAAGAGCCTTCTTGACGTCCATCATGCCGGCGCCGGTGCGCTCGCGCAGGGCCTTGATGTCAGCAGCAGTGTAGTTCGCCATGTGAACCCCTCTGTCTAGAAATTTTGTGTGTTTACGGACTGACAGGACGGCAGCCCACCGTGTGAGCCGCCATCCTGTCAGTTGCCCCCGACGCAGTCTCCAGCGTCAGGGAAGGTCCAGATTTACTTGGCTTCTTCGGCTTCGCCGGCTGCAGCTTCAGTTGCTGCGGGAGCCTCAGCTGCGGGAGCTTCAGCTGCCGGAGCCTCGGTTGCCGCTGCTTCTTCGGCCTTGCTGCCTTCGAGGAGCTCGCGCTCCCACTCAGCCAGCGGCTCTTCCGGAGCTTCGGTGGTGCCCGTTGCGCGCTGGTTGCGGGCGATGAGGCCCTCAGCTACGGCGTCGGCAACAACGCGGGTGAGCAGGTTGACGGAGCGGATGGCGTCGTCGTTACCTGGGATCGGGAAGTCAACTTCGTCGGGATCGCAGTTGGTGTCCAGGATGGCAACAACCGGGATGTTCAGCTTCTTGGCTTCGTCAACAGCAAGGTGTTCCTTCTTGGTGTCAACAACCCAGAGAACCGAGGGAGCCTTGGTCAGGTTGCGGATACCACCGAGGTTGGACTCGAGCTTGGTGAGTTCACGCTTGAGGAGCAGGAGCTCCTTCTTGGTGTAAGCCGAACCGGCGACGTCGTCGAAGTTGATCTCTTCGAGTTCCTTCATGCGCTGGATACGCTTGGCGACGGTCTGGAAGTTGGTGAGCATACCGCCCAACCAACGCTGGTTGACGTACGGCTGGCCAACGCGGGTAGCCTGCTCGGCAATTGCTTCCTGAGCCTGCTTCTTGGTGCCAACGAACAAGACGGTGCCGCCGTGGGCGACAGTAGCCTTGACGAACTCGTAGGCGCGGTCGATGTAGGACAGCGACTGCTGAAGGTCAATGATGTAGATGCCGTTGCGCTCCGTGAAGATGAAGCGCTTCATCTTCGGGTTCCAACGACGGGTCTGGTGTCCAAAGTGGACGCCGCTGTCAAGCAGCTGGCGCATAGTTACGACGGGCATGCCGACGCTCCTTCCGGCAGGTCATTCATGAGAGAGCCCAAGGGGCTGCTCTTACCCTGCCAATAGTTGACGGTTGTTTAGCCTTTGCCCGGATGGGCGTGGCTCCTGGCATCCATTGCACTTCTCATCCGACATGGAGCCTGGGCTCGGACGGACCGCAAGAGGCGCAATCCCCCGCAGCACAAAGCCATGAGGCTTAGCTGGTGGAGGGCTGGATACGCGTAGTCAGCCTGGGACCCTCACATATCTGAATGAGACATGCTCCTGAACAAGCTTGAGGGCACAGCAAACTGCTCCACCAAGTGTACTACAGCGACCCCACTGATTTGACCGCGCGCTGCCACCCGTTGTCCACATACGGAAGGCCGGGGATCGACCCGGGTCCATGGTCACGGGAGGCTGGGTTCATGTCCGCTCTGAAGCTCATCATGTCCACAATTCTCGCCCTTGTTGTCGCGGTTGTCGCGGGAGGGACGAGCAGCTCTGCGCCGGCGCCGGAGTCATCCCCGCCCGAGACCCGCTGGAGCTGGCCCCTCTCCCCCAAGCCTTCGGTCCTGCGGACCTTCGACCCGCCTGACAAGCCGTGGCTCAGCGGGCATCGGGGCGTGGATTTAGGGCCAACGCCCGACGGCGCCCCGGTCACCGCGCCGTCCGATGGTGTGGTGACGTTCGCCGGTGTGGTGGTTGACCGTCCTGTATTGACCATCGATCAAGGTGATGGTCTCAAGAGCAGTTTCGAGCCGGTGACCAGTGAGCTAAAGGCCGGTGACACCGTGCGCAAGGGACAACTCATCGGCAGCTTGGAACCGGGCCACTGCAGCAGTGCCACCTGCCTGCATTGGGGCGTGCGGCGCGGCGAGGACTACGTCAATCCGTTGGGCTTCGTGGAAGACATGCGGCCGTCCATCCTGCTGCCGCTCCGGTGAGTCCCCGCAAGCCCGGGTACACGCACTTGAGTCCCGCCGCGCCAGCGAACGTTCTAGACGATGGCCGAAACGCCCGTGATAGCTCGGCCGGTCACCAAGGTGTTGATCTCATGAGTGCCCTCGTAGGAGTAGATGGCCTCGGCGTCGGAGAAGATCTTGGCCATCCCATAGTCCGTGACGATTCCGTTGCCACCCAGGATGCTGCGTCCCAGCGCAACGCTTTCGCGCATGCGTGCCGTAGTGAAGGCCTTCGCCAGAGCCGACTGCTCGTCCTTGGCCACACCCGCGTCTTCGAGTTGGGCCAGACGAACCATCATGCCCATGGAAGCTACTGTGTTTCCGAGGATCTGGACCAGCTGATTTTGCACCAACTGGAAGGCCGCCAGTGGGCGCCCGAACTGCTGGCGCTCCACGGCGTACTGTCGGGCGACATCAAAGGCCGCCATCTGCAGCCCAACGGCCTGCCAGGCCACTGCCAGGCGGGTCACCTTGAGGACCTTGTTGGTATCGCGGAAGCTGTTGCCGTTGGCAAGCTTGAAGAAGTCGGGCACCACCACGTTGTCCAGAACGATGTCCGCATTCTGCACCGTACGCAGGGAGATCTTGTTCTCGATCTTGCTGGCGGAGTAGCCCGGCAAGGTGGTGTCCACCAGGAATGCCTTGACCTGGTTGTCGGCCACATCCTTGGCGTAGATGACCACCCAGTCGGAGAAGGTGGCGTTGCCGATCCAGCGCTTGGCACCGTTGAGGATCCAGTTATCGCCGTCAAGCTTGGCAGTAGTGCGCGTTCCACCGGCTACATCCGAGCCACCCAAGGGCTCGGTCAGACCGAAGGCGCCGATCTTCTTCAGGGAGTAGATGTCCGGCAGCCAAGCATCCTTCTGCTCCTGCGACGCCAGCGCCTCGATGGAGCCTGTGAAAAGGCCGTCGTGAACGCCCATGAACGTAGCAATCGAGGCGTCAGCGCGGGTCACTTCAGCGTGGAGCATTCCGGCGAACAGATTGGAGTACCCCTGCCGACGGACGGGGCTGACCAGATCCAGTTCGCCAAGCTTCGGGATGAGGTCCATCGGGAACTCGCCACGGTTCCAGCAGTCCACGGCAATGGGCTTGACTTCGCGGGCCAGGAATTCCCGAACCTCCGCGAGGCGGTCCTGCTCTTTTCCTGTCAGCATCTGCTCGAAGGCGTAGAAGTCGCCGTCAGCATACGGAAGGTTGGTGGCATCGAATGCAGCGTTGGACATATTCGCTCCTTCAAGGGTGGTCACCTGCGACCAAGACTAAGTTACTGATGAGTAACATACCGCACTGGAGGGGGAACGCAAAAGAGCCGTGGCCGACGAAGATGAATCGTCGGCCACGGCTCCCGTGTGAAATGTAGGGCTACTCGGACTTGAACCGAGGACCTTAGGATTATGAGTCCCGCGCTCTAACCAGCTGAGCTATAGCCCCTTGATGCCCGGTCCGGCCACCGCAAAGCAGCAGTTCCGGGCAAAGCACTCCAGCAATTCTAATAGCTGCCAGGGAGTGCTTTTGTCACACCACCATGTCCTCGTAAGTGGCACCGCGGTAGAGGTCCTCAAAGGTCTGGAGGGTGCCGTTGATGCTGTGCGGCTCCACCATCTCGCGGCTCAGCTTGCCCATCGCCTCAAGCTCGTCTTGGGGAAGCCCCACCAGCTGAGTGATCCTGTCCGCGAGCTCGTTGCTGTCATTGGGGGTGAAGAGGTAGCCGTTCTCCCCGTCACGGACCAGATGCGGCAGTGCCATGGCGTTGGCCAACAGCACAGGAGTGGAAGCAGACATGGCTTCCAAGGTCACCAGAGACTGCAGCTCGGCCGTTCCGGGCATGCAGAAGATATCTGCCTTGATGTAGGCCTCCCGCAGGTCCTCGTCGCTCGCGAGCCCGAGGAACCTCACCCGGTCGCCCAGTCCAAGCTTCGCCACCTGGGCCTCAAGGGCCGGACGGACTTCGCCGCCGCCCACGATTTCCAAGTTCACATTCAGTTCGCGCGGGGTCTTGGCCACGGCATCAATCAGCACGTCGATGTGCTTTTCTTCGGCAAGCCGGCCAACGAACAGGACTGTGGGGTTGGCGTGCGGCTCGATGACTTCACCGGGCTGCAGCTCGTAAGCGGACGAGTCGATGCCGTTGGAAAGAGGCAGGACCTTACGCAGGAAAGCGTGCTGGTGCATGGCCTTGGCAGCGAGTGGCGTCGGCGTGGTGACCACGTCCGCTTGCCCCATGACCTTGCCCATGTCCTTCCACGAGATCCGGCCAACGATGTCCTTGAACCACTGCGGGAACGGAAGGAACGGGTTGAGGTTCTCGGGCATGAAGTGGTTGGTGGCCACAATCCGGATTCCGCGCTTAACAGCCTCGTAGAGGACGTGCTCGCCGATCATGTAGTGGCTCTGGATGTGAACGACGTCCGGTTGGACCCGATCGAAAAGAAGGCTGATTTCCTTCTTGATCTCCCAGGGGAAGCAGATTCGGAAGTACTCGTGGGTGAAGACGCCGTGGGAGCGGAGCCGGTGAACGGTGGCTTCGTCGCGGAACTCGGTGTAGCTCTTGCCCGTGTCCGGACGGCAGGCCAGCACGTGCACGTTATGCCCGCGTGCCGTCATCCCCTTGGCCAGGCGGTAGCCGAACTGGGCGGCACCGTTGACGTGCGGCGGGTAGGTATCCGCGGCAATCAGTATGGTAAGGGGTTTGGTGGTGTCGGGAATGGTCACGTGGAGAACTCCTGATGGTCACGGTGCGGACAGCACTGCTTGTGGCAATGCTGCGGTGTCGCCGGGTTGCCGTCCGCAATAGCGGTGGCGCAAGGTCAAGCTTTGCCTTGGGCCTTCCGGTTGGCAGCCGCCTTCGCGTCCTTCTTGCGTTTGGTGACTTCCGGATGGTGCCGGCTCAGGGCAATAACCCCCACGATAGCAAGCGTAGCGGCCGCGGCCATGGCGATGGCCATCACGGCGTGGACATCGGGACGAAGCTCACCCAGGATCACAATGCCGATTGCGATGCCCACCATGGGGTCGATCACGGTCAGTCCGGCGATGACCAGGTCCGGCGGACCCCCGGAATAGGCACTCTGAACGAACCATGAGCCCAGTCCCCCGGCGGCCACAATCGCTATGAGGGTGTACCACTGCACGTTGAGCAGGAACAGCCCGTTGGGGTCGAGCAGGTGCTTGCCGATGATGCGGGTCAGGACGGCAACAAAACCGAACAGGACACCGGCGCCCAAAATGTAAATGAAGGCGCTCATCCGGTGTTTGAACAGGACGGCCAGTGTCCCAAAAATGCCCACTGCCAGCGCCAGCAGCAGGACAATGGTCAGTTCGTCCTCAGTATTGACGTGGTGGTTCTCTTGCGTGACGTTGACGGCCAGGAGTACGAACAGTGCTGAACCCGCGACACAGGCGCTGATGGCCACCACGGTTGCACGGTTGATGCTCAGGCCCTGGTCCTTGGCGTTGACCACCGTAGTGATGACCAGCGCAATGGCACCAATCGGCTGCACCACCGTGAGGGGTGCTGACACCAGGGCGATCGCGTTCATCACCATTCCGAGGGCAAGGAACAACAGTCCGAGCATCCAGCGGGGATTACGCAGGAGCCGCAGGAACCCATTGGAACTCAGCGCCAGGCCGCCCGTATCGGCTTTCACGGCGCTGCCCTGCCGTTGGGCGCCGATGGCAAGGAAGAAGGCACCAAGTACCGCGAGAAAAACCGCCAGCCAGACCATCAGCCTCGTCCGCCGTCGTCGGTTTTCAATTCTTTTCCTTTGCGCAGGATGGCCCAGTAGTAGTTATACGCCGCTATCCAGTGGCCGATCAGGCCGAGGCCCAAGAACGTCCAAGCTGCCACGAAGTAGACCTCGGTCAACGCAATGGGCAGCTTGGACAGGACAAGCAACGGAGTGCCGACCAGCAGCAGCGCCGTGCGGATCTTTCCAATGATGCTCACCGGAAGGTCAGGGTGGCTTCGGAAATAGATCAAGGATGCAATGGCCAGGACTGCGTCCGGCACCAGCAGTGCGGCCAGGTACCACCACTGCACGACGCCGGCAATCGCCAGAGTGAAGGCGACCGCCAGCAGCGCGGCACGGTCAGCCATGGGATCGAGGATCCGGCCGAGCTTGGACGTCTGGTCGAAGCGTCGGGCAATGTAGCCATCCACCCAATCGGTGCTGCCCATGATGACGAGCACCAGGACCGCGAAACCATACTCCTGTTCGGACAGGACGAGCCAGACAAAGAGCGGCACGCCCATGAAGCGAAGGACTGTGAGGATGTTGGGAACAGTGAAGATGAGGTCGTGATCAACCTGCGGCCGGTCGGGTCGCGACCCAGCTCCGATCAATCTCATCCTGTCCCCCTTGCTTGTCTTCAGTGTCTGATGGCGCGGCTGGCTTCTACTTCTTCAGTAACTTCCGCAGCGCTACAACGAAGACCACGGCAGCGGTGGCGAAAGCTGCGAGGTCCTTCCACCGGGCGGCAAGCCTCTCGGTGAGGCTCTCAGGGACAGAGTCTCCGAGGTCGGCAAATTTCGCGGCAGCGAATTCCTTGCTCTCCTGGAACTTCCCGTTGGCACTCTCGAACAACGCCTGCCCCTGCTTCTTGACGTCGAGCTGTTCACCGAGCTCGTCGCGCACGCCAGTGAGGTGTTCGCGGCGGCGCTTCAGGCGCGAGCGAAGCTCAGCTTCGGTGGGCGCCTTGACGGCGTCCGCTTCCTTGGCGGCTTCCTTGGCAGCCTTTTCAGCCTTGGCCTTCTCTGCGGCCGCTTCCTTTTCAGCCTTGGCGGCTTTGGCGGCGGGCGAGTTGGGATCGAGGATGGACTCGTCGAAGTCGGAGCCTTCCTTGGCAATTCCAAGATCATGTTTGATTCCCCGAATGGTGTCCTCAGGAACCAAAGGCATGGCCTTTTTGAACTTGGCTATTCCTATCAGGGATGCGATGGCCACGATCACCAGGAAGAATGCCGCAACCACCAGGGCTGCAAGCCAGCCGGGCATGATGGTGGCCAACCCCAGGATCGCTGCGACAACCAGCGCAATGACCAGGAGTGCCAGGAAGACCAGCGCCACTCCGAAGAAGGCGCCGGCGATGCCAACCTGTGTGGCCTTTCGCTTAAGTTCGACCTTCGCCAAGGCGATTTCGTCGTTGAGTTGCCTCGGAGCCAGCCTTGCAACGAGCTTGAGGGTCTTCGGCAAACTACGAATGGCTGGCCCTTGACTGGGCCGGCCTGTGTGACGTCCACTCATGGGTTCCGCCTAACTGCTTCCTCTGGGCATCGTGTAAGGCGAACGCGGCGGAAAACAATCCCCGCGTACACCTGTTCTCAAAGCTATCATTCAGGTTCCTGCTGAACTTTCGGGATCGGGCCCCGGCGCGCCCGTCATACGCCCAATAAATATGATCCGGGCCATAGGATAGATGATCGTGACCTCTCCCATTGCTCCGGGCGATTCTCTGAGCCGACGTGAAAAACTTGTCTACATTCTGCTGTTGGGTGCCCTGACTGCCCTGGGTCCTTTCACCATCGACCTCTATCTTCCGGCGTTCCCCGCGTTGGAAGAGAGTTTTGACGTCTCGGCGGCGGCAATCCAGCTCACGCTGACCGGTACAACGGTTGGCTTCGGGCTCGGCCAGCTTTTGGTGGGACCCTTCAGCGACAAGGTGGGTCGTCGGCTACCTCTGATCCTGGCCACTGCCGTGCACATCGGCTCATCGCTCGGTGCAGCCCTGGCCACAGACATCGGAATGCTGTCCTTGTTCCGTGTCCTGATGGGAATCGGTGCTGCCGGCGGCGGCGTGGTGGCCATGGCCATGGTCAGGGACCTCTTTCACGGATACTCCATGGTCCGGATGTTCTCGCGCATGTCACTGGTCAACGGACTGGCCCCCATCCTGGCACCAGTCATCGGGTCCCAGTTGCTGCTGGCCTTTCCCTGGCCGGGCATCTTCTACTTCCTGGCCGGCTACGGCCTGCTGGTGATCCTCGCCTCGATCTTCTTCATCCGCGAGACGCTCCCGGCGGACCAGCGGGGCAAGTCCGCCGTTACGGTGCGGCAACGCTACAAAACAGTCCTGACGGACCGGATCTTCGTCGGCATGGTGCTGGTGGGAAGCCTCAACTTCGGCGGCTTGTTCGCCTACCTCTCGGCCTCCACCTTCCTGTTCCAAAACGTCTACGGGTTCTCACCACAGGAGTACGGCATCCTGTTCGGCATCAACTCACTGGGCATCGTGGCAGGCGTGCAGATCAGCTCGCGCCTCATCAGGCGGGTGGCCCCGCAATGGATCGTGGCAGGAGCAACCCTCTTCATGGTGCTCATGGCCGCCCTGATTGTCGTTCTGGACCTGTTCCATGTGGGCCTCTGGGGCATCCTCATCCCGTTGTGGTTCTACATCTGCGCAACCGGCTTCATGTTCCCGTGCGTTCAGGTCCTCTCCCTGGCCAACCACGGCGCACAAGCAGGCACGGCTGCATCGCTCCTGGGCGCATCCCAGTTCATGATGGCCGGTATCGTCCCGCCGGTGGTCGGTTGGCTCGGCGTCAGCTCCGCCGTGCCCATGGGTGCCGTCATGGCCGCTTGCATCACGGGCTCCATTGCCGCGCTGTGGCTGGTTGTCCGGCCCCGGTCGGTTCCATCCATTCATTAGAACCGGCCCCGTAGGCTGTGATCATGACTAACAAACCGCACCGCAACGGCAGGGGCCTCTTCCTTGGTGCCTTGCTTGGCGCCGTCGCCGGTGCTCTTCTCGGTCGCGCCGCCGGCAGCGCGCTGTTTGGTGCCATCCTTGGCGCCGTGATTGGCGCTGCTATCCTCTACCGCGTGAATCCTGGCCCTTGGAAGCGGGACTAGCCGGCCTCCACAGGCGACCCGCCGGCGTCGGGAATCACCAAACCCTCCCCTAACTGCGCACCGCAGGGCAGAATGGTGGCCAGCCGGGGTAACCGGTGCTTGAACCGGTGAAGGGGACATCACATGAGCACGGCTGTTGTATTTCAGGGCAGCGCGCGCGGCCTGGCAACCCTGCGGAAGCTGCCACTGACGCTGGCCTTGGTGGTACTGCTCTGGGTGCTGGGGGCCGTGTCCGGCAGCCTCATCAACGGTCCCGGCCAAGAGCTGCTGGACCAAGTGGGACTTGGTTTGGCGGTGGAACCAGGACCTTGGTGGTCAATCTTCACGTCGGCGTTCTTCGCTTCATCCTTGCTCGACTACCTGGCCTGCACAGCGGCGATCCTGGTGGGTGTGGGCATCGCCGAACGCGTCATGGGCCCTTGGCTGGCCTTGACTGCCTTCGTTGCCGGTTCCGCCCTCAGCGCCCTGGTCCTGGTAGTACTCGTAACTTTTGGAACGGATGCCAGCGACCAATGGCTCAGTTTCCTGGGCGGCGAATATGTTGTGGGTGCCTATGGTGGCGCTGCCGCCGCGTTGGGATGCTCGACGGCGGCACTTGAGGCCCTGTGGCGTCGCCGCCTGAGGACGTGGCTGCTGGCCGCCACGCTGATGTTTGCCCTGTTCGTTGGAGTCGCCCAAACCCTGCAGGCCCTGGCCGGGGCCGTGATCGGGATCCTGGCAGGTTGGGCCATCCAATCGCTGGCCCTGCGCCGACGGGCGGGATCGCTGCACTCCTCAAGCCTTCGCGAAACACGGTTCCTGGTGGGCACCGTGGTGGGTGTCTTCGCGGTGGGACCATTGCTCACGCAGCTGACCGGAACGTGGGAAATCGGCCCCCTGTCCGTAGTTTCCGAAGTGATGCTCCAAGCAAGTCCCGACGCCGATGAGGTTCAGGAAGCGTGTAACAACGACAACAACTGTGTCACCCTGCAAAGCATCGTGGGCGTCCAGAGCTTTGGCGCGGCAATCCTGACGCTGATTCCTGTGCTGCTGCTCCTTGTCTGCGCCGAGGGGCTGAGGCGCGGCCGGCGGCTGGCATACCGGCTGACACTCGTTATCCAGCTGTATCTGGCAGCCGTGACCGTCCTGTCCATCGTCCAGTACGTTACTGATCCGGGGGTCACAGTAGGCGATGACGACTTCGCGTACCTCCTGCTGTACGCGGTACCCGCAGTCCTCGCCCCTGTCATCATCGCTGTGCTGCTGTTGGTAAACCGGCATAAGTTCCGCGTCGAATCCAGCGACGCCGGGTACCGGGTCCTCGGCCGCACCTCGCTCATCCTTGCTGTGGCAGCCGTGCTCCTCTATGTGGTGTTCTGGTTCATTGAAGGCAATCCTGGCCGCTCTACGCTGGTGGACCTTGCCGGGCAACTGACCCACATCCTGGTTCCTTTCCCTGTCCCGTTCGTGGTGGCCCTCCCCCAAGGCGTCCTGAGCACCGTGTTGTACGGCCTGGGTGGAGACGTCATCTGGCTCTGCATTCTGGTGCTTGTCCTGAACAACTTCCGGCGATTCAGGATGCTGGCCACCGATCCCGCAGCGGATCTGGGGCACACCCGGGAGCTGTTGCATGATGGCGGCGGCACGTTGTCCTGGATGGCTCTCTGGGACAACAACCAGTACTGGTTCACCCCGGACAGGAAAGCTGGAATCGCCTATCAGGTCCACAACGGGGTTGCCCTCACCGTTGCCGGTCCTTTTGGCGCCAGCGAACACCACGCCGATGCAGCTACGGGTTTCGTCAAGCACTGCGCCAATCTGGGGCTGATCCCGTGCTTCTATTCCGCAACGGCAGAGCTGGATGTCCCACTCGTACCCCATGGCTTCAGAAAACTCGAGGTGGCGGAAGAGACACTCCTCAACGTCCAAGCCATGACCTTCAAGGGCAAGGAATGGCAGAACGTCCGGACCGCCCTGAACCGTACAGACAAGCTTTCCATCAAAGATCGCTGGTACCCCTACCCTGAGATGCCTCCGGGAATCAGGGCGCAGCTGGCGGAGATCTCCGAAGAATGGGTAGCTGACAAAGCGCTTCCTGAGATGGGCTTCACCCTGGGTGGCTTGAACGAGCTCAAAGATCCCGAGGTGCTCTGCTGCGTGGCCGTGGATGACGACGGACTAGTCCATGGAGTCACCAGCTGGCTCCCCGTCTTCAGCCACGGGGCCATCTCCGGGTGGACCTTGGACTTCATGCGTCGCCGGACCACAGGATTCAAGGGCGTCATGGAGTTCCTCATCGCCTCTGCAGTGACCCACTTCAAAGAAGAAGTACCCCAGATCTCGTTGTCAGGCTCGCCGCTCGCCAACGCAGGCGGCGGTGCCGGGGACGAAGACCGCAGCACCCTGGACCGCGTCCTGGCACTTCTGGGGAACGCCCTGGAACCCATGTACGGCTTCAAATCCTTGGCCGCCTTCAAATCAAGGTTCCAGCCTGAACACCGGACCCTCTACATGTACTACCAGGACCCGTTGGCCTTGCCGTCCATCGGCATCGCGGTGGGTTCGGCCTACCTGCCGGGACTGTCCCCCACGCAAAGCGCCGGGCTGTTGCGGCAAATGGTAGCCAAGGAGCCAGCCGCATGACGCCCGAACGGACCGCGCGGCCATGAACGACCTCCTGAAACTCGAGATCAGCGGCCCCGTAGTCATGACGATCGCCGGAGTGATCGGCGTCGGGTTTTTCCTGCTTTTGTTCCTCCGGCCGTCAGCGCGCTGGGCCCTCACTGCGGTTACGGCGATAGTGGTCGCGGGTCTGTTCGGGTGGTTGACCGTGTGGCTCGTGGAGGACGTCCTGGACGTCTTCCACGTGGGGCTGACACCTCGGGTGTGGTTCTGGGCCCTCGCCTGCTTCGCCGCCCTGGGCCTGGCCGTGGTCAGTTTCCGTCATAGCCCGCGGTGGCGGAAGGTGGTGGCCGCGGTATCGATCCCCGTGTTCGTCATGGTGGCCGCGCTCGGCATCAATACAGAGTTTGGACTGAACAAGACGCTCGGCTCGGCGCTGGGGATCTCCACGGAGGGCGCCATCCAACTGGCAAAGCCGGACCCTGACGCCTCCGTACCGGCAGGTCCGCTGTGGCAGAGCTGGCAGCCCCCGGGCGACCAGCCAGCCAAGGGAAGGGCAGGCACCCAAGTCATTCCAGCCACGGCGTCCGGTTTCGATGCCAGGCCGGCGGGCATCTACTTGCCCCCTGCGGCCCTGACGGCCCATCCACCCAAGTTGCCCTTGTTCGTCCTCATGATGGGCCAGCCAGGACTCCCTGATCCGCAATACGTTTCCGCTGCCCTGGACCAGTTCGCCGCAAAGAACAATGGCCTGGCCCCCATCGCGATCGTCGCAGACCAGATCGGCCCGGACCAGGATGACACCCTCTGCCTCGACACCGCCAAATACGGCAACGTGGAGAAGTACATCAACGAGGACGTTGTTAACTGGGCCAAAGCCAACTTGAACATCCTCCCGGACCGCGAACACTGGACCATTGCCGGCTACTCCAACGGCGGGCAATGTGCCATTTCCTTCGCGGTCAAATACCCGGAGATGTGGGGCAACGTGGTGGATATCTCAGGCGAGGAATTCCCCGGTGCGGAGGATCCGGCAGGCAACCTGGCATCGATCTTCAATGGCAACCAGGCTGCCTACGACGCGCAGAAGCCCATCAATATCATGAAGGGAAAGCAGTTCCCCAAGACAACGGCAGTCTTCACCGTGGGCTCGGACGACACCACCTACGTCGCGGCCGCCCAGGCAGTCTCGGCAGCGGCCCGGGAGGCAGGGATGGCGGTGACGTACTACGAGGTGCCCAACGGCGGCCACGTTGGCCTGGCATTGAACGCGGGACTGACCAAAGGATTCGAAGTGCTCTACCCCCGGCTTGGCCTCTCCAGATAGCACTCGCCCTTTTGCAGGACCCGTACCGGCGATAAAGTTGTGATGTGCCCCCTTGGCAAGAGCTGCAGCCGCTTCCGGCACCCTGGCAGCGTCGGGATGAACGCATCCTGCCGCTGTGGTGGGACCGTCTGTGCTCGGTGACCAGCCCTCAGTCGGCTGCCCTCTACGCCGCCGGGCTTTTCACCGATGACCGTCGCCGCCCCATTGCCCAGTGGCACAACCCGGAAACGGGGGCCGCGCTGCTGGTCGCCCCCGAGACCTCGCCCGAGTGGCCAGTCCAACGCTTCGGCATCTTCTACGCGCCTCCTGGAGGCGGCTTCACCCGCGTCTACTCGGCTCCCCACGAATGGCATCCCCGGGAGCCCAGGACGCCGCCCACTGAACAGGATTCGTTCCTCGCCGCGGTGGCCGAGGCAGCCCGTTTCCTGCAAGTGGAGATGGACTTCGTCTAGGAAAGTCCAGGAAAAAAACGAACCCCGTACCAGCTAGAAAGCCGGTACGGGGTCCTGATGCTCCTCCGACTGGACTTGAACCAGTAACCCTTCGATTAACAGTCGAATGCTCTGCCAATTGAGCTACGGAGGAATGAAGCGGTTATGACTTTAGCAAAGGTTCTACCGGAATGCTAAATCGGCGCCGCATACCCCTCGGGGGTATAAAAATACCCCCGTTCCGAGTGATCGAAACGGGGGTATTGCGCGCTCCTCCGACTGGACTTGAACCAGTAACCCTTCGATTAACAGTCGAATGCTCTGCCAATTGAGCTACGGAGGAATGAAGCGGTTACTAGCTTAACAGGGGCCCGCCGGAAAGTGAAATCGGCGTTTTCAGCCATCCGAGCGGAGCGCCCTGCGCTCCATTTCAAGTTGCATCAGCTCACGGTTCAGCCGCTGAAACTCCTCCGGATTGGCTCCCGCGTCCAAGCGCTGCAGCTGCCCCATCTTGTCAGCCTTGATCCTGGTGATCTGCAATTCGAAAAGGCGGGCCAGGATGTCACGGCAGTACCGCTGCATCGCCTCGGCCGTGCTCGCCGGCAGGGGCGTCACCGCTAATTCGGAGACCAAAGCGCGCAGGGGCTCGGGGACTTCCTGGCGGACCTGCTCCACCCACGCCACAGGGTCATCCGAGTGGGCCAGGCCGGCGGCCCGTACGGCGGTGTGGACGGCCGCGTAGGCAGGAGTGTTGAATTGTGAGGCTTCGAAGCGCTCCCAGGCTCCCCCGCCCAGCACACCCGGCTCTTGGAGGACCACTTCCAGCGCTTGGCGTTCCATGCCGGCTATGGGGTCCCTGGGATCGGGCCGCTGGAAGACGGGACCGCTCGACGCCGGTGCTGCTGTGGTGGCCGCCGGGCCTGCGGGGCTGGCGGCGCCGCCACCGGATGCGGCCCGCTTGGCCGCTGCTCCCACGTAACCGCTGACTTCTTCGATAGGCATTCCCAGCCAACCGGCCAGGTTGCGCGTGTATCCGGGCCTCGTGGCGGAGTCCCGGATCTGCGCCACCACGGGGGCGGCTTCCCGAAGGGCAGCCACACGGCCTTCCACGGTATCCAGGTTGTGCCGCCGAAGAGTGGCCCGGATGGCAAACTCGAACAGGGGCTTGCGGGTGCTGATGAGTTCGCGCACCGCGGCGTCACCCTTGAGTTGGCGAAGATCACAGGGGTCCGCACCGGAGGGTTCCACAGCGACGTACGTCTGGGCGGTGAAGCGTTGGTCTTCTTCGAAAGCCCGCAGGGCAGCCTTCTGGCCGGCGGCGTCGCCGTCGAAGGTGAAGATGACCTCTCCCCCGCTGCCGTCGTCCGAGAGCAGCCGCCGGGCTACCTTGATGTGCTCGGTACCGAAGGCAGTACCGCAGGTGGCCACCGCCGTCGTGACCCCGGCAAGGTGACAGGCCATGACGTCCGTGTATCCCTCCACCACTACCAATTGCCGTTCCTTGGCGATGTTCCGCTTGGCGATGTCGATCCCGTAGAGGACCTGGGATTTCTTGTACAACGTGGTTTCAGGGGTGTTCAGGTATTTGGGGCCTTGGTCGTCCTCAAAGAGTTTGCGGGCACCGAACCCAATGGTGTCTCCCGCGATGTCCCTGATGGGCCAGATCAGCCTTCCGCGGAAGCGATCGTAAATTCCGCGGTTTCCTTCCGAGAACATCCCTGTGAGTTTCAACTCAGCATCCGTGAATCCACGGCCGCGGAGGTGCTTCAGCAGTCCGTCCCAGCCTTGGGGTGCGTAGCCCACGCCAAAATGTTCGGCGGCGGAGCGGTCGAATCCCCGGCCATCGAGGAAGTTGCGCCCTTCGGCCGCTCCGGGGGTCAGCAGCTGCGCGCGGAAGAACTCATCGGCGATCTTGTGGGCGTCCAACAGGCGTTGGCGTTTGCCCACTTCCTCGCGGCTGGGACCGGTTCCACCGTCCTCGTAGCGCAGCTCGTAGCCGATTCTGGCGGCCAGCTTCTCAACGGCCTCGTGGAACGAGCTATGGTCCATCTTCTGGACGAAGGAGATGGCGTCCCCGTCTTCGCCGCAACCGAAGCAGTGGTACCTGCCCACTTGCGGGCGGACAGTGAAGGAGGGTGAGCGTTCGTCGTGGAAGGGGCACAGGCCCTTGAAACTGCCCAGCCCGGCGCCCTTGAGGGTGACGTAACCGTCAACGACTTCCTTGATATCCGTGCGCTGGCGTACTTCGTCGATATCTTCACGTTTGATCAGGCCAGCCACGTGACCATCCTAGTCGCTTGCCCCACGAGTCCCCGCCGTTAACGGAACGCAGGAAGGGTTTACCAGAGGGGTTTACCAGAGCGAGGGAAGGCTGCCCACAAGCCGCTCGTACATTGCCAGCGCGGAGACGTCCGTCAGCGAGGCAACTTGGTCGATCACCACGCGCAGCCGCGCGCCGTCGTCGACGGCGTCACGCCAGTCCGCGGCGAACATCGGCTCCAAGTGACGGTCACCCGTGGCGTTCAAAACACCTACCAAGGCATGCAGCACCTCGCGTTGACGCTCGTACACCGGCTGGCGGTGGTCTGTGGAGATCACAAACGTGGTGGCAAGGCCCTTGAGGACGGCGATCTCGGTGACGGTGTCCTCGGGAACCATGAGCTCGGCGTCGTATCGGGTGAGGTTGGCCGGGCCGAAATGGGCGCGGGTGGTTTCCATGGCGCTCTGGCAGAACCGGCCGATCAGTTGGCTGGTCATGTCTTTCAGGGCGGCCATGGATTTCCGGCTGCCGTCTGCTTCGCGGACCCACACCTTGGTGGCCTCCAGCCGGGCAAGGGCGGCGTCAATTTCTGCGGGATCGTTGTGCGGCAGGTACCACTGCTTGGTGTAGCCCACAACGCGCGCCCGATGGTCCGGGTTCTCCATCCACTTCAACTGGAAGTGGCCGGCGACGATCGCGTCCTCCACATCGTGGACCGAGTAGGAAATATCATCTGCCAGGTCCATGACCTGCGCTTCGATGCAGGAACGGTTGCCCGGCGCACCCTCACGCAGCCACTCAAACACGGGAAGATCGTCCTCGTAGGCACCGAATTTGCTGGTGCGGTGGCCGTGGATCACGGGGGCGTCGACGGCGGACCACGGGTACTTGGACGCGGCGTCCAGGCTGGCGCGGGTCAGGTTCAGTCCTGCCGGCCTGCCGTCCTCGGCGAGCACTTTGGGTTCGAGCCTGGTCAACAGCCGCAGGGTCTGGGCGTTACCTTCGAAGCCGCCAATGGTGTGCGCTACTTCGTTCAGGGCGGACTCACCGTTGTGGCCGAACGGTGGATGACCAAGATCGTGGCTCAGGCATGCAGTATCCACCACGTCAGGATCACAGCCGAGGGAGCGGCCCAGTTCGCGGCCTACTTGCGCCACTTCCAAGCTGTGGGTCAGCCTGGTTCGGACGAAGTCATCCGTGTCCGGGGCGACTACCTGCGTTTTTGCACCGAGCCTGCGCAGTGCCGAAGAGTGCAGGACCCTGGCGCGGTCCCGCTCAAAATCGGAGCGATAGTTGCTCTTGCGCGGCTCTTCAACCCACCGCGCGGAATCGGCCTCGGCGTAACCGGGAATGGCCAGCACAAAATCATGTGCCGTCCCGTCGTGGCCAAGTATCGCTTCGGTTCCCATGGGTATCTGCCTCCTTCAAGCGCCGGGGTGTGGAGCTTCTAGAGTCAGTCTTACACGTGTGAGGCTAGCCGCCCGAAACGTCCAGCTCCGCGGCTGAGATATCCGCGCTCTGTTCAGCGTTCAGCTGACGGCTCACCAGCCAGTCCTTGGGCAACGCAGGCTTCTTTGGCGAGCCCGCACGGCCGCGGGGGCCCTCGGAATCGACTCCCGGGTAAGGCGAGTCCATGTCCAGCTCATCAAGGTATTCGCGCAGCACCTCGAGGGTGGGCACGGTGGCCAGCTTGGCGCGGAGTTCTCCGCCCACCACGTAGCCCTTGAAGTACCAGGCCATGTGCTTGCGGATTTCGCGCAGCGCCTTGTATTCGTCGTTGCCGAAGGTCTCCACCATCAGCTCGGCGTGGCGGTAGACGCCCTCAGCCACTTCACGGAGTCCGGGGCGGTGCCGCTGGTCGCTGCCTTCGAAGGCCGCCTGGAGGTCGCCGAAGAGCCAGGGGCGGCCCTGGCAGCCGCGGCCCACCACGACGCCGTCCACGCCTGTTTCGCGCACCATGCGGACTGCATCTTCCGCGGACCAAATGTCGCCATTGCCCAGCACCGGGATGTCCGGCAGAGCCTCGCGGAGGCGGGCAATGGCGGACCAATCGGCCTGGCCGGAATAGAACTGCGCGGCCGTCCGGCCGTGAAGGGCGACGGCGGCCACTCCTGCGTCGCGGGCGATGCGGCCGGCGTCGAGGTACGTCAGGTGGTCCTCATCAATGCCTTTACGCATCTTGATGGTGAGCGGAATGCCGCCCTTGGAGGCTTCCTTGACCGCTGTGTTGACGATGGAGGTGAAGAGGTCGATCTTCCACGGGAGGGCTGAACCGCCTCCGCGCCGGGTGACCTTGGGCACGGGGCAGCCGAAGTTAAGGTCGATGTGATCGGCCCGGTCCTCGTCAACGAGCATGCGAACCGCGGCACCCACGGTCACCGGATCCACGCCGTAGAGCTGCACAGAACGGACTTTCTCGTCCTCATCGTGCGAGATGATGCGCAACGATTCCGGTGTCCGTTCCACCAGGGCACGGGACGTCACCATCTCCGCCACGTACATGCCGCCGCCGTATTCACGGCAGAGCCTGCGGAAGGCAGAGTTGGTGATGCCCGCCATGGGGGCAAGGATTACCGGGGTGTCCACGGTAATCCCGCCGAGCTTCAAAGGCGGGAGCTCGAGCTTTGGTGCGGGGGGCGTTGCTACTACAGTCACCCATCCATTGTTGCAAATGTGGGCAAATCGGGGGCTGCCCTAAAGAAGCCAGCCGTTGTCCTCGGCCAATCGGACCGCTTCGGCCCTGGTTCTTCCCCCTGTCTTGGCCATCGCCGCGGACAGGTAGTTCCGCACTGTCCCTTCGGAGAGCATCGCGGCTTTGGCAATGTCTGCCACGGTGCCGCCGTCGGACGCTGCCCGAAGCACCTCTGCCTCACGTTCGGTCAGCGGGCTGTCACCGGAGGCCAACGATTCGGCGGCGAGGGCGGGATCCACCACCCGCAGTCCGCGATGCACGCGCCGAACAGCCTCGGCGAGCTGCCGCGCAGGCGTGTCCTTGACCACGAACCCCGAAGCGCCGGCCTGCATAGCCCGCCTGAGGTAGCCGGGCCGCCCAAAAGTGGTGACCATGAGGACCCGGCATGAAGGAGCCGCCCGGCGGACAGCAGCTGCGGCGCTGATGCCATCCAATCCGGGCATCTCGACATCGAGCATCGCTACGTCCGCGGAATATTCCACCACGGCGTCTGCCACCCCAATGCCGTCGCCCAGCTCTGCAACCACCTCGATATCCGGTTCGAGACCCAGCAAAGCGGCCAGAGCCCCACGGACCAATGCTTGGTCATCGGCAATCACCAAACGGATAGTCATACCTCAACAGCCAATCTGAACCCTCCCAGGTCACTCGAGCCCACATGGACGCTGCCACCGGCAGCCGCTGTTCTTTCCCGGATGCCGGTCAGGCCGTTACCGAAGAATTCCGAGGCACCCGGGCCCACGCCGTCGTCCTCCACCAACACGCTCGACGCCGTCAACAGGACGCGGCAGCGCCCGGCGCCTGAGTGCCGCACCACATTAGTGATGCCTTCCCGGAGCACCCAGCCGAACAGCTCCCGGTGCCTGGCCGGGACTTGTTCCACGGTGCCCGGCAATTCGGCAGTTATCCCAGCCGACTCCAGCGCTGTCCGGGCCGCTGCGAGTTCGGCGAGGACGTTGACGCCCCGATACCCCGCAACCGTTGCCCTGACATCCGCGAGCGCGCCGCGGGCAAGATCCTGCACATCGCTGATCTCAGCGGCCGCCCGGTCCGTGGCCGGACCCGGAGGCGATCCTTCCATCAACCGTCCTGCCAGTTCGGCCTTGATGGCGATCACCGTCAAGGAATGGCCCAGGATGTCATGCATGTCCCGGGCAACCCGGCTTCGTTCCGCAGCAACGGCGGCGTCAGCCAGTTCGGTTTGGGCCGCACGCAACTGGACAGTCTGCCGGATCAATCGGGCGAAGGAGGACATCATCAAACCGAGCGACAGGATCAGGGCCGGCTGGAAGAGCGCCTGCTCCGGGGTGCCGGTGGCCAGTTCCGTTGCCAAGGACACAGCCGCCATGGCGACGATGAGGACGAAGTCCACGAAGGGCGGCAGCACCGTCATGGCGATGGCACAAGCGAGGAAAGGCCACGTCCATAGCGCCTCCTTGCCGATCATGAGAATGACCAGGCCGTTCAATGCCAGCAGGATCCCCGTACATGCGAGTCCTGTCCGGGGGCCGCGGCTCCGGCTGAACATCGGCAGGACGGCGTAGGCGGCGAAGAAAGCCACCAGCGACGCGGAAGCGGCGACCTTCCAGAGCACAGGTTCGTCCACCGACCACACCAGGTTCCACGTGGGCCAGGCCCACAGGATGATGGAGAATCCGGCTCCGACAAACCATTTGCGGGGTCCGGGCCCACGGAACGTATCACCAAGGCTCGGGCTGCTCATGGATCCCACAATAGTCACTGCAGGACGGGCTCAGACACGCTTGGTGTCACGGCGGAAGGCCATGGCGGCCCCGCCAACAAAGATGGCCAGCCACACCAGGACATTGACGATCCACACGGCATCAAACTCGCCAGTGATAGGGCTGCGCGCCAGCTGCCCGATCCCGTAAGCGGGCGTGAACCTGGCAATCTCGCCAAAGGTGTCCCCCATGATTTCTATCGGCATGAACAGCCCTCCCAGCATGGCAAGGATGGCAAGGGCCGGGCCAAGGATCTGCATGACGTTCTGGCTTGGCATGAGATAGCCGACGAACAAGCCAAGAGCCGCGAAAACAAGGGATCCCAGCCAGGCGACCAACCCGGCGGTCAGCCAGATCCGGGGGTCCATGGTTACCCCGGCCAAAGCACCAATAATGAACTGGGCGATGACGGCCATCAGGGACAAGGTCAGCGCTGCCGCTGCCTTGACCGCGATATAAGCGCCAGGCAGCAACGGGGTGAGGCGCAATTGCCGGCTCCAGCCCTGCGCCCGCTCAACGGCTACTTGGCTGCCCGCCCCTGTGGCTGCCGTCATGGCGGCGTAAACGGTGAGACTGATCAGGATGTACTGCCCATAGCTATGGCCGTTGGGAAGAAGCTGGTCCTTATTGGACAGTCCAAAGATGAAGAAGAAAATCGCGGGCATGAGGACCGTGAAGATGATGGTCCTGCGGTTACGGAGCATCCGCTTGATTTCGATCCACAGGAAGGTGCTGTTGATGCCTCCGGCGGAAGGTTTGCGGTCCTGGATGGCTGTTGTCTGGCTCATGCCCGGTCTCCTTCAAGTGCGTGCTGGACTCCCGTGCCGGGTTCGTCCGCAGTGAGGGCCACGAAGGCTTCCTCGAGGTTGTTGGCCACTACTTCAAGGTCGTGGGCACCGGTGTTGTTGAGCAGGTAGCGGACTACGGAATCCGAGTCGGCGGTACGAACGGTGACCCGGCCGGCGTCGTACTCCACTGCGGCGGCAGGAGGCAGTCCTGCCAGCCGTTCCCGGTCCCCCGGCGGCAGTGTTGCGCGCACGGTCCTTCCGGAGGCCAGGTTCTTGACCTGGGCCGCGGTGCCATCGGCAACGATGGTTCCCTGGCGCACCAGCACAATCCGGTCAGCGTAGGCGTCCGCTTCTTCGAGGTAGTGGGTGGCGAAGATGACAGTGCGCCCTCGCGAGGCATCGGCCCGGATGGCGGACCAAAAGTCACGGCGGCCGGCCACATCCATGCCGGTGGTTGGCTCGTCCAGGATGAGAAGCCCGGGGTCGGAGACCAAGGCCATGGCGAAGCGAAGGCGCTGCTGCTGGCCACCGGAACACTTCTCCACCTTCCGGTCAGCAATGTCCAGGATGCCGGCGCGGGTCAGGACTTCGTCCACAGGGCGGGAGGAGTCGAACATCGCCGCGGTGAGCTGCACGGTCTCACGAACACTGATATCCCGCAGCAAGCCGCCCGTCTGCATCACCGCAGCTACCTGTCCCCTGGCAATCGCTGCCCGCGGTGTACGCCCGAAAACGGACACGGTGCCCGTGTCCGGGGTGCTGAGCCCCAGGATCATGTCGATAGTGGTGGTCTTGCCGGCGCCGTTGGGTCCCAGGAAGGCCACAACCTCCCCCTGCTGCACCGTCAGGTCCAGCCCGCGGACAGCGTGGACCTTCCCGAAGCTCTTGTGAAGTCCTTCAGCCTGAATTGCCGGCACATCTGTCATTGTCATGGCTCTCCCTGGAATTGGCGTGGTCTACCAATTCAAGCCGGGAAGAGCCTCATGCACCCGTAGCGGGTGTCACGCATCCTGGATGACAAATGTCATGAGCGCTTACTCCGGGCTGCGCCGCTCCGCTTCGCGCTGGGCGCGGCGGCTGCCCGGGCGTGCCGGTTTGCCAGGAGCGCCAAGGCGCGTCTCGGCGTCGTGCGTGTCTTGCGGACCGGAACCCACGACGGCGGCAGCTGCTGCCAGCGAACCGGTGTCCTTGAGGTCATCGGCACTAACAGCCGGTCCAGCCGATGAGGCGAGCCGCTTCATGCCCGTGGCTTTAACCACCAGGACGGCGATCAGCGTGGTCACCGGAATCGCGAGGACCAGACCAATGGAACCCACCAAGGTACGGATGACTTCTTCGGACAGCTCGGCACTGGTCAGAGCCTCAGCGAGCGGCCGGTCGTACAGCATCACGATGATGAGGATCGGAAGCGCTGCGCCCGCGTAGGCAAAGGCGATGGTGTACACAGTGGAGGCGATGTGGTCCCGGCCGATCCGCATGGCCGAGGAGAACAGCTTGCGGGCACTGGTATTGGGGGCCAGCTCGTAGAGCTCCCACACTGCCGAGGACTGGGTAATGGTGACGTCGTTGAGCACGCCGAGTCCGGAAACAATCAGGCCGCAGAGGATGATCCCGGAAATGGAAATCTGCGGTGACATATTCACCAACGTGGAGGCGTCGTGGTTCCCCACACCCGCCAAATTAGCGGCATCCGTGGCCCACGCCGCTAACAGCGCGGTAATGCTGAGCCCAAAAATAGTGCCCAGCAAAGCCGTCGACGTCCGCGCAGAGAATCCATGCGCGAAATACAGGACCCCGATCATGATCACCGTGGAGCCCACCAAAGCCAGCAGCAGCGGCGGCTTGCCTTCCACCAAACCCGGCAGAATGAAACTGACCAGGACGAAGTACGCACCCACAAGGCCAAGAAGCGCCCGGAAGCCACGCCAACGCGCCACCGCGATGACAACTGCTGCGTACAGGACAGCAAGGAAGGCTATGGGGATGCTGCGGACGAAGTCCACAAAAACGTAGGCGGGAGCGCCGCTGCCGGCATTGGTACCTTGGACGGCGGACAGGTTGAGGTACCGGATGGAGTCCCCCACGTCCACGCCGTGGGACATGGCGACATCAGGGTTGATGACCACCTTGACTACGTCCCCGCCCTTGTCCGGCTCCGTAAAGGCGAACGTGCACTGGGATCCGGCGGACTGGTTGTTCTGGTTGGAATCCGTTTGACTTTGATCCGTTTGGCCAGGTGTGGACTGGCCCGTCTGCGTGCAGCTTTCCACCACCACGCTTTGGATCCGGCCGGTATCGAAGGTGACCCCCGGAGCGGCCTGATAAGGACTCGAGAACGAGATTCCTTCCCGGCTGCCGGAGGGCCACAGGACCATCATGGCTACGAGCGTCAGGACGCCCACTGGAACAAGAATGGCCGCGAGAATCCAGTTGGCCCTCTTCCGCGACGCGAGCGCCTGCGGGGTGGGATCGGACTCTTCAGAACGTCCGTGGGAGTGACCGTGGCCCATCAGCAGCAAAACCTCATGCCTTAACCCTACGCGGGCAGGCAGAGCTCTCCTGACTCAGACAGGCGCGATGTTCTGGTTTGCCCGGAAGAGATTGCCGGGATCGTATTTGCCCTTGATGGCCACCAGTCTCTCCCAATTTGGTCCGTAGTTGTCCGCCACCCGGTTCTGGTCCTCGGAATCCATGAAGTTGATGTAACCGCCGGCCTCCGAATGCGGCGCGAGGGCCGCTGCGTACTGACGTGCCCACGCGATGTTGGCTGCGTTATCCGCCGGGTCCGGCCACTGCGTGGCGATGACCGGAGCGAACTTCATGTCGCGGTGGGCGAAAGCGGTGTCCTGGACACCCACGCGGGATACTGCCCCGTCGATCGGGTAAACATGCACCGCGGTGTTTACGCTGGTAACAGTTGCTCCGAATTCGGCATGGGCGCCGATGGCACCGTCATTGAGGTCACGGAGGAAGTTGGCCTTCCAATAGCCTTGCATCCCTTTCTGGTTGAGACCGTCGAAGGCCACGTTCAGGGCTGGATAGGGCATGGGACCCACCATCGATCCCGCTACGGGAGCGGCCTCGAGGAAGGGTTGCCAGCGTGCTTCGCCTTCGGCCGGATCGCCAGTCCACATTCCCACCACCACGCACACAGACTTGCCATGCCACTCCTCCGGAAGGAAAGGTACGGGCGGTCCCTGGTGGAAGCCGAGGAAGGCCCCGAATTCCTCGGGCGCGGAAGCTATGTACTCGCGGTAGAAGCGAGCCACGGCGGGGATGTTCTCAGCCCCGTAGATGATGATGCCGGCATAGACCATGTCCACGGGATGGAGCTGAAATTCCAATGACGTCACCACCCCAAAATTTCCGCCCCCGCCCCGGATGGCCCAGAACAAGTCTTCATTACGTTCGTTGTTGGCGATGAGGAAATTGCCGTCAGCGGTCACCACATCTGCCGAGACCAGGTTGTCGCAAGAGAGGCCATGTTTACGGGTCAAGTACCCTATACCCCCTCCCAGCGTCAGCCCGGCCACCCCCGTGGATCCAACGATCCCGCCGGTAGTTGCCAGCCCAAAGGCGTGTGTGGCGTGGTTGAAGTCGGCCCACGTGGTACCCGCTTCGGCACGCGCCGTGCGTGCTTCCGGATCCACCCTTACGCCGGTGCGGTTGACGAAGTCCAGCACCAGCCCATCGTCCCAGGTGCCGAAGCCTGGTGCGCTGTGCCCACCGCCCCTGATGGCAAGCGGCATGTGGTTCTCGCGGGCAAAGTTCACTCCGGCGATGACGTCGGATATTTGCGAGACACGGAGGATACCCACGGGGCGCTTGTCCACCATGGCGTTGAAGACGGCCCGAGCGGAGTCGTAGTCAGGATCGTCGGGAGTGATGAGTTGCCCGCGCAACTGTTCCCGCAGCCCATCGAGGGCTATTTGGTTCATTTTCTTTACCACCGATACAGATGAGAGACCGATCAGTTCCACACGCCGCTTCCCTCCAGCGGTGGCAGCGTGGGGGTTTACTCCGATAGGCCTACTCCTGCACCCGGGCAGCGTCAATCATCTTTATTAACCAGGCCGGTCCACGGCAGCGACGGGCTTAAACACAAGGATCCTGCCGTCCGCTGTAGTCAGCGGGAGGCAGGATCCTGACGTGCAGAAACAGTGGTCAGTCGCTCACAATCAGCGTATCTGCGCCGCGAACATGGGCCTTGCCGGATTCCAACAGCGGATCAAGAACCGTGCGGAGCGCCGTCATGGACTCGTCAACTTCCAACAAGACCGGGTGCTGGTAGGCGATGAGTGCCAGCAGGTCCCGGACCGCGGCCGCTGCTTCCTCGGCGGAGAGCAGGGGGTCGTGTCCGAGGAAGACATCCGAAGGCTCGTCGGAGTCGCCTTGGGCATAGCTGATGGCGAACGCCTGGATCTTGCCCTTGCGGCTGGCAGGAACGCCTTGGCCGAAAGCACTCGCTTTAGGTGCGCGCAACACAATGGCCCCATGGGCTCCTGTGAGGTCGTGCAGGAACAAGCGCTGCACGGTGGCAATGCTCAGTTCCCCGGGGCTGTCCCAGTGGTGGACATGTGAGTAGTACTTGCCCACCACATCGCTCAGTTCCACCGAACCCGTAGCCAGGTCCTCCACGCGCTCTGCAGCAGCTTCCTCGGAACCGTCGCCGAAGCGCGGCAAAGACAAGGGCTCCGGCTTCACCACCACCAGCTGCGAACGCTGGATGGGGGCAAGTCCCGCTGCCGCAGCAAATGCCGCACCGGCAGTGTCCGGCTCCACTTTGCTGCGCAGTTTGGAAACGCCCGACGGCGAGTTCCCGGCTTCACGGCGCAACATGGTCAGCAGGGTGGCACCCACGCCTTCACGGCGGTGGTCCTTGGCAACCTCAACGTACGCCCAGAGTCGTTCCGGGTGCAGCGAAGCTTCATGGACTACACCGGCCGCGACGGGAATCCGGACACCGTCCACCACGTCCTCCGCCACGATGCAGCGGCGCCACGGCTGGTTGCTCGAAGGCGCCAGTGCCGCACGGAACTGCTCCGCGGGAAGAGTCTCCGGGCCGCCCCAGATTTCCAGGAGGGCGAGGTCGTCGCCGTCCTTCCATTCGCGGTAATCCAAAGCCACGGCTAAGCGCCGATCAGGTGTGCTGCCAAGTAACCCTCAACCTTGTCCAGGGACACGCGTTCCTGGCTCATGGTGTCGCGCTCACGAATGGTGACGGCCTGGTCTTCCAGGGTGTCGAAGTCCACGGTGATGCAGAACGGGGTACCGATTTCGTCCTGGCGACGGTAGCGGCGGCCGATGGCGCCGGCGTCGTCGAAGTCGATGTTCCAGTTCTTGCGCAGCTGGGCGCCCAGCGCCTTTGCCTTCGGGGACAAGTCCTCGTTACGGCTCAGCGGCAGGACGGCGGCCTTGACCGGGGCCAGGCGCGGATCCAGCTTCAGCACGGTGCGGACATCGACGCCGCCCTTGGCGTTAGGTGCCTCGTCCTCGGTGTAGGCGTCGATCAGGAAGGCCATGAAGGAGCGGGTCAGGCCGGCGGCGGGCTCGATGACGAACGGGGTGTAGCGCTCGTTGGTGGCCTGGTTGAAGTAGCTCAGGTCCGTGCCGGAGGCCTTGGCGTGCGTGGAGAGATCGAAGTCCGTGCGGTTGGCGATGCCCTCAAGCTCGCCCCACTCGGAGCCCTGGAAACCGAAGCGGTACTCAATGTCCGTGGTGCCCTTGGAGTAGTGGCTGAGCTTCTCCAACGGGTGCTCAAAGAAGCGCAGGTTGTCTTCACGAATACCCAGGCCCGTGTACCAGGACATGCGTTCCTTCATCCAGTACTGGTGCCACTCTTCGTCCGTGCCGGGCTCGACGAAGAATTCCATTTCCATCTGCTCGAACTCGCGGGTACGGAAGATGAAGTTACCCGGAGTGATTTCGTTACGGAACGACTTGCCGATCTGGCCAATGCCGAACGGCGGCTTCTTCCGGGAGGTGGTGAGGACGTTGTTGAAGTTCACAAAAATGCCCTGGGCAGTTTCCGGACGCAGGTAGTGCATGCCCTCGTCGCTGGCCACCGGGCCGAGGAACGTCTTGAGCAAGCCAGAGAATTCCTGGGGCTCGGTCCACTGACCGCGGGTGCCGCAGTTGGCGCAGGCGATGTCCGCGAGGCCGTTTTCTGCCGGGCGGCCCTTCTTTTCCTCGTACTCTTCCTCGAGGTGGTCGGCGCGGTAGCGCTTGTGGCAGGAAAGGCACTCAACCAGGGGGTCGGAGAAGACATCCACGTGACCGGATGCTTCCCATACCTGGCGGGGAAGGATGACCGAAGAGTCCAGGCCTACAACGTCCTCGCGGCCGCGAACCATGCTCTGCCACCACTGGCGCTTGATGTTTTCCTTCAGTTCAGCACCGAGGGGACCGTAGTCCCACGCCGAACGGGAGCCACCATAGATTTCACCGGCCTGGAAGACAAAGCCCCTCCGCTTGGAGAGGGAAATGACCTGGTCAAGGACGGATTTTGCTGCCATGGGTAACTCCATTTGTTCTACAGGGCCGCTGGGTGCGGTCCGCGGTGGTTTGCCCCGGAATCCGGACGAGGTTGTCCGGCGGGGTGCTGGGGGAAAGTTTGTTGTAAGTACTGTGCTCTACTGCGGGAAAGTACACGGAAATACTGTCCGATACTTACCCTACCGGCCTTTGGCCGTTGATCTTCGTGCGAAAGCTCCCTTGGGCCAGGGCAGGGTGGCCACGATGATCGCGGCGAGCGTCAGCACCGTACCCAGCACCGTGGGCAAGGCGACCACTGCGCCGGGACTGGGGATCACGACGTCGAGCACCAACGAGCCCACCAACTGCCCGGCGATCATGCCCAAACCCGTGATCAGGACGCCAAGGCTGCGGACCAGCAACGCCGCCAGGCCGATGAAGAGGCACCCCATGGGGCCACCGAGGTAGTACCACCACTCAGCGGGCAGCGGATTTCCCGGCCCCGCCACGGCCAGCTTGATGATCCACGCGATCCACAAAATGGCTGACCCGGCAATGAAGTTCACCAGCGTGGCGGCGATTGGCGTCCCATAGTGCACGGTGGCGGTTCCGTTCATTGCCTGCTGGAAGCTCATGAAGAAACCGGCGGCCAACGGCAGCAGGATGGGTAACACGAGCGAGGCGATGTCGGCGTCGCCGCCGAACCGAGGTGAAACAGCCCAGGCGACGGCGGCCACGGTGAGGACGCTGCCCAGGATCCGGACGCCGGTGATGGCCCGTTTACCTCCCGGGCCGATTCCCATGCGGTCCACAAGCAGGCCACTGAGCGTTTGTCCGGTGACGGCCGCGACGGTGAACAACGCAACACCCAGCAGTGCCACAGTGAACGACTGGGCAAAGACAAACAACGCGCCGATGGCACCGGCCATGACATAGAAGCGGGGAAAACTACGGTTCCGGACGGCAGGAATGATCCGCTGCAGGCCGGCCCTGCCCCGGGGTGTGGCCAGAGAAATAGCACTGATGAGCAGGAGCCCTGTGGTGAAGCTCACCACAGACGCGGCGATGCCGTCGTCCAGTTTCGCGCCGAGAGCCCCGTTGATCCTTGCTTGGAGAGGGATGACCAGGCCGGTCGCTACGGCAATAGGGAGGCCAATGACCAGCGGGAGGGTGGGACGGGGAGAAGGCTGCGGCACCGTCACCACACTACTTCAGGCATCATTGCTGTATGAGCAACCCCGAAATTGAAGAGATCCCCATCCGCGACGACATGATCCGCCTGGGCCAGCTGTTGAAGCTCGCCAACTTGGTGGAGGACGGCGTTGAAGCCACGGAGCTCATCAAGAACGGCTTGGTTAAGGTCAACAACGAAATTGACGACCGCCGCGGACGCCAACTCCACGTCGGCGATACCGTCACCGTCAACGGCCAGACGGTCCGGATCACCACCGCCTGATGTCCCCCGCTAGTCAGTGAGGACCTTGTGGGTGAGGAATTCGCCCACGTGTCCGATCTCCTGCTGGTTGATGCCGTGCCACATCCCCGTGTAGAGCACTTTGGTGAGGTCAACGTGCTTTCGTACCCACCCCATGGTGTATTCGATCTTGTCCTGGGTGATCACGGGGTCCTGCTGGTCACGGCCCCAGAACATCGGCAACGTTCCATCCAGTTCATCGTCCCGGAAGGCGGCGTCAGCGCCGGCGTCGATCACAAAGCCTGACAGCCCGACGACGGCGGCGAAGTCCGCGGGACGGTAGCGGAGCATGGTGGTGGCCATGGCCATGCCCATGGAGAAGCCCAACAACGTCACTGACGAGTGGTTCGCTTTGACCGTGTCCAGCCATTCAAGGGCGTACTCGGCCGCTTGCTTCACGGCGTCCAGTGAGTAGTCGATGGATGCTGTCAGGGGGAACCAGGTGAAGCCCGGGCCCATGGGCATCGGCGCGCGAAGGGCAGCTACTACAAAGCCTTCGGGAAGCAACCCGGCCAAGCTGAAGAGGTCGTCCTCGTTGGAGCCGTAGCCGTGCAGCAGGACCAGGAGGGGCTTGCCTGCGCGTTCGGCTTCGTCGTGGGACCACAGGACAACGGGGGCTGGAAATGAGGGTGCTTCAGTCATGGGTCCATTCTTGCAGTTACCCACAAGTAACAACCTACGGTGGCGTAGGGTCGACGTCACGGTGCAGGATATGAGCGTGAGTGAGAACAATCCTTTACTGAAGCCGGGCGAGCCTCTACTGAAGCCGGACGAGCCCGTTCAAAAGCACCCATGGACCCGCTATGTGGCCTTGGGTGACTCCTTCACCGAGGGCATCGGCGACCCCGAACCCAGGAACCCCGGCGGTCACCGTGGGTGGGCGGATCGGGTGGCCGAGGAATTGGGCCGCGGTCAAGAGGACTTCGCCTACGCCAACCTTGCCATCCGCGGCAGGCTCCTGCAGCAGATCATCGATGAACAAGTGGGCCCCTGCTTGGAACTGCAGCCGGACCTGGTGTCCATTTCGGCTGGCGGCAATGACCTCATCCGCCCAGGCGGCGATCCCGACCTGTTGGCCGAAAAGCTCGACGCCGCCGTAGCTGAGCTGAGCTCGGGCGGCGCTACCGTGGTCCTTTTCAATGGTCCGGACACGGCAGCATCGGTCCTGGGGCGTATCCGCGGCAAGGTTGCCATTTACAACGAGAACCTCCGGACAGTGGCCGCACGCCACGACGCCATCATCGCGGACATGTGGTCCTTGCGGCAGTTGTCGGACCCTCAAATGTGGGATGCGGACCGCCTGCATTTCTCGCCGCTTGGCCACCACACCATCGCCATGATGGTGCTTGAAGCACTGAACGTCCACCACACGCTTGAGCCCTTGCTGCCTAAGTCCCTGCCGCCCCGCACCTGGCGTGAGGCAAGGTCATCCGACCTCGTGTGGGCCCGCGAGTACTTTGTTCCGTGGGTGATCCGGCGGCTTCGGCACCAGTCCTCCGGCGATGGCATCACTCCAAAGCGTCCGACGCCGGGACCCGTCTTCGGCTCTACCGGCACCCTCCTGCCGCGCCGCTGACGTGACGCCCGTTCCTGCACCTGGGGAGACTATTCGGCGGACGCGCCTCCGGCGGCAACAGTTGCGGGCTCCCTACGCCGCAGGGCCCGGGGAGGTGGTCCGCAACCTCCTGGCCGTCCAATCACAGGAATTCCCCTATGCGCGGTGGACGCTCTCGCAAAGAAGCTCCCCCAATCATTCGTCCATGGTCACGGCCTCGGATGTTGAGCAGGCCGTAGCTGATGGAACCATTCTGCGGACACACATCCTGCGCCCCACCTGGCACTTTGTGCACCGGGACGACCTCGGCTGGTTGATGGGATTGTCCGCAGATCGCCTCCACCAGGGCAACAAAGGCATGTATCGCCAAACAGGAATCGATGAGGACGCTGCTGCAAGGAGCGGCCAAATCATGGCTGCGGCAGTGGCGGACGGGGCCCACAAGACACGCGAGGAACTGGCCCAGGTCCTGGGAGAGGCGGGCTTCCCCAGCAAGGGCCTGGGCTTCATTTACCACCTCATGCATGCCGAAATCAGCCGCGTCCTGGTCAGCGGCTCCCCCGTCCGATCCGCAGGGGGTGCCCTGAAACAGACGTACGCCCTGTTCGAGGAACGCGTTCCCGGTTTCCTCGCCGCACCGTTGGCCGGGGAGGATCGTGAACAGGCGCTTGGGCAATTGACGCTGCGGTACTTCAGCAGCCGGGGCCCCGCAACCGTGAAGGACTGTGCGGTGTGGTCCGGGCTGACCATGAAGGACGTGAAGCGTGGCATCCAGGTAGCCCAGGACATCTCTCCCGGCAGTTTGGGCACCCTTCTGCTCGATGGGCTTGAGTATTATCTGGCTGCGGAGGAAGTGGCCACCCTCGCCAGCGGGGACCCCTCCTGGACGACTGAGGATCCTGAGCTCCCCCGCATTGACCTCATCCAGTGCTACGACGAGTACGTGATGGGCTACTCGCAGTCCCGGCACTTCCTGGGCGGAACGGCGCCCTACTTCCCCGAGGACAACGGACCCATGCACGTGGTCCTGTTGGATGGCAGGTTGGCCGGATGGTGGCGTCACGGATTCTCCGGCGGGGCGTGCGAGCTGGACGTGCGAATGAACCGGCCTGCCACTGCGCAGGAGCAGGCCGCCCTGCAGGCCGAGGTGGATCGTTATGGCCGGTTTCTGGGCATGGACGTCACGCTGGTGTGACGTGGCGGGAACGGTCCAAGGGCACAGGACTAAGCTGGGGTGAGACCTAGGAGGCCTGCACTGTGAACAATCTGATCTTCTGGATCATCGTCTGCTCGTGGCTGATTCCACTCGGAATCCGCATGTACAACCGCTCCCGGGCGCGCCGGATCCAACACGGAGACTTCCGCGCCCCCGAGTACCCGCAGCAGAATCTGCCCGGCCCAGGCTACCCGCAGCAGGACTACCGGGGGCAGGATCACCCGGGACAGGGCTACCCCGGGCAAAATTACCCGTCGCAGAATTTCCCGTCGCAGAGCTCCCCGGGTCAGGGATACCCAGGCCAGAGCTATCCGGGTCAGGGCTATCCGGGCTATCCGTCCGAGCCGGCCGTCATCCGCCCGGTGGATGACGCGCCGCAGTCCGGGCCGCCGTCGAGCCCGTCATCCCCCAGCACGTTTCCCGCAACGAACGGTTCTGAGCCGCAGGGATACCGGGCGCGCAAGCTGGCAGAGCTGGACGCGAAGTTCAGCAACGGCGAGATCGCCATGGAGGATTACATGAGGCAGCGCGGCGACATCATGAACGGCTAAAGCTTAGGCAAAAAATGCTTCGCGGAGCTGCTCGGAGAGCTGGCCGATTTCGGTGAGGAAGCCATCGTGGCCAATCGGAGCCTCAATGACGTGAACCGGCACTTCGCCGGGGAGCGCTGCGGCCAGTTCCCGTGATTGAGCCGGGAAGTAGAGCCTGTCGCTGTCCACGGCCGCCACGAAGAACTCAGCCGTAGCACCGGAAAGCGCCGTTTCCAACGAGCCGCGACCCCTGGTGACGTCGTGGGACATCAATGCCTCGGTGATGGCGATGTAGCTGTTGGCGTCAAAGCGGCGGACCAGTTTGGTTCCTTGGTGGTCCAGGTAACTTTCCACTTGGTAGCGGCCGCGCTCGCCCAATACGGCGGCCAGCGGAGTCTCCTGGTGCTGGGCTTGCCGGCCAAAGCGGACGTCCAGCTCCAACGCCGAGCGGTACGTGATGTGGGCGATGCGCCGGGCCAATGCCAAACCGTGCTCGGGCGCGGTATCTCCGTAGTAGTCGCCGTTGTTGAAGTTCGGGTCCTGCTTGATGGCAAGGGTTTGGGCTTGGGCGAAAGCAATCTGCTCGGCCGTGCTGTAGGCGCCCACCGAAATGACGGCACAACGTTTTACCCTGTCTGGGAAGGTCACAGCCCACTCAAGGGCGCGCGCGCCACCCATGGATCCGCCCAATACGGCGTGCCAGGCCTCGATTCCCAGGGCATCGGCGAGGCGCGACTCAGCCTCAGTGCTGTCGCGCAGGGTGACCAGCGGGAAACGTGAGCCCCACGGGCGTCCGTCCGGAGCTTCTGATGATGGGCCGGTGCTGCCGTAACAGCCGCCCACGATGTTGATGGAGATGACAAAGAACTTGTTGGTATCGATGGTGGCACCGGGACCAACGAGTTGCTCCCACCATCCTTCCTCGTCAGTGGCTCCGCGGGCTACATGCGTACTGCCAGTGAGTGCGTGCTGGATGAGCACCGCGTTGGAGGCATCGGCGTTCAGCTGCCCCCAGGTCTCATAAGCGAGAACGACGTCGGGCAGGAATCCGCCGGCTTCGAGTTCCAGCGGACCGACGCCGGCGTACTTGACGGTTCCGTCTTCTTCTCCGGATTTTGGAAGGGCTGTAGCAGTAATGGTCATTCCTTTGACACCTTAACCTCGCGCTTGCCCGTCGCCTTGCGTGCGAACAGGCCAGGTCTTCACCCGGGGCACCCCACCGCGGAGGAGGGTTGCCGGCCAGCAAGCCGGGGCTGTGTGCTGGCACTCATGACCTAATACGACGAGTCTAGGAAACACAGGGGGGTTATGGCGAAGAATGTGACAACAGTGTGACGGTTTGAGGTCTCTTCGTTCACGAACCAGGGCCCGGAACTGCCGCCCGGCGAATAATCGTCGGCGCGGGCGGCAGCCGGGTCAGTGCTTTGGGCGCGAGGCGTCAGGCGCCCTTGGCTGCCCGGAATCCGGCTTCGAGGTCCGCGATGATGTCATCCACGTGTTCGATGCCCACGGACAATCGGACCAGGCCGGGGTTGACGCCTGCAGCGAGCTGCTGTTCCACCGTCAGCTGGCTGTGCGTCGTCGACGCCGGGTGGATGACCAGCGAGCGGACGTCACCGATGTTGGCAACGTGCGAGTGCAGCTCCAGTCCGTCCACGAAACGCTTACCGGCTTCCACGCCGCCCTTGATGTTGAAGGCAACAATTGCCCCCGTGCCCTTGGGGCCGTACTTCTGGCCCCGCTGGTACCAAGGGCTGGATGGCAGGCCCGCATAGGCGACCGATTCGACGTCGTCGTGGCCTTCAAGCCATTCGGCCACCTTGGTGGCGTTGGCAACATGACGTTCCACGCGCAGGCTCAGTGTCTCCAGTCCTTGGGCGATGAGGAAGGCATTGAACGGCGACACAGCCGAGCCGAGATCGCGGAGCAACTGGACACGGGCCTTGAGGATGTAGGACAGGTTGGCACCCAGCGCACCGTCCTTGCCCAAATCCCGGGCGTAAACGAGCCCGCTGTAGCTGGGGTCCGGGGTGTTGAATCCGGGGAAGCGTTCCGGATCCTTGCCGAAGTCGAAGTTGCCGGAATCCACAATCACACCTGCGATTGCGGACCCGTGG
Source organism: Paenarthrobacter sp. NPDC091711 (assembly GCF_044756605.1). Lineage (NCBI taxonomy): Bacteria > Bacillati > Actinomycetota > Actinomycetes > Micrococcales > Micrococcaceae > Paenarthrobacter > Paenarthrobacter sp. NPDC091711. The sequence goes on from NZ_JBIVTF010000005.1 coordinate 79,772, forward strand.
CCGCCCAGATACTTGGTTGCAGAGTGGACCACAATGTCCGCGCCCCACTCGATGGGACGGATGAGGTACGGCGTTGAAAGGGTGTTGTCCACGATCAGGGGCACGCCGGCCTCGTGGGCGGTGCGTGCGATGCCCTCGATGTCCAGAACGTCCTGCCGTGGATTGGAGACAACCTCGCCGAAGAACAACTTGGTGTTCGGCTGGACGGCGTCACGCCACTGGTCCAGGTTGTCCGGGTCTTCCACGAAGGTGACGGAGATGCCGAACTTCTTCAGGGTGTGTGCCAGCAGGTTGTAGGTGCCGCCGTAAAGGCTGGGGCTGGCCACAATGTGATCGCCCGCTTCGGCAATGTTCAGGATGGCAAAAGTCTCCGCTGCCTGTCCGGAGCTGAGCAGGAGTGCACCCAATCCGCCTTCAAGGCTCGCGACCCGCTGCTCCACGGCATCCTGCGTCGGGTTGCCGATGCGCGTGTAGATGGGAGCCAGCTCGGCCAGGGCAAAACGGTTGGCAGCGCTCTCGGCGCTGGGGAACACAAAAGACGTGGTCTGGTAGATCGGCAGGGAGCGCGCTCCGGTGGCGGAGTCAGGCTCCTGACCTGCATGGATCTGGCGGGTTTCGAAAGACCATCCTTGGGACATGGAGTTCTCCTGTTCGTGGCGCATGGGATTGGCAGGCAATGTGGTGCAGCTGAGCTGGGGCCAGTCTAGGAACTGTCCGGAAGCTAAGACAGCTTTATGACGCCGGTGGAATCAACTGGTCTCTTCGCGTCCTTCCATGACGCTCAGAGCGAAAGTTATACACATCCCACCTTAGTTAGGCTTGACTTAGCTGAGACCCCGATCACAAAGTGCCAAGATGAAGCCATGCGCATGGATCACGTCTCTTACGCCTGTGAACGAGATGGCCTTTTGGCCACTACCGAACGAATTTCCGCGGCATTGGGAGTGGACGCTGTCCGGGGCGGAGTGCACCCGCGCTTCGGCACCCGGAACATGATCATTCCCCTTGCGGATAACAAGTACTTGGAAGTGGTGGAGGTCCTGGACCACCCCGCTTCTGACAAAGCACCCTTTGGCCAAGCCGTCCGTGCACGCTCGGCTGCCGGCGGCGGTTGGATGGGCTGGTGCGTCGCCGTTGATGACCTCGCCCCGTTCGAGGACCGCCTCGGCCGCTCCGCTGTTCCGGGCAACCGCAAGTTCCCCGATGGCCGCGAACTGGTGTGGCAGCAGATTGGCATCCTCGGCTTGATCGCCGATCCCCAGGTGCCGTACCTGCTCAAGTGGGAGGGCGACCCCTCACTGCACCCGTCCAGGATCTACGAGAGCGACGTCAAGATGTCCAGCCTCACCATCGCGGGCTCGGCTGAACGCGTCACCGAGTGGTTGGGTGAGCCGGTGGAAAAGCCGCTTGAGGACGTAGCTGTCCAGTGGATGGCCCCGCACGGAACTCCGGGCATCATGGCGGTAACCTTCGAAACCGCCTCCGGAGCCGTCACCATCTAAGGGCTCCATCCAACCCCGGTCAACCGTGTCCGGGCCAAGCTTCGGCCGCCATCAGCGGGTGCCAATGACGTCACCCATGGATGGCGGCCGAATACTTTTAAGAGCCCCCTTCCCGGGCCGCTTCCCAGGCCGCTATACGGCCATTATCCGAGGCCTATCGCCTTGCCGAAGAGGCTGAATCCTACGAAGGCCACGATGTCCAGCACTGCGTGGGCAATCACCAGGGGCATCACCCGCTTGGTCTTGGTGTAGATCCATGCAAACACCAGGCCCATGACCACATTCCCTATGAACGGGCCGAAGCCCTGGTACAGGTGGTAGCTGCCCCGCAGAAGGGCGCTGACCACAATGGCTGCCGGCATGCTCCACCCGAACTTGCCGAAGCGGTCCATGAGGTAGCCCACCACGATCACTTCTTCGACGATTGCGTGGCGCATGGCTGAGAGGATCAGCACCGGCACAGTCCACCAGTAAGCGTCCAGGCCGCTGGGCACAATCGCCGTGGTGATGCCCAAGGCCCGGCCCGCGGCGTACAGGCCCAGCGAGGGGATCCCAATCGCGGCGGCCAGGCCAATCCCTTGAAGAAGGTCCTTGCCGGGCCGTGCAAAGTTGAAGCCCAGCCGTGCAAATGCCGAGCCACCGCTGCCCTCCTTCGCGCCGGGCACGTGGGTGCTCAGGAAGTAGAACACCAAGGCCACAGGTACCAGGGCGAACACAATGTCCAGAAGCTGGTAGGTGAGGTCAAAGTATTCGCGGGTGCTTTGGGACCTGTTCAACGTCGACGTAGCGTCGGCCAAGGGCGCACGGGACATTTTGTCCAGCAGCTGCACTACTGAGTAGACGGCCGACTGGCCCAGGGACAGGCCCAGCACAATGAGCACTTCGGCTCGCAGCCGTCTGCGGGAAGCAAGGAACATGTACCTATCTTGCCCTTACAACCTGCCACTTTGCCGGGAACCGCGCACCTTGCCGGACCACGCGTGGCAGCCGCCCTATGCTTGGTGGGATGGGCGCCCCTGAGAGAATCTTCATGATCCGGCATGGACAGTCTGCCGCAAATGCCGACACCACCATCTACAACCGCGTGCCGGACTACCGGATCCCGCTGACGGACCGTGGCGTGGAACAGGCGAGGGTTGCCGGGGAGAAGCTACGACGCAAGCTCGATGGAGAGCAGGTCTGCGTTTATGTCTCCCCCTACCTGCGCGCCTACCAGACCCTGGAGGCCATGAATCTCGGTTCCCTGATTGAGCGGGTGATTGAAGAACCCAGGCTTCGCGAACAGGATTGGGCCAACTTCCAGATCGCCGGGGAGATCGAGGACCAGAAAGAACTGCGCAACCTCTACGGTCACTTCTTCTACCGGTTCCGCGAGGGCGAGTCCGGCTCGGACGTGTACGACCGTGTGTCGTCGTTCATGGAGACGCTGTATAGGCACTGGCAGAAGCCCAGCTATGCGCCGAATGCGCTGCTGGTGACCCACGGGCTGACCATGCGCCTGTTCTGCATGCGCTGGTTCCACTGGACTGTTGAGTACTTCGAGTCCCTCAACAACCCGGACAACGCCGAACTGCGGACGCTGATCAGGAACGACGGCGATCAGTACAGTCTGGACTTACCGTTCAGCCAGTGGGTGCCCAGGGATGTGGACGATTCGGTGCTTCACGCACCGAGGATGCGGTTCTAGCCGGCAACCTTAGCTGGCGGGCGCGACGATGACTTCGGTGCCCTTGGCTTCGAAAGCCGCCCTGTCCTCCGCGCTGATGCCGGAGTCCGTGATGAGGTGCCTGAAATCATAGCCTGCCATCGCGGCGAAGGAGCGGCGGCCCACCTTGGAAGAGTCGGCCACCACATAGGACTCCGTGGCCCGGCGTGCCATCACGGTATTGACCATCGCTTCGCCTTCATCGGTGATGGTGGGGCCAAGATCGGGATCCACACCGTTGACGCCAATGAACGCTATGTCCAATGCGACCTTTTGCATGATGACGTCCGTGTAGGGACCCACCAGCTCATAGGAGCGCGGGTTCAGAATGCCACCGGTGACCATGATCTTGATGTTCGGCCGGACCGCCAACTGCGAGGCGATGTTGATTGCATTGGTGACCACGGTCAGCGTGGGCGTGTGGGACGGCGCGTTGAGGTCCTCGCGGGTGGACAGCAATTGAGCCAAGGCGGTGTTGGTTGTTCCACCGCTGAGCCCGATCACGGCACCGGGACGAATCAGCGCAGACGCTGCCAGGGCGATTTCCTGCTTGGCCACGGCATGGTCGTCCCTGTTGTAGCGGCCGGGGAGGTCGTAGGCCACTGATCCAGTGGTGGCGCCTCCGCGCGTGCGGCTCAGCAACCGCTGCTTGGCCAGGCTGTCAAGATCCCTGCGGGCCGTGGCAGGTGACACGCCGAGGCGGGTCACGATGTCCTCGACCTCCACATGGCCCGACTCGGCCAGGAGGTCGAGTATGGCGGTCAGCCGATCGGTGCGGGTCATGACGAGCCTTTCGCGGGTTCCAGCTAGTTCGCTTTAGCGAACAGCGTCAGCATACGTGCGGACTCCAGCACAAGGGCATCCCGGCCGGCCTTGATGTACTTCCGGGAATCCACCACTGCAGGGTTGGCATCGAGGTACTCACGGACGGCGCGGGTAAAGAACCCGTTCAAATGTGTGGATACGTTGATCTTAGTCATACCCGCGCGGATAGCGCCTATGAGCATGTCATCTGACACACCGGATGAGCCGTGGAGGACCAGTGGTTTTCCCACCGCGGTCTTCAGCCTGGTAATGAGATGCAGGTCCAGGGCCGCGCTGCGTTCGGTCATGGCATGGGATGAGCCAACCGCTACGGCAAGCGCGTCCACGCCGGTTGCCTCCACGAATGCGTGGGCCTCGGCAGGGTCCGTTCTCACGCCGGGAGCGTGGGCTCCGTCCTTGCCGCCCACTTTGCCGAGTTCGGCCTCCACGTAAACCCCGCGCTCGTGGGCGTAGGCGGCCACGCGCTGGGTGACTTCGACGTTCCATTCGTACGGAAGATGCGCGCCGTCGTACATGACCGAACCGAAGCCGAGGTCCACCGCAGCCAGCGCGAGGTCTTCGGATTCCGCGTGGTCCAAGTGGAGGGCAACGGGGACGGTGGCTGAGCGGGCGATTGCCAGGGCAGCCGACGCGATCGGTTCGAGTCCACCGTGGTACTTGGCGCAGTTCTCGGAAATCTGCAGAATCAGCGGAACACCTGCTGCTTCCGCCCCCGCCACCAGGCCCTCGGCCGTTTCGATGTGGATAATGTTGAACGCGCCTTGGCCTATGCCCGCAGCAGCGGCCCTGTCCATGAGTTCGCGTGTGTTGACCAGGGTCACCGGGTCTCCTTCCATGTCACGATCAATTGCTCTTGAAGTTCCTGGTACCGCGGCGAGATCTCCCCTGCGGCGGGCATCAGCACGGCCGCTGCGGACCAGGCGGTGGCCCGGCGAAGAATCTCGCGGGGCTCGGTAATGCCTTCGGCGAGTGCGACGGCGGCCGCCGCCACTCCGGCGTCGCCCGCTCCTGTGGGGTTGCCGCTGAGCGACTCAGGCAAGCGGGCACTCCAGTACCCTCCCGGGGCGGCGTGGTCGAAGGCGAGCATTCCGTCCGCGCCGGCGCTGACAAGAACGGTCCGGGCACCCATCTCAATCAAAGAGAGGGCCGCAGCTTCAAGGCTGGACTCCCCCGTGGCCTCCGCGAGCTCGTGATGGTTCGGCTTAAGGATGTCGGCCCCGGCTTTTGCTGCGGCGATGATTCCGGGACCGGAGGTGTCGATGATCGCCGGGATGCCGGCGTCGTGGGCCAAACGGACCAGTTCCGGGTAGAAGTCCGCAGGAGCGCCTGGCGGCAGGCTTCCCGAACCCACCAGGACGGAGGCTGGGAGGTTGCGGTTTCCGCTGACGGCCTCAACCACTGCGATCCTGAGCGAGCGCCAATCGTCCGGCAGGAGGGCTTGGCCTTCCTCGTTGAAGATCGACGTTTCCCCCGCGACGGTATCTACCAGCGCGATGCTGCGGCGGGTCTCGGCAGCGACGCCCACGAGGGTGTGCGGCACTCCGCTGGTCCAGAGTTCAGCTGCCAGCGTCTGCCCCGCCGCGCCGCCGGTGGGGGCAATGGCGAGGACGGGGTAGCCGAGCTGGTGCGTTACCCGGGCTACGTTGATGCCCTTGCCGCCGGCACGACTCAACGGCGTGGGCACGCGGTGGCTTGAGCCCTCGGTGATCCCCTGAACGGTGTACGTCATGTCGATCGCCGGATTGGGAGTGACGGTGATGATGCGGTTTACGTTGGCTCGCTTCATCGTGCGCCTTCCAGGAGTGCCCGGGCGTTCAGGGCCGCGCCCAGCAGGCCGGCGTCCTGTCCCAGCTGGGCACGGATGAGTTGGGGTTTGCGCTGGAAGTCCAAAATTCCTTCAACGCGTTGACGCAGCGGCTCAAGCAGGTCCTCGCCGGCTTCCGCGAGGCCTCCGCCGATCACCACTGCTTCGGTTCCGATGATGTTGACGCATTGGCAGATGGTGAACGCAAGAGCGTCAACGGCTTCAGTCCAGATTCGGGCGGCGAGCGCTTCGCCGGCTTTGGCCCTGAGGAGGACATCGCGGGCGCCGTTCACGTTGTTTCCTGACGCACGGTGATACCGCTTGGCAATGGCACCGGCTGAGCCCACTGCTTCCAGGATGGTGGAGGCTGTGGCGCCGGGTCCGGCGTCGGGATCCGGAACCTGGGCGTGGCCGAGTTCGCCGGCGAAACCACCGGCAGTGACTGCCTTGCCTCCGGAGAACACAGCTGCAGCGATGCCAGTACCCACCACCATCACCACAACATCGTTGAACTCTTTGGACCCGCCAAAGCTGTGTTCCACGGCCGCAGCGGAACGGACATCGTGATCGAACGCAACAGGGACGCCCAGCCGCTTTTCGGCCTCAGCGGTGAAGGGGAAGTTACGCCACCCGAGATTGGCGGAATAGACGCCCACTCCGGCCGCGGAGTCCACGATCCCTGGGACGATGATGCCGGCAGCCCGGGCGGGCGAGTCCGGGAACTCGGAAGCCAGTTCGGCAGCGAGCTCAGCAAGCCTGTCCAGGACCGCTTCGCCCGGACGGACCGGGGCCAAGGGCGTGGGGACGCGGCGCATGCCCAGCACGGTTCCGCAGGCGTCCACCAAACCAGCCTTGATGTCTGTCCCGCCAACGTCGAAGGAAAGGACCGCTGATTCCGCGGCTCCGAGAACCATGACCGGCTGCCTAGGCGGAGGCGTCGAGAATAACGGAGCGCGTCAGGTTGCGGGGCAGGTCCGGATTCAGCCCACGAACGCGTGCACGCTCCAGCGTGACTTTGTGGACGCGTGCCAGTTCGGCCAGGGGGTGCTTGTCTGTGTGGATGTACAGGGCACCGGTGATGGCCATGTCGCTGTCCAGGCCCTCAGGCTGGGTTCCGAACAACCAGGTAACGCGGCCGGGGGCTGCGATGGAAATGGGGCCGTGGCGGTATTCCATGGCGGGGTAGGACTCAGTCCAGCCCTGTACTGCCTCGCGCATTTTCAGGCCCGCCTCGTGGGCGAGGCCAACTGTCCAGCCAGTACCAAGGAAGGTGAACTGCTCTGCGTCCAACAGCTCCTGGGAGACCGGGGCACTGACGGCATCGCGGGCGTCCTCGATGGCCTGCTGCACATCGATTCCGAGGCTGCTGAGCAGGTAGACCAAAGCTGTGGTGGCGAACCGGGTCTGAACCACTGAACGCTCATCGGCGTACTGCAGTCCAATCACTGCGTCTGCGAGGTCGATGATCGGGGATGTGGTGTCGCCAATGATGGCAACGGTGGGGACGATTCCCTTCAACTCAGCCAGGATCTCAAGTACCTCAGTGGTGGTACCTGAACGGGTGATGGCCACAACGGCGTCGTACTGGCGATCGGCACTGTTGCTGTTCAGGAAGGCCTCGGAAGCGGCGAACGCATCCGTGACCCCCTTGCCGGCGGATTCGCGGGCAGCGGCGTAGCTCTGCGCCATGAACCAGGAGGTGCCGCAGCCGATGACGGCGATGCGCGTTCCGTCAGCGGGGAGCAGCTGCTCCGCAGCTGCCTGGTCCACGGCCTTCTGCCATACCTCGGGCTGGGAAACCAGCTCTTCTTCCATGAAGGCGCCCAGTGTGTTCTCGCTCATCGTGTGTACCGCTCCCGCTCAGCTTAATGACGTTTTCTGATCTATAGAAACACTAAACGATCATTTTCGATCTCACAAGGATCATCCATCCGGATGTCCGCGCATTAACTGCCTAGCTGGTGATTGATCCTCCGATCAGGGAAAACGTGTGCTGGGATGTGCATTTAAGTTAACTGGCTGTTAACTCTTGTCAACTTCTGTCCAATGCACCAGTCTTAGACAAGTCCGCAAGAACATGACTGTTACTCGCTCGGAAAAATCAAGAAGGAGCATAATGCCCGGCTTGTCATCCCCCAGACGTTTCGCCTCACTGAGTTTGGCCTGCGTCGTCGCCTCATCCTCCTTGGGACTGCTGGCACTACCGCCCGCCGCCGCAGCCCCATCCACCCACCCCACAGATATCGTCAGCATCGCCGACACCACTGCCATCACCTCCGGCCAGCTCACGGTGGACATCTCCACCACCTTCCCGCAGGTCCTCGGCTACACCCACACCGCTTCCAAGGCCCGACTGGATGGCACTGTGACCCGGCTCAACACCGTCACCATCAACGGTGTGGAATATGCGGTCACCGGGACATCCACCGCCTCCGGAAAGGACGCAAGGGACTACGTCCTGAGCATCCCCGAATTCGGCAATACTGTGATCAAGGCCCGCCTGTCCGTGAAGAAGAACGTGGTGTCCTTCAACGTCACGGAGATCAAGGACTCCGCCGAACACCAGGTGAAAACCCTGCAACTCCCCCGGCTGAACCTGGTGACCGTGGGCTCCACGCAGCCTGGAGCCCAGGTGTCCACCGCCAACCTTTCCGTGGACCGAAGCGTCACGGGTGACGAGTTCACGCCGATCACACCTTCGACTCCCCTGGATGCGTCCGCCAAGAGCTCCGCCTACGCGCTGGCAAATACCGCCACCTTGGGTGCTGCCTTTGAATCCAACGCCCTCTATGACACGTCCTCCGGGCCTGGCTCGAAGGACCGCGGCCGCTTTTGGCGCCAAGCCGTCAGTGACGGGGCAGGCGGAGTGTCCATGGGCGTGGCCAGCGGCCAATGGCTCTACCGCGCAGAGGGTTCGGCCACTACCGAGGAACTCCCATGGACACGGGTGGTCATCACTTCCGATGCAAATGCCGACGGCGGTGTGGACTGGCAGGACGCGGCAATCGCCATGAGGTCCATCCAGGTCAGCCCCAACAAGGGTGAGCAGACCCCGGATAACGTGATCACGCACATCCCGTTCAACTTCGCCTCGCAGGCAACCCACCCGTTCCTCCGTACCCTGGATGATGTCAAACGCATCTCCCTGGCAACGGACGGGCTGGGCCAGGTTGCCATGCTTAAGGGCTACACCAGCGAGGGCCACGACTCCGCCAACACGGACTACGGCAACAACTTCAATAGCCGGGCAGGTGGCTTGGAAGACCTCAACAAGCTGGTCAAGGAAGGCAAAGACTGGAACGCCAGCTTCGGTGTCCACATCAACGCCACGGAGATCTACCCTGAAGCCAAGTCCTTCAGCGAAGACCTGTTACGTGCTGACAAGGGCCTGGGCTGGAACTGGTTGGACCAGTCCTACTACATGAACCAGCGTGAGGACATTAATTCCGGGAAGCTCGCCCAGCGCATCAAGGAACTCCGCGAAGCCACGGACAAGAACCTGGACTTCGTGTACGTGGACGTCTATTACGAATTTGGCTGGCTGGCCGAACGCCTGCAGCAGGAGCTCGTCAAGAACGGCTTCCGTGTGGGCTCCGAATGGGCAGACCACCTCTCCCGCAACAACACCTGGTCCCACTGGGCCAACGATGAAAAGTACGGTGGATCCACCAACAAGGGCATCAACTCCCAGATCCTGCGCTTCATCAACAACACCCAGTCGGACGTCTGGAACCCCGACCCCAAGCTCGGCGTGAGCCACATCGTGGAGTTCGAAGGCTGGACCGGGCAGAACGACTTCAATGCCTTCAGCGAGAACGTGTGGACGGCCAACGTGCCTGCCAAGTTCCTCCAGCACCACCAGATCACCAAGTGGACGGCTGACCGCATCGACCTCGCCGACGGCGTAGCTGTCACCGGAAACACCGCCGAGGAACGCAACATCACGGTGGCCGGGGCTTCCGTATTGCAGGGCGGCACGTACCTGCTGCCGTGGTCCTCCAAGGAAAACGGCAAGGCCGACAAGCTCTACCACTACAACCCTGCCGGTGGCGCCAGCACCTGGACCCTCACCAAAGAGTTCGCCACATCAGGCTCCCTTGAACTCTTCAAGCTGACCGACAACGGCCGCGTCAAAGTGGCAGATGTGCCCGTTATCAACGGACAAGTCACCGTCACGGCCGACGCCAAACAGCCCTACGTCCTGGCTCCGAAGAACAACAAGGCTGAGCTGCCCAAGAAGGCCGACTTCGGCGAAGGAACGGCCTTCAACGATCCCGGCTTCAACGGAGCAGACCTCTCACCGTGGACCCCCACGGGCACCATCACCCAGGTCCGCGACGACAAAGGCCGCCGCTACGCCGAAATGGGGGCAACGCCGTCGGCGATCAGCCAGGAAGTGAAGCTGGACGCCGGAACCCAGTCCGTCAGCGCCTGGGTGGAAATCCAGCCCGGCAAGACCCGGCCCACCACGCTCTCCGTGGACATCAACGGCAAGACCGAAAGCGTCACCATCGATTCGTCCAACGCCGAAAACTTCGTAGCTGGCGACGAGAAGCACGGCACAGCCTTCCAGCGCATCCGCGTCCTGGTGGACGTCCCGCGGAACAACACCAAGGCGACGGTTTCCGTGAAAGCGGCCGACGGCGATGCCACAGTACGCGTGGATGACTTCCGGGCGGTGAAGACCGCCCGGGTCGCCACCACCGGCGTGCTCAGCGAGGACTTCGAAAACGTGGACCAAGGCTGGGGACCATTCGTGAAGGGCGACGCCGGTGGGTCCACGGATCCGCGCACCCACATCACCGAACGCCACGAACCCTTCACACAAAAGGGCTGGGACACCAACGTGATCGACGAAGTGCTGGATGGCACATGGTCGCTGATCGCCCACGACGAAAACCTTGCCCCCAATGGCGGACCCGGCATGGTGTACCGCACCACCGAGGCAACCGTGCCGTTCCAGGCAGGCCGCAAGTACAAGGTGTCCTTCGACTACCAGAACTCCAAAGCCGGACAGTACTCCTGGGTGTCCGGTTATGACTCGCAGGCGGGCCCCTCGGTGACGGCCAGCCAGCCCATCGACGCCAAGACGTCCACCACGCGGTTCGAGCAGATCCTCGATGCCGGCTTCTGCGGGGACTACTTCGTGGGATTGCAGCGCACGGGAAGCTCGAACGGTTCGGACTTCACCTTGGACAACTTCCTGGTGGAAGATCTTGGCGCCTCCGAAGCCGTCCCGGCCTGTGCGCAACTCTCGGCTGCGCTCCAGGGCGACGTGGTTCAGCAGGGCAAAGCGCAGGACTTCGTCACCACGTTCGTGTCCGACGAACCGGCAGCCATCAGCGACCTCGCCGTCACCCTTGCACTGCCCGAGGGGTGGACAGCCACCCCGTCCACGACCGCCACGGCCGCAACCCTCCCCGCTGGCGGAACGCTCACCACCACGTGGAAGATCACGGCGCCGGCGTCAGCTGACGGCGACTACCCCATCACAGCCAAGGCCAGCTACACCGTTGCTGCTTCAGGCGCCGATCCCGCGGGCAGCCGCACCATCACCGCCACCACCACTGTGCGGACTCTGCCCAAGCCGCCGCAGGCCACCGTGTTCGCCAGCGACCACCCTTGGGTCAGCGCCATCAACGGTTGGGGTCCTGTTGAGAAGGACCAATCCAACGGCGGAACCGGGGCCGGCGATGGCACGCCGCTCACACTGAACGGCACGGTCTATGCCAAGGGCCTGGGAGCCCACGCCAACGGCAACGTCCGGTACTACCTCGGCGGCTACTGCACTGCCTTCACCGCAACGGTTGGCATCGATGACGCCCAGCCAACGCGGGGAAGCGTGAAATTCTCCGTGGTAGCGGACGGCACCACCAAGGTCACCACCCCGGTCTTGGGCGCCACCAGCGCTCCCCTGCCGCTAACCGTGGACGTCACCGGCGCCCAGTATGTGGAGCTGGTAGCCAACGACGCCGGCGACTCCAATGGCAACGACCACGCAGACTGGGCCGACGCCAAGTTCACCTGTTCCTCAACGTCGCAGGAACCGCCGGCACCCGTACTGACAGGCACTGTATTCGCCTCCGACCTCCCATGGATCGGCAGCACCAATGGTTGGGGACCGGCGGAACGGGACCGCGCCAACGGTGAGCAGAACGCCGGTGACGGACCCGCACTGCGGCTCGACGGCGTCGTCTATCCGAAGGGCATCGGCGTCCACGCCGACTCAAAGATCAGCATCGCCACCGAGGCCAAATGCAATGCCTTCACCGCCACGGTGGGAGTGGACGATGCCAAGCTGAACAAGGGCCTGCACGGATCGGTGGTGTTTATCGTCAGGGGTGATGGGCGCGAACTCCTCCGCACCCCCGTCCTCAGCGCCGATTCCGCGGCACTCCCCCTCAACGTGGACATCACCGGTGTCCAGAACGTCGAGCTGATCGCCGACAAGAACGGTGACGACGCCGGCGACGACTGGGGTGATTGGGCGGACGCGAAGTTCAACTGCGCCTAAACCCCTTCAACCCCAATAAACAGGGGCGGTGTTCTTACCGGAACACCGCCCCTGTTGTGTTCTTAGTCGGCGCGTTTGTTGTTAGACGACCCGCACGCCCGCCCGCCACACCGAATGCGTCAGAGGGATCCCGGGACGGTAGGCAAGGTGCGTGGCCGATGGCGCCTTCAGCATGTGCAGGTCCGCGCGATGCCCCACCGCGAGCGAACCCACCGCCCGTTCGCCGTCGACGTCGTTCCCCGCCTCCCTGCCCAACGCCAAGGCGCCGCCGTACGTCGCCGCGCGGACGGCCTCATGGACGCTCAAGTGCATCTGGAGGACAGCCGTGGTGACGCAGAACGCCATGGAGCTGGTGTAGGAAGTACCGGGGTTGCAGTTGGCGGCCAGCGCGATCTGCACGCCGGCATCGATCAGTTCACGGCCAGGCGCCAGGGGCTGGCGGGTGGACAGGTCGCAGGCCGGAAGGCAGGTTGCCACGGTGCCTTTAGTGCCGGCCCCCGTTGCAGGATCCCAGCCAGCCCACGTTTCCGCGAGCGCTGCGACGTCCTTGTCCGAAAGGTAGTTGACGTGGTCCACGCTCGCGGCCGCAAACTCCACTGCCAAGGCCACGCCCGGCCCTTCTCCAAGCTGGTTGCCGTGCACGCGCAAGCCAAGTCCGGCGTCGCGGGCAGCGGTGAGGACACGGCGGGACTGGTCCTCAGTGAAAGCGCCCCGCTCGCAGAAAACATCTGCCCAACGGACGTGCGGCAAGACGGCGTCGAGCATGGGTCCACAGACCAGGTCCGTGTACTCCTCAGCGTCCGCGCCGGCCGGGACCAGGTGCGCGCCAAGGTAGGTGACCTCGTCCACTTCCGCCGCGGCGATGCGGGCACTGCGGGCCTCGTTCTCCACGTCCAAGCCGTAGCCGGTCTTGCTCTCCAAGTAGGTGGTGCCTTGCGAGACCGCCTCGGCCACGCGGTCCCGCACCAAGCGGGTGAGCTCGTCGTCGCTGACGCTGCGCGTGGCATTAGTGGTCACGGCGATCCCACCGGCACTGTAGCTCTCACCGGCCATGCGGGCCTCAAACTCGGCCGTTCGGTCACCGGCGAAGACAAGGTGCGAGTGCGAATCCACCCAGCCGGGCAGCACTGCTCGGCCCTGGGCGTCGATCTTTTCATCAGCAGACGGGGCGTCAGCGCTGGACCCCATCCACGCGATGCGCTCGCCGTCGAACACGATGGCCGCGTACTTGAGGACCCGGTGCTCCAGGTCCTGCGTCATCAGTTCGCCGATGTTGGTAATGAGTGTGCTGCGCCCGTTCGTGTTTCCGCTCATGACCCTATTGTTCAGCGCCGAATGGACCAACGGACGGCCGCGAGCTGCTCCGCTGTCCGGGATACCGGACTGTCGTCACTTACTTCGCCAAGGATCAGCGCCGCTGCCAGCTCCGCGATGGCTGACGACGTCTGGAAACCATAGCCACCTTGTCCTGCCAGCCAGAAGAAGCCGGGCGCTTCGGCGTCGAAACCCACCACCGGGATTCCGTCCGCGGCTTCGGTCCGGAGACCGGTCCAGGCACGGTCCACGGAGCGGATGCCCATGGACGTTACGGTGTTGAGTCTGTTGATCAATGCCTCTACGTCCCCCGGGTAGGGCTTGGCATCCTCAGCGCCGCTGGGCACGGTTTCCGACGGTGAAATCAGGACCTGATTGCCCTCGGCACGGAAATAGAACGAGTCGTCGGCTGCACACACCATAGGTGTTTCCGGCGTCAACGGGTTCTCGACGTTCACGATCGCGGCGGTCCGCCGGTATGGCTGAAGCCCCAGCTTCTCCACGCCACTGATGACGGCCAGCTCATCTGCCCAGGCACCCGCCGCATTAACCACGACGCCGGACTGAAAACCTTCGGTGCCCGCGCCCAGCTGCCAGCCACTCCCCAACCGCTGGGCAGAGTGCACTTTGGCGCCGGTGATGATGTCCACCCCAGCGGCTTCTGCAGTCCTCCGGTGTTCCTCCAGCAGCAAAGGGGCGTTGCAGCCGAAGGAGCCGTTGTCCAACCCTGCGGCTGTGAAGGAATCAGGGATGAGGGCAGGGCAGAGCAGCATCGCTTCGTCGTGAGTGATGGAGTGCATGTTGCCACTGGCCTCGGCGCGCACGGTCTCCTCGTCACCCACCAGCATGAAACCGCGGGGCGTCAGGATCGGCTCCGCTGCTTGGGCATCCCTTTCCGCCAGCATCTCCAACGTCCGAACAGTCAGGTCCTGAACCACCGCCGGACCATAGCTGGGGATCAGTTGCCGGGCCGAACGTGAGGAAGTGTGGAACGCCAAGGACTGCTCTGCCTCAACCAAGGCAACAGTGCACTTGCCTGCCAGTGCCGCAGCCAAGGAGAGCCCCCCGATGCCGCCGCCAACGATTACCACGTCATAATTCGAAGCCATGGCTCCATCCTGTCAGACCGGATGCTCTCTCACATCCCAAGCCCTTCAGCCCATCCCTCTCTCACATCCCAGCCTTAACCCCGAACGCTCTATCACCTCCCAGCCCTTAACCCCGAACGCTCTATCACTTGCCACAAGGAAGTGATAGAGCGTCCGGTCCAAACACGCGGGACGTGATAGAGCGTGCGGCCCAAACACGCGGGACGTGATAGAGCGACCGGCCCAAACACGCGGGACGTGAGAGAGCGTTTTAGGCGACCGCGGCGCGACTCTTGACGAACGCCTGAACGCAGGCTTCGACGTCGTCCGCGCTGTGCGCAGCGGAGAGCTGCACGCGGATCCGGGCCACGCCCTTCGGCACCACCGGGAAGCTGAAGGCCGTGACGAAGACGCCGTTGTTGAGCATCTCGTCAGCCACCTTGGCAGCGACCACCGCGTCACCGAACATCACGGGGATGATGGCGTGTTCGCCGTCGAGGAGTTCGAAGCCTTCCTCGCTCATGCGGCGGCGGAACAGGGCCGCGTTCTCGAAGAGGCGCGTGCGGAGTTCGCCGGATTCCTGCACCAGCTCAATCGCCTTGATGGTGGCGGCAACGATGGCCGGGGCGAGGGAGTTGGAGAAAAGGTAGGGGCGGGCCTTCTGGCGGAGCATTGCCACGATCTCGCCACGGCCGGAAACATAACCGCCCGAGGCGCCGCCGAGGGCCTTGCCGAAGGTGCCGGTGTAGATGTCCACGCGATCGGACACACCAGCGTGCTCGGGGGTGCCGGCGCCGGTGGGGCCCATGAAGCCGACGGCATGGGAGTCGTCCACCATGACCAAGGCGTCGTGCTTTTCGGCGAGGTCGCAGATCGCTTCGAGGGGCGCGAGGAAGCCATCCATGGAGAAGACACCATCGGTGACGATGATCTTCCGGCGGGAACCCTCAGCCTCCACCAGCTTGGCCTCAAGGTCTGCCATGTCCTGATTGGCGTAGCGGAAGCGCTTGGCCTTGCTCAGGCGGATGCCATCAATGATGGATGCGTGGTTGAGCGAGTCGGAGATGATGGCGTCTTCGGGGCCGAAGAGGGACTCGAACACGCCGCCGTTGGCGTCGAAGCAGCTGGAGAACAGGATGGTGTCCTCGGTTCCCAGGAATGCGGAGACACGGGTCTCGAGCTCCAAGTGGAGGTCCTGGGTGCCGCAGATGAAGCGCACGGACGCCATGCCGAAGCCGCGCTCGTCCATGGCGGACTTGGCAGCGGCAATGATGTCCGGGTGGTCGGCAAGGCCAAGGTAGTTATTGGCGCAGAAGTTCAGGACCTTGTTGGCCGGCTGGCCGAGCTGACCCGCGGCGATGTGGCTTGCCTGCGGGGAATCGATGTGGCGTTCGGTCTTGAAGAGGCCGGCGCTGCGGATTTCGTCCAGTTCGCCCTGCAGCTGGTCTTTGATGGCTGAATACATGGGTGCTCCTAAAGTCTTGTTGGGTCCGGGTGCCGTGGGTCGCGTTACAGTTCGGTCCAGTTACAGTTCGGTCCAGTCGAGGACCACTTTGCCGCCGGTGCCGTTGCGGGCGATCTCGAAGCCCTTTTCCCAGTCCTTTGCGGAAAGCTTGTCCGTGACCACTGCCGAGATGCTGCAGTGCAGCACGGGGTTGGAGGACAGCATGGCGCTCATGGCGTACCAGGTCTCAAACATTTCGCGGCCGTAGATGCCCTTGAGGGTGAGCATGTGAGTGACCACCTTGCCCCAGTCGATGTCGATGGACTGGCTGGGAAGGCCGAGCATGGCGATGCGGCCGCCGTGGTTCATGTTGTCGATCATCTCAGGCAGGGCCGTGGGGTGTCCCGACATTTCCAGACCGATGTCGAAACCTTCGCGCATGCCCAGTTCCTGCTGTGCTTCGCGGACGCGCATTTTGGAGACGTCCACGGCGAGGTCCACGCCCATCTGGCGGGCGAGTTCCAAGCGCGGAGCCGAGACGTCGGTGATGGCGATCTTTCGCGCACCGGCGTGACGGGCGACGGCGATGGCCATCAGGCCAATGGGTCCGGCGCCGGTGATGAGCACGTCCTCGCCAACCAGCGGGAAGCTGAGGGCAGTGTGGACGGCGTTGCCGAAGGGATCGAAGATGGCGCCGAGCTCAGGGGTGACGGATTCGTCCTGGTGGACCCAGACGTTGGTTTCCGGGATGACGACGTATTCGGCAAACGCACCATCGCGCTGCACGCCAACGGACACCGTGTGGATGCACATCTGGCGGCGACCGGCACGGCAGTTGCGGCAGATTCCGCACACTACATGGCCTTCGCCGGAGACCCTGTCCCCTACCTTGACATCCCGGACGTCCTCGCCGATTTCCACTACTTCGCCATAGAACTCGTGGCCGGCGATCAGTGGCGTTTCGATGATGCCCTGCGCCCAGGCGTCCCAGCTTTGAATGTGGAGGTCGGTGCCGCAGATACCGGTGGTCATCACACGGATCTTGACGTCTCCGGAGCCTGCTTCGGGCTCGGGACGTTCGACGAGTTCGAACCCTGCGTGGGGTCCGGATTTGTAGAGAGCCTTCATGGGATTCCTCACTGCCGGGGCTGCTTCGCTGCTGCTGCTGAGTCCATTAGAGCGCCGCTCACGATTTAGCACAACTAGATTCTTCTCAATCAACGATTTAGGATTTGCTAATGGAAATTCATCAGTTGCAGATGCTTCGTGAGCTTGGGGACCTGGGAAGTGTCAAGGCTGTCGCCGAGACGCTGATGGTGACTCCCTCCGCAGTTTCACAACAGCTGGCTCTGCTCCAGAAGTCCGTGGACGTGCCGTTGACGCGCAAAGAAGGCCGGGCCCTGGTGCTCACCGACGCGGGCCGTGTCCTCGCGGAGGCGGGTGCCGCCGTCGTGAATGCCATGGCAGATGCCCGCGCCGCTATCGGCGCCTATCATGACGCTCCCGACGCGCCGGTGAGCGTGAGCGCTTTCCACAGTGCGGGGCAGGCGCTGTTTGCGCCGTTGGCAGCGCATTTGGCGTCCGGGACAGCGTCCGACGGCGGTAAGTCGCCACGCCTGCGGCTGTCCGATGAAGATGTGGCCCAGGAGGATTTCCCGGGGCTGGCTGCCCGTTACGACTTGGTTCTGGCGCACCGGATGGACAACAGCCCACAGTGGCCCCAAGACAAAGTGGCCGTGATTCCGCTCGCGGATGAGCCCTTGGATATCGCTCTCCCCGCGAACCACCCCTTGGCGGCCCGACGCGAACTGAAACCTTCCGACGTCGTGGATGAAAGCTGGGTGACCAGCCGCGATGGCTACTCGCCCGCGGACGTGTTGGCCGCCGTCGTTGCCGTGAGCGGGCGCCCGGCCGAAGTCCTGCACCGCATCAACGATTACTCCACCGTCGCCGCGCTGGTCTCGGCCGGTGGCGCGATCGGGCTGCTGCCTCGCTTCACCGCGCGCCGGGTGTTGGATGCCGGGGTGGTGCTGCGTCCACTGTCAGGGGTGAATTCAGTGCGCAAGATCGACATCCTTGCCCGGCCCGAGACACTCAAACGGAAATCGGTCATGACGGTTTGCGAGTCACTTCAAACCGTCATGACCGAGCTTTCCTCACCTGCCTGACCCGCAAACAGTCAGTCGCGGACCAAGGCGGGCTGGCCTGCGTCGAAGTACTCCACCAGCTCGGCAGGGAGCTCCGGCACCTCGCGGGCAGAGCCATCGCCGCGTAACGATTCCGCCGCCAGGATGCCCGCCACCACAGCTTGGCGCGCGGCAATCGGGCTGGTCTGGGTCCGGCCACCCTCCGACGCGAAGCGAAGGAACTCCTCGACCAAGCGCGGATCGGCGCCGCCATGGCCGCCTTCGCCGTCCTGGATGGTGATGACCTCATCCGGTGCCGCGTAGCCCGAGGACCGGCTGGTCCACACGTTGATGGTCTCCCCCGGCCCGTCGCCGAGGTTCTCAATGCGTCCCTTGGTCCCGATGACGGTGTAGTTGCGCCAGTAGTCCGGCGTGAAGTGGCACTGCTGGTAAGAGGCGAGCACACCGTTATCCAGCACCATGTTCATCATGGAGATGTCCTCCACATCGATCACCTCTGCCAGGTCCTTTTGCTCCGTGGGCGGCCAGTTATCCATGGAGAACCAGTCCCCCATGCGCTTGCCCGCGTTGTTGCTCCGGTTTGCGACGTCGCCGTAGACGGCGAGATCGCCGACGGCGGCAACCCGCTTGGTGTAGCCACCGGCAAGCCAGTGGATCACGTCAATGTCGTGGGCACCTTTCTGGAGCAGGAGCGAGGTAACGTTGGCGCGCTGGGCGTGCCAATCCTTGAAGTAGTAGTCGCCGCCGTGGCCTACGAAGTGTCGGCACCAGACTGCCTTGACCTCGCCGATCCTGCCGTCTTCGATGAGTTGGCGCATCTGTACTACAACCGGCATGTGCCGCATGTTGTGGCCAACGTACAGGCGTGTTCCGCTTTCGTAGGCCGTCGTCAGAATCCGGTCCGCGGCCTCAATGGTGATGTCCAGGGGCTTCTCGCAGAAGGTGGGGATGCCCGCCTTGAGCGTTCGAACGGCGACGGCGGCGTGCTGGTTATCGGGGGTCAGGACCAGGACTGCGTCAATCCCGCTGCTCAACAGTTCCTCCAGGTCCCCGGTGACGCGCGCGGACGGGATGCGTTCAGCGGCGTCCGCCCGTCCACGTTCACTCAGGTCACAGACAATGGTGACCTCCGAGCCTTGGCCCGGCTTGTGGGCGTGCTTCCACAGCCCCGACCGCAGGCCGAAACCTACGATCCCGACCTTCAAATCCTTTTCCATGGTGTGCAATATCCTTCTGCTGTTCTTAATAAAGTCTGGTTGCGGCGCTGCGGTGCGGCGCCGATTCGCGCACGAACAAGTGCCAGGGGAAATCAAGGACGCCAGGGTCCTTTGGCGCGTCCGGGCTGGACTGTGCGGTTGCCCGCCGGAGGAGCAACCGCGCAAGTTTGTCGAAGAAGTCCACGGGACCAACAGTGCTGAGAGAGGGAGACATCCGCTCACCCTCCACCGTGTTGCCCACACCGATGATGTCCACATCCGTACCCACAGCCAGGCCCAGGCGCTGGGCGGCATTGATGGCGCTGACCGCTGCGTAATCCGTGGTGGCGTAGATGGCGGTGGGACGCTCCGGCATGCTGAGCAACCGGGTTGCCGCGGCGTACGCCCCCGCACTGGTGCCATCGAACAAGCCCACGTAGTCCTCACGTTCCGGGATGCCGGCGTCTGCGAGGGCATCGGAGTACGCCCTGTACCTGGTGCCGCCGGACGTTCCTGCCACCGTTGCCGGAGTCAAGCAAGCAATCCTGCGATGGCCGTGGAGCAGGTGCTCCACGGCCATCCGGCAGCCAGGTCCGGCAATGGAACGGATGACGTCGAAGCCTTCCGCTTCCAGCACCTCGTCAAAAACCACCAGGCTGGTTCCGTGCTCGGCAAGTTTCCGCAGCGCGTCCCGCTGCTCTTCACGGACGGCGTCAACAAACACAGCGTCCGCATTGTGTGTGCCAAGCACCTTCACCCAGTCGGCGTCGCCCAGGATCATCGGCGTGATCCCCCGCGGAACCGCCGCCTTCTGCACCGACTCGATGACGGACAGGGACCAGGGATCGGACAGCATGGTCAGCGAGAGGATCACCGTGTTGGTACGGCCCGTGCGGATGGCCCGGGCCGCCTGGTTGGGGCGGTAGCCGAGCCGCTCCGCAGCGGCCTTGACCTTTTCCGCCGTCGGATCCGATACCCCCGGACCGCCATCGCCGCGGCGGCCTGATAAAACGTAGGAAACCGTGGCCGTGGAGACGCCCGCCAGTTCGGCCACCATGCGAATGGTTGGTCTGACCCCGGTGCTGCTCGCTTTTGCCATGGTTCCCCCTGCTGGTGCTTGCTTTGTACGTTTGCGTTGCGTGGTTGTTGGTTTGAGGCTAGCTCCTGAATACCGGCACGTTGGGGTCCAACGCGGCCTGGTACTCATCGCGCATCTTGTCGCCGCCTTCGCTCTTCCAGCGTTTGACGGCGTCCTTGAGTTCGTCGATCTTGGCGCGCCCGGTAATGATGTCCACCACCTTGTCGCGAAGCTGCTTGGTGATCTTGGCGCCGACCTTGGCGTTGGTGTCCGAGTAGGAACCATTGGTGGGGTTGCGCCACGCAAACTCGAGCAGTTTTTCTTCCTGCTGGCTGACGTAGCGGGTGTCGTCGTCGAAACCTGGGTTGAAGATCACGTTCTCCGGGCTGGACATGATGTTCAAGGCTGAGACGAGGCCGGGAGCGTTGGTGGTTCCCGTGTCGGTGCGCGCCGGGTTGCCGGAGCCGTCAATGGTGTAGTCCTGGCCGAGTTCACCGAAGTTCTTCTGCATGTATTCCACGGTGCCGAACGGGGCTGACAGGTAGTTGATGAGCGCGAGCAGTTCGCGGATCTTGCCCTCTTCGGCCTTCTTGAACGGCGTGAAGCCCACGGTTCCGTAGCCCATGTCGTAGACGGGTTTCACCTTGCCGTCTGCGCTGAACGGAACGAGGATGTCGAACTGGATGTCCTTGTTGAGGCTGCGGTAACTCCGGATGTCATGGGGCCCGGAGACAACTTGAGCTGCCACACTGCCGTTGGCGACGCGCGAGCGGATGTCCGTGGCCTTGGAGTCCGGGTAGAAGACCCCGGCCGCGAACATCTTGGCGGTGAACTCCACGCCGGCCAGGTATTCATCGGTTTCGTAGAGGTGGGTGAGGGTGCGGTCCTTGTTGACGGCCCAGCTGTTAGGGGCGCCAAACCATTCCGTGACCATGTGGAGGGCGTTGATGTAGGCCGGTTCAAGCGCGTACTGCTGATCGCCGGGGCGGGTCAGCTCCTTGGCTTTGTCCAGGAATTCGTCAGCGCTGGATGCTTCGAAGCCTCCTACCTTGGCCCACATATCGTGGTTGCCAAGATATACCTGCCCGAACGGGGTACTCGGGATGGGGGCTCCCCAGATTTTGCCGTTGACGACGGCGGTCTTCCAGGAATCGGGCTTCAGTGCAGCCAGGTTGGGGTACTCAAGGACAGCGTCGCCGGAGAGGTACGGCGTCAGGTCCTGGAACTTGGCCTCAAGCATGGGGCCGACGTTGGGGATGCCCTGGTTCGGCGGAACCCACATCATGTCCGGAAGATCGTTGCTGGCAAGGACAGTGGCGAATTTGGCCGGGTAGCCGTCTCCGATGTCTTCTGCGATCTGCAGTTCCAGGTCGCCGCCGAGCTTGGCGTTGAGCCGCTGCCAGAAGGGGTTGTCCTTCAGGCCCGGACTCATGGTGTCGAAGGTTTCGGTCAGGCCGGTCACTTTGCCCTTGAGCGGCGGCGACTTCACGGACTGCACAGCGGTGGGCAGTTTGAAGTATCCGGCCTGGAGGCCCTTGGCGTTACCCGCGATGTCCGGGGTGACGCCGGTAAATTCCTTATACGTGGGCAGTTTGACCGAAGCGGAGGCAGCGGCGCCTCCGTTACTTGCGGCTCCGCCACCACCGCAGGCGGACAAGCCGGCGGCGGTCACGGCCAGGCCTGCGAGGCCAAGGAAACCGCGGCGGCTGAATCCAGCCTGTGAGGTAGTGCTCGTCATGGCATAACCCTTTCTGGTTACTTGCTTCATGGTGTGGTTTTTAGTGCTTGTCAGGTGCCGCGGGTGCGGTCAGCCCTTCACGGCGCCGGTGATGACGCCCTTGGCAAAGTGCTTTTGGAGGAACGGGTAGACCATCAGGATGGGGACCAGCGCTACAACCACCACTGCCATTTGGATGGACTGCGGCGGCGGTGTGGTGGTGATACCCAGCTGGTCCGCTGCCCCACTGCCCTGGACCACGAAGTTGCGGAGAAGCAACTGGATGGGCCACTTGCTGTGATCGTTGATGTAGAGCAGGGCGTTGAAGAACGAGTTCCAGAAACCCACGGCGTAGAAGAGCCCGACGACGGCGATCACGGCTTTGGACAACGGCATCACGATGCGCCACAGGATTTGCCAGTCGTTGGCGCCGTCGATTCTGGCACTTTCGATCAGTTCGCCCGGGATGTTCATGAAGAACGATCGCATCACCACAAAGTTGAAGGCTCCGAAGATCCCGGGAAGGATCAGCGACCACAGGGAGTCCAGCAGACCGAGTTGGCGGATCATGAGGAAGGACGGGATCAGGCCTGGTGCAAACAGGAGCGTGAACAGGACTGCGAGGATCACCGGCCGGCCAAACAGGACCGTGCGGCTGGTGGCGTAGGCCATGGTGATGGTCACGAACAACGCCAGGATGGTGCCCACTGCAGTGACCAGCATGCTGACCCCCAGCGACTGCAGGACCATGGGGCCCTTGAAGATGGTGGCGTAGGCCTCCAAGGTGGGTCGCTCCGGCCAGAGGACGAAGCCGCCGGCTTTCACCAGCTGTTCGGTGTCAGCGAGGGACGTCGATACCACCAGAAGGATGGGTGTGAGGATGGACAGGCTGAAAACGATCAGGACTACCGCTTTGACCGTTTGATACAGGGCGGAAGGCTTTTCCTTCCACACCGGGCGCTTGGGGTTGTAGCTAAGCTCCCGGGGTTTCTTGGTGAAAAGTGTTGTTGCCATGGGGTTCTCCTTGTGCGGCAGCGCGCGGGTCAGCGTGGCTTTCAGCGCACTTGTTTTGCGAAGATTCCGTCTTCGCCGAAGCGGTGGGCAAGTTTGTTGGCGCCGTAGATCAACAAGGCGCTGACCACGCCCTTGGCTAGGCCTGCTGCCGCGCCTGAGCTCCAGCCGCCTCCCACTACGCCGGTGTAGTAGGTGAAGGTGTCCAGGACTTCCGCAGCTCCGGCTCCAACGGCGTCGCGCTGCAGGATGAACTGCTCAAAGCCCACCGAGAGAATGTCGCCGATGCGCAGGATCAGGAGCAGGACGATCACGGGACGCAGCCCGGGGAGGGTGATGTGCCACATTCTGCGCCAGCGCCCGGCTCCATCGGCCGCGGCGGCTTCATAGAGCGAGGCATCGATGCTGGCGAGGGCCGCCAGGAAGATGATCATGGCCCAACCGGCGTCCTTCCAGATCATCTGGACCACCACCATGACCGGGAATGTTTCCGGGTTGGTCATGAAGGGAATGGGGTCCATCCCCAAGTCCCGGAGAAGGTTGTTGACGAATCCTGCGCCGCCCAGCATCTGCTGGAAGAAGGCGATCACCAAGACCCAGGACAGGAAGTGCGGCAGGTAGGCGATGCTCTGGAAGATCCGCCGGACGCGGGTGCTGACGAGTGAATCCACAATCAGGGCCAGCACCAGTGGCACCGGGAAGAGGAACACCAGCTGCCAGGCCGCCAGATAGAGCGTGTTCCAGAAAGCGTGAATGAAGTCCGGATTTCCGAACAAGTCCACAAAGTTCTGCCAACCAACCCACAGGCTGTCTCCGATGCCGAGGTAGGGCTGGTAGTCCTGGAACGCGATGACGTTGCCCAGGATGGGAATGTAGAAGAAGAGCAACAGGAAGGCCACACCGGGCAGCATCATGAGCAGCATCTGCTTGTCCCGTCGCAAACGGGATCGGAAACTCTGCTGCGGGACCTTGTTTCTCTTCCGCTTCTTCGGACCGGATCCGGAGGCGTTTCCACCTGGCGGTCCCGGGACTCGGCGAGCCTCGGGCAATGCCGGAGCCTGTTCCGTCGTCGAGTTCATACTGTCTCCTCAAGTGCGGAGCCTGAGCCATGATGTGATTCAGGCCACGCTCGTTAACCGTTTAACAAACCATAAGTGACAGGGATCTCTTTTTGCAAGATCATGATCGAAACTGATCAAAGAAATCACTTTTCATCACTATTAGGTGCGCTGGTCTCGGAACAGCCGAGGTCCGTTGGGTGCCTCCCTGCTTGCTGCCCGCACCCGCTCCCGCGCATCGCACCCGTTCCCGCCCACCGCCCCCGTAGCAGCGGGTGAGCAAGGTGTCGCGGGATTTACTGTGAGGCCGCCGCACCCGTTTCCGCGCATCGCACCCGTAGCAGCGGGTGCGCCCGGGGGCAAGAGGTGCGCCGCCGGGGTACGACTGGTGCGCACGGCGGGCAACGGGTGCGCACGGCGGAAAGAGGTGCGCCGCCGGGGTACGAATGGTGCGCACGGCGGAAACGGGTGCGCACGGTGTCGCGGGATTTACTGTTAGGCCCTCGCACCCGCTCCCGCCCACCGCCCCCGTAACAGCGGGTGCGCACGGCGGA
Source organism: Paenarthrobacter sp. NPDC091711 (assembly GCF_044756605.1). NCBI lineage: Bacteria > Bacillati > Actinomycetota > Actinomycetes > Micrococcales > Micrococcaceae > Paenarthrobacter > Paenarthrobacter sp. NPDC091711. The sequence goes on from NZ_JBIVTF010000005.1 coordinate 104,729, forward strand.
AAGAGGTGCGCCGCCGGGGTACGAATGGTGCGCACGGCGGAAACGGGTGCGCACGGTGTCGAGGGAAGCACCGTGAGGCCCCCGCACCCGCTCCCGCCCACCGCCCCCGTAAGAACGGGTGCGCACGGCGGAAAGAGGTGCGCCGCCGGGGTGCGAGTGGTGCGCACGGCGGAACGAGGTGCGCCGGGCGAGTATGGGGGCGCCTTTGACGGGCAACCGTACGCCGATAAAGTACAAGCGGTTGGAACTTTGACAGAAGGTTGACATGGCAGATTGCTGTAGCCCGGGCGCCGATGCCAGGGCGCACGAGGAGCCGCGGCTGACGCTCCCCCTACGCGGGGTGGGCGGAAATCGTCAGGCGAGTACCGCCGTCGAACTTTCCGCGAGGGCCGAGTCTTCCGGGACGAAGCAGGAAGCAGGCATCGAACGCGGCGACGTCTTGATTCCCGCCGGAACCTTCTTCATGGGTGATCCCTTCGACGAGGGCTACGAGGGTGACGGCGAGTCACCAGTGCACGAGGTGCGGGTCAGCGGCTTCAGGATCAGTGCCACCACCGTGACGAATCAGCAGTTTGCGGAGTTCGTTGATGCCACCGGGCACCGGACCGAGTCGGAAATTTACGGAACATCAGCGGTGTTCCATCTGGCGGTCAAGGCGGAACAGAACCAGATCCTCAACCGGGTCAACAACGTCCCGTGGTGGCTAAACGTCCGTGGAGCGGATTGGGCGCACCCGGCCGGGGCCGTCTCCCACTGGACGGACATACCGGATCATCCGGTCACCCACGTGTCGTACAACGACGCTTTGGCATACTGCGCTTGGGCTGGCCGCCGTTTGCCCACGGAAGCCGAATGGGAATACGCCGCCCGCGGCGGGTTGTCCGGGCAGCGCTACCCCTGGGGCAACGACCTGCACAACGACCAGCCAGGCGCCGCCGCCCACAACTGCAACATTTGGCAAGGCGAATTCCCTTCCCGCAACACGGTGGACGACGGCTACCTCACCACAGCACCGGCCATGTCCTTTCGCCCCAACGGCTACGGGCTGTACCAAACCAGCGGGAACGTCTGGGAGTGGTGCAGCGACTGGTTCCTGCCCAAGTACTACAAGACATGCCTGACCCAAGGCACCGTGGAAGACCCACAAGGCCCCACCATCGGACGCGGGCGGGTCATGCGGGGCGGCTCATACCTTTGCCACGACTCCTACTGCAACCGATACCGGCTGGCAGCCCGCAGCTCCAACACGCCGGACTCAGCCAGCGGAAACCTGGGATTCAGGACAGTGGCCCTCTAGGTATTACTGAAGGCCGGCGTACTACTGAGGGCCGTGCCCGCGCTTATGCCCGTGGCCCTTGACACCGGCCGGCAGTTCCCCGGACACCACCTTCGTCGCCGTCACGGTGTCGCCGTTCTTGGTGCCACTGACCCGCACTGTGTCACCGGCCTTGAGATCAGCAGTTGTCGCTGACGGCAATGACGGCTTGCCTTTGCCGTTCCGGAGCTCCGACAGGTTGGCAGGGACTTTCGCGATGCTGGTCTCTGCATTGATCGCGTAGCGCTGGGTAAAGCCGTCTTCGCTCTTCACGGTCATCTCGGTTTCGCTAACGGACTCAAGAGTTCCAGTCTGAGTGAGAACAGTCCGGTAGCTTCCATCCTGCTGCTTCACAACATGCTCACCATGGATCGCCCGCCCACGGCCGTCGGCGGACTTTGCTTTGGCGGACGCAGACGGGCTGGGCGATGCGGAAGCGCTCGACGGCGAAGGGCTGGGTTGGGTGCCCGCCCATACAGCGGCGGCACCGCCACCGGTCAACGCGACGGCGATCGCAGCGGCCAGAAGGCCCTGACGAAGGCTTGGTTTGAGAGTGGCCATGCATCCATTGTGCGCCCAAAGCAAAGTAGGCCGCAGTAATAACTGCGACCTACTTTGAGGGGAAAGAAACTGGCGTTTAGCCCTGGACGCCGAGCTTCTCCAGAATCAGCTCGCGGACACGTCCTGCGTCTGCCTGGCCACGGGTGGCCTTCATGACGCCGCCAACAATCGCGCCAATGGCCTGAACCTTGCCGCCACGGATCTTCTCGGCGACATCCGGCTGTGCTGCCAGTGCGGCGTCGATGGCTTCGAGGAGCGGACCGTCGTCGGAAACAACCGCGAGGCCGCGCTTCTCAACGATTTCAGCCGGAGTACCTTCGCCGGCGAGCACGCCATCCAGGACCTGGGTTGCCATCTTGTTGTTGATCTTGCCGTCTTCAACCAGCTTGTTCAGCTCAACAATGACCTGCGGTGTGACGCCGAGTTCGGAAGGATCGACGTCGGCAACCTTGGCGCGGCCAACGATCTCACCCATCCACCACTTACGGGCAACATCTGCGGATGCACCAGCTGCGATGGTTTCCTCGATGGAGTCCATGACGCCAGCGTTGACCACATCGCGGAATTCCAGATCAGAGTATCCCCAAGCTTCCTTGAGGCGCTTGCGGCGCTCGGCCGGCGGCTCGGGAAGGGTGGCGCGGAGTTCCTCCACCCACTCACGGGAGGCGACCACCGGAACCAGGTCCGGCTCCGGGAAGTAGCGGTAATCGTCGGCGTCGGACTTGGGCCGGCCCGACGTCGTCGAACGGGTGTCCTCGTGCCAGTGGCGCGTCTCTTGGATGACCGGTTCACCCGAATCCAGGACGGCTGCGTGGCGCTGGATTTCGTAACGGACGGCGTGCTCTACTGCGCGCAGCGAGTTCACGTTCTTGGTCTCCGAACGGATCCCGAACCTTTCCCGGCCATGCGGGCGCAACGAAACGTTGGCGTCGCAACGGACGTTGCCACGCTCCATCTTGGCATCGGAAACGCCGAGGTTTTTCACGATCTCGCGGACCGCGGCAACGTAGGCCTTGGCCAGCTCGGGTGCACGGCTGCCGGCGCCCTCGATCGGCTTGGTAACGATCTCCACCAGCGGCACACCGGAACGGTTGTAGTCCACCAACGAGTAGTCGGCACCCTGGATGCGGCCCGCGGCGCCACCCATATGGGTCAGTTTGCCGGCGTCCTCTTCCATGTGGGCGCGTTCGATCTCCACGCGGAAGACCGTGCCGTCCTCAAGCTCGATGTCCAGGTAACCGTCATAGGCGATCGGCTCGTCGTACTGCGAGGTCTGGAAGTTCTTGGGGGTGTCCGGGTAGAAGTAGTTCTTCCGGGCGAAGCGGCAGGTCTCGGCAATCTTGCAGTTGAGGGCAAGGCCAATCTTGATGGAGGACTCCACCGCGGTCTTGTTTACTACAGGCAGGACGCCGGGCATGCCCAGGTCAACCTCGTTGACGTTGGTGTTCGGCTCGTCACCGAAGACGTTGGGAGCCGAGGAGAACATCTTGGTCTTGGTGTTGAGCTCCACGTGGACCTCGAACCCCAGGACGGGATCGTACTTCTCCATGGCCTCTTCGAAGCTCAGGGTTGCGTCGACGGACATTAGTTGGAACCTCCGGCGGTGTTGGATACTGCACCAAGGACAGCATTTTTCAGATCCGGCGCCTGCGCAAGCATCGGTCCGCCCCACTTCTCTTCAAGGATGGATTCGAGGACAGCGCCCACGCGGTACAGGCGGGCATCCTGGCGGGCCGGAGCCAGCAACTGGATGCCAACGGGCAAGCCGTCTTCGTCGGCCAGGCCACCCGGCAGGGACAGACCCGGGATGCCGGCAAGGTTTGCCGGGATGGTGGCGACGTCATTGAGGTACATGGCCAGTGGATCGTTGAGCTTCTCCCCCAGCTTGAACGCCGTGGTGGGCGCCGTCGGGGAGATCAGGACATCAGCCTTCGCGAATGCGGCGTCGAAGTCACGCTGGATCAGCGTACGGACCTTCTGCGCCGAGCCGTAGTAAGCGTCGTAGTAACCAGCGCTCAACGCGTACGTGCCAAGGATGATGCGGCGCTTCACCTCATCACCGAAGCCCGCGGCACGGGTAGCACCCATAACGCGCTCAATGGTCATGGGACCGTCCTTGGGCAGGACGCGCATGCCGAACCGGACGCCGTCGAACTTGGCCAGGTTGCTGGACACCTCGGACGGCATGATCAGGTAGTAAGCACCCAAGGCGTACTTCAGGTTGGGGCAGGACACCTCGACGATTTCAGCGCCGGCGTCCTTCAGCAGCTGAAGGGACTCATTGAAGCGGTTCTCGACGCCGGCCTGGTAGCCCTCGCCGTGAAGCTCCTTGATGATGCCGATCTTCATGCCCGCGACATTGCCCACGCGTGCGGCGGCAACAAGGTTGTTGAACGGATCCGTCAGCGACGTGGAGTCGAAGGGGTCGTGGCCGCCGATGACTTCCTGCAGCAACGCCGAGTCCAGCACCGTCCGGGACACCGGCCCAATCTGGTCCAGCGACGAAGCCATGGCAATGGCACCGTAACGGGAAACTGCGCCGTACGTCGGCTTCACACCAACGGTTCCGGTGACAGCACCCGGCTGCCTGATGGAACCACCGGTGTCCGTGCCCAGCGCCAGCGGCGCTTCGAAGGCGGCGACGGCGGCAGCGGAGCCACCGCCCGAACCGCCAGGAATACGGTCCAAGTCCCACGGGTTGCGGGTGGGACCGTATGCCGAGTGCTCCGTGGAGGAACCCATGGCGAACTCATCCAGGTTGGTCTTACCCAGGATGGGCATCTTGGCCGCGCGCAGCTTCTTCACCACGGTGGCGTCATAGGGGCTGTGCCAGCCCTCAAGGATCTTCGAACCAGCCGTCGTCGGCTGGCCGATAGTAACGATCAAGTCCTTCACGGCGATCGGCACACCAGCGAGGGCATGCAGCTCCTCAGCAGCGGAACCGCCGGCGGCACGGGCAGCATCAACCTCGGCCGCAACAGCCAAGGCTTCTTCGCTGTTGACGTGCAGGAAGGCATTAACCTGACCATCGACGTCGGCAATGCGGTCAAGGTGCGCCTGTGTCACCTCGACGGCGGTCACCTCGCGGGCAGCCAGCTTGGCAGCGAGATCAGCAGCGGAATGGCGGATGAGTTCGTTCTGCAGCTCAGTCATAGTAATTAGTCCTCATCCAAAATTGCCGGGACCTTGAAACGGTTCTCGAAAGCATCCGGAGCGCCGGACAGCGCCTGCTCAGCTGTGAACGTGTGGCCCACAACGTCCTCACGGAACACGTTGGTCAACGGAATCGGGTGCGACGTCGCCGGGACGTCCTCCCCCGCAGCTTCACTCACGCTCTTCACCGAATCCACGATGACAGCAAGCTCAACAGCCATCCTGTCCAGTTCTTCGGCACTCATTTCAATGTGAGCCAGACGCGCAAGATGCGCGACGTCGTCACGGTTGATCGCAGCCATGGATCTCCCCTGCAAAGTTCAAATGGTTTTCCGAACCAGTCTACTTGGGTTGGGTGTGCCGGTCAGACGACGGAGTGATGCCCCGATTTTTTGATTCTCCGTCACGTTTGCCCCCTCAGGTTCACTCCTTCACCGAGTCAGCGCGGAACATCGCCCTGACCTCCACCGGGTGCGGTGATCTGATCAAGGAACTGATCCCGCTCCGCGGCGAGGAGAGCCCGGATTCGGAGGCACGGACTTCCCCAAAGGGTCCTCGATCGAACGTGATCTCACCCCGGAAGAACTCCGAGAGGAACTGCGCAAATGACCAAAACAAAACCCAATCGCAAGGTGTGGTTGGTATCGATAATGCTGGGGTGCTTGGTGTTGCCAGGATGCGGCATGAACTCAGCGAATGATGGTCAGCACGGCGAGCCTGGACCCGGAGAGCGGAGCGCCGAGGCGGTGTTTACGGACTTTATGGATGCCATAGATGACACGGTGCAGCACTCAGGGGCAGATTGGCCCAACTGGGACCGTCAGGATACGGCAGGCTATTTCCCTCCCCCGTGCTCAGTTCGTGCCAGGGACGATGGGCGCGCCTATCAGACACAGATCGAGGGCGGCCCTGTTAGTGCCCCCCGGGCTGCCTTGGAACAAATGAAGGCCCATTTGGAGTCCAAGGGATACACCATTGGAAATATCTTCGACAACATGGGCGGAAACACCACAGGCATCCAGCTCAACGCCAGAAGCCCGAGAGGGCTTCTTGTGCAGTTCACACCATCCAAGGAGACAAGCTTCATCAAAGTGGTCGGCGAATGCACGTTGGATCCCACTGCCAAAAAGAGAACCACTTGAGTGGCTATCTCGCCCCGGTCCTGCGCACATGGTCGCATCGCTTAACGCCAAGTCGCGGGTCCGCTGCACAATACGCCGTTGCTGAACGGCGAATTGGTAGCGAACCCGCGAACTCGATACCCGAAGCTGCGGCGAGTTAGCCGATGCCGATGGCTCCGGTCAGGACACCTACAGCCAGCATGACAACCGAGATGACTGCCGTGCGCCAGAGGACCTTCTTGTGGTGATCGCCCAGATCGACCTTAGCGAGGGAGACCAGCAGGAGGATCGCCGGGACCAGGGGGCTCTGCAGGTGGAACGGCTGCCCGGTGATGGAGGCGCGGGCCATATCCACTGCATCCACGCCATAGTGCGCGGCCGTTTCGGAGAGAACCGGCAGGACCCCGAAGTAGAAGGCGTCGTTGCTCATGAAGAACGTCATGGGGATGCTGAGCAGGCCGGTGATGACCGCCATGAAGGGGCCCATTTCGGCGGGAATGATCTGGACGAGCCACTCGGACATTGCCTTGACCATGCCGGTGCCGTTGAGGACGCCGGTGAGGACTGCCGCGGCCATGACCATGCTGACCACGGCCACGATCGACGGTGCGTGGGCGATCAACTGGGCGCCTTGGTCCTTGACCTTAGGGAAGTTGACCAGCAGGGCGATTGCGGAGCCCACCATGAACACGAACGGCAGCGGAACGATGTTGGCCACGAGGACCACCATGACGGCCACGGTCAGGCCCAGGTTGAACCAGAACAGCTTGGGGCGCAGTGTGGTGCGGTTGGGATCCAGTGCTGTATCAGCCATGGCGGTGTCGTGATCGTCAACCAGCGTGGCCGGATCTTCAAGAACCGCGACGCCGGAACCTCCGCCGGCGCCCGGCTTGCCTGAAGTTGACGATGAGCCGTTGCGGCCAAAGTTGAAGCGGCCTGCGCCGAAGCCCGAGCCCGAGCCCGAGCCCGAACCGGCGGCGACGGAATCACCGCGGCCTGTGCCGCCGTCGAACGCGTCGGAAGGATCGGCGACGTCGCCCCAGATCTCGGGAGCGGTGGTGCGGAGGCGGTTGCGTTCCTGCAGGCCGAGGAGCCAGGCGAAGACCAGGACCACGATGAGGCCAACAATGAGTGAGGGGACCATGGGAACGAAGACGTCGTTGACGTCAAGGTGCAGCGCGGTGGCTGCGCGGGCTGTGGGGCCACCCCACGGCAGGATGTTCATGGTGCCGTTGGCGAGGCCGGCGACGCAGGTGAGGACCACGGGGCTCATCTTGAGCCGCAGGTACACCGGGAGCATGGCTGCAGTAGTGAGGATGAAGGTGGTGGAGCCGTCGCCGTCCAAGGAGACCGCAGCTGCCAGGATGGCAGTGCCGAGGACAACCTTGGCGGGGTCGTTACCCAGCTTGCGGAGGATGAACTTCACCAGGGGGTCGAAGAGTCCGACGTCGATCATCAGTCCGAAGTAGATGATGGCGAACATGAGGAGTGCGGCCGTGGACGTCATGGACTTCATCGAGTCCATGACCATGTCGCCGATGCCGAGGCCCGCCCCGGCGAAAAGGCCGAAGACGGTGGGGACGATGATCAGCGCCAGGACTGGCGTCAGTTTTTTGGTCATGATCAGGACCATGAATACCGCAATCATTGCGAATCCAAGCAAAACCAGCACGGCCGGCTCCTTACTACTGTGAATGGCGCCACGTCGGTGTGATGCGCACTACAGACGATATGGTGGCCCCCGTCACTGGCCGGGGTTTCCGGGAATTGTTGGGAATACTGCTCGTTGCGAACGTTTTGCGCATTGTGCTCAGTGATTCAATGGATCAGGAGGAAAGGAGCGAAGGTGCCGCGCAACAGTCGTGTCAGCATGCGTTTCTCCACCCAAACCCTCCTCCTCCAGTTGGGAGTGGTCCTGCTGGTTGTCCTGCTCAGCGGGACTGTCCACGCCTGGCTGGTGTACGAACGGATCGGCACCGAAGCCGAGAATCAGGCGCTTACCCTGGCCAGGACAGTCGCCGCGGATCCCGATATCAGGGCCGGCGTCCAAGCCATCAGTAAAGAAGAAGGTACGCCTCCCCCTGACGTGCTCGCCGTCGGCACCCTGCAAGCAGCGGCCGAAGCCGTACGGATCCGGACCGGAGCACTGTTCGTGGTCATCACTGATGAAACCGGATTGAGGCTGGCACATCCTGAAGTCGCCCGGCTGGGCGAACGCGTCAGCACCGACCCCTCGGTGGCCCTTGGCGGCGAAGAAATCACCACCCGCAACACAGGAACCTTGGGACCATCGGCCGGGGCCAAAGTGCCGGTGTATGCGCCCGGGAGCTCTGAGACCATTGTGGGCGAGGTCAGCGTGGGCTATTCAGTGGAATCCCTCAGTAACAGCCTGGCCCGCGACATCGTGCCGATTGCCCTCACTGCCGGTGGCGCCCTGCTTGCCGGCGTCCTTGCGTCCTTCCTGCTCCGGCGCAGGCTGCAGCGTCTCACGCTCGGCCTGGAACCCGAGGAAATCAGCACCCTGGTCCACGACCAGGTGGCGGTGCTCCAAGGTGTGGATGATGGCGTGATCGGCATCGCCGCGGACGGACGTATCTCGGTGTTCAACGCCGCCGCCGCACGACTATTGGACATGCCCGACGCGACTGGTCAGGACTGGGCTTCGGCGGCCGTTCCCCAACAGCTCAAGCAGCTCACCCAACCTGCAGCCCGTGACGCCGAGGCCGTGGAAATCGTGGCCGGCGGAAGCGTTGTAGTGGCCAGCGCGCGCAAAGCCTGGCACCGGCAAGAGGACCTCGGTTGGGTGGTCATGCTGCGGGACCGGACGGAATTGCAGCAACTCACCCGTCAACTCGACGCCGTGGGCACCATGTCCACGGCCCTCCGCGCCCAACGCCACGAATTCGCCAACCAACTCCACACCATTGCCGGGTTCATGAGCATCGGCCAGCACGACGCCGCCAAGGAGTACCTGGCCAGAATCTCAGCCACAGGGCCCCTGAAGTTTCCGGTTGAACAAGCCGAGCTGCTCCAGGACACGTACCTTCAGGCTTTCGTTGGCGCGAAGGGCGTGGAATCCTCGGAGCGCGGAGTGACCCTACGGATTGGCCCCGAAACCCTGGTCCGGGGCCACGTCGCCGATCCCCAGGACGTAACCACCGTGCTCGGCAATCTGATCGACAACGCGGTGAGCGCCGCCGTCGACGGCTCTTCAGTGGAACGTTGGGTGGAGGTTGAGCTGCTGGACGACGCCACCACAACCGGCGGGACCCTGCACATTGTGGTGGGCGATTCAGGCGATGGTTTGGGGAGCCTGGAACCGGAAGAGGTTTTCGCGGAAGGATTTACGACGTCGGAACAACCGGTACGCTCGGGGGCTGGACAAGGTTTGGGGTTGGCGCTGGTGCGGCAGCTTGCGCGGCGGCGTGGCGGAGACGTCCGCGTCCTGGAGCCCGGGACCAGGGGTGGTCCGGGCGCCGTGTTCATGGCCACTATCCCTGGCGTCATGGATTCCGTGGAACCCACCGGAGTAAAGACCGACTCAACGTTGAGGGAGGACAGCAATGGCTGAGGATTTGCGGGTGCTGATTGTGGACGACGACTTCCACGTGGCAAGACTCCACGCAGCTTATGTGGATTCCGTGGCCGGTTTCATGGCGTTGGCGCCGGCGGGCTCCGTTTCCCAAGCACTGCAGGCCATCCATAGCCTGCGACCCGATCTGGTGCTGCTGGATGTGTATCTGCCGGACGGCTCGGGCTTGGACCTGTTGGGTCAGCTGGATGTGGATGCGGTGATGCTGACGGCTGCCTCTGATGCCCAATCCATCAAAGTTGCCCTGCGGCGCGGTGCCCTGGGGTACATGTTGAAACCCTTCACCGCCGAGTCCTTGTCTCAACAGCTCAGATCCTACGCACGGTATCGCCGCATTCTCGGTCAGCAAACAGCGGTTGACCAGATCACCATTGAGCGCGCCAAACGGTCTCTGATTCCGGGCGATGTCACACCGTCAGCGAAGCCCCGTTCAGCTACGGAAGCCGCAGTGCTGGAATCCTTGCTTCCCGGCGAACAGTATTCAGCAGCCGAGGTGGCCGAAAGGGTTGGCGTCTCCCGGGCCACGGCGCAAAGGTACCTGTCCTCGCTCGCGGACGATGGCGCCGTCGACATTCAACTGCGCTACGGAAGCACAGGCCGCCCGGAACACCGTTACGGCATCCCCGCCTAACCCGGACACGGAGGGGGTGCCTTAGGCTGAGACAGTTCCGGATGTCCGTTCCCGGAGCAGCTGTTCAAGCAGGGTGACCGCCCGCGGCACCCCACGGTTCAGGGTAATGAACGAGACCCGTCGCTTTCCGAGGTCCTGAACGGTGGGGCGCAACGTCACATCGAAACGTGTGTCAACAGCGGTCTCGGTGCTCAGCGCGAGCCCCAGTCCCTGCGCCACGAGCCCGTGGATCATATTGAGATCGTCCGTGCGCATCAGCTCACGCGGCCGATGGCCCACCAGGCTGCATGCTCTTTTCAAGACCCGGTCCGAGGCCTCATTGTCGTTCCTGCTGTGAATCCAGGCTTCGCCGTCCAACTGCGCGAAGTCCAGCACCTCATGCGCAGCCAAGACGCTGTTCCGCGACAGCATCACCCTGTAGGGCTCCAGCAGCAGCGGCACCACTGCGAGATCCGCGGAGCCGAAGGCGGGATCGTCCGCTGCTTCGTAGATGAGCCCGGCATGGACATCCCCGGCAAGGAGCATCCTCACCACCTCCGTGGGCTCGGCCTCAATGACCTCAACGCGCACCCTCAGGCGTTCCTGCAGTTCCGCGATGGCCGAGGGCAGCAGCCTGGATCCAATGGAGGCGAAAGTTCCCACGCGAAGGGTGACCAGGCCGGCCTCCCGCTGTTCTGCGACGAGCCGCTCCGCTTGGCCCACCTTTTGCAGGATCTGCGCAGCCTCTTCCGCGAAGGCCGTCCCCAGCGGCGTCAGATTGGCGCCGCGCCGGTCGCGTTCCACAAGGCGCACATTGAGATGGCGCTCCAGGGTATTGAGGTGGTGGGTCACGGTGGGAACCCCGTAGCGCATGGCTTCGGCGGCCTTGGTGAGACTTCCATGCTCCTGGATGGCTAGCAGGACGCTGAGTTGCTGGAGATTGATCATCACATACTCACTATGTTAGGAGGTACTAAAACATGATATTCCCTAGATGATGTGAACTGACTAACGTTCAAGTCATGCTCTTGATTTCCCCTCCCAGCGCCCGCGACGCAGCCGGCGCATCCGAATCACTTTCCCCGCTGCAGTCCACCACCCCGTACGCCGACGCCCTGCGTTCCTTGGCCAGTCACGACTGGCAACGCCTGCATGTCCCCGCCCACCAAGGGCGGGACCACAACGCCCCGGGCGTCGCATCCTTGGTAGGTCCGGAGGCCCTGGCGCTGGACTTCCCGATGCTGTTCAGCGGCATCGATCAGCATGACTGGCGGCTCGTGTCCTCCGGGCGCGAGACTCCCCTTGTCCAGGCCCAAGCCCTCGCCGCCGAAACCTGGGGGGCATCCAGGACCTGGTTCCTCACCAACGGCGCTTCCGGCGGAAACCACATCGCCACAACCGTAGTCCGCGCCCTCGGCAGGGAGTTCGTGGTGCAGCGCAGTGTCCACTCCAGCGTGATCGACGGCATCACCCATGTGGACCTGGAGCCGCATTTCGTACAGGGAGCTGTCGACGCCGGGCTCGGCTCCGCGCACGGAGTCACCGCTGAACAGGTCGAGGAAGCCCTGGCAGCCCATCCGGACAGCGCTGCCGTGTACGTGGTCAGTCCCAGCTATTTCGGTGCGGTGGCAGACATCACCGGGATCAGCGCTGTGGCGCACCGGTATGAGGTTCCGTTGATCGTCGATGAGGCCTGGGGGTCGCACTTCGGCTTGCACCCTGCCCTGCCCGTCAATGCCGTCCGTGCCGGCGCAGACCTTGTCATTTCCAGTACCCACAAAGGCGCAGGCTCCCTCACCCAGTCCGCAATGCTGCACTTGGGCCACGGACCGTATGCCCGGAAACTGGAATCCCTGGTGGACCGCGTGGTGCGGTCCTTTCAATCCACCAGCTGCAGCGCGCTGCTGCTGGCGTCGTTGGACGAGGCCCGTCGCCACTTGGTCATGGATGGCCCGGAGATGATCGGCAAAGCTCTGGAATCCGCCGAAGCCATCCGCGCCGCAGTGCGCGCCAGCCCCCGTTTCCGGGACGCCACCCCGGACATCCTGGCCAGCCGCGACGCCGTAGCCAACGACCCCTTCAAGATCGTGATCGACACCCGCGGCGCCGGGATCACCGGCACCGATGCGCAGTACCGGCTGATCCGGGACCACCGTATTTACTGCGAGCTTGCCACGCCCGCCGCGCTCCTGCTGTTGGTGGGCGCCACGGCGCCGGCCGACGTTGAACGCGTCCTGACGGCGCTGCACTCACTTCCCCAGGCGGAGAGCGAGCCGGAGCGGATGCGTGCGCTTCCTCCCGCCGGCGAACGCCGCATGGGCCTTCAGGCGGCTTTCTTCAGCACAGTGGAGACCGTCCCGTGGCAGGAGGCGGAAGGCCGCATCTCCGTGGATTCACTAGCCGCCTACCCGCCTGGCATCCCCAACGTGCTACCCGGTGAAGTGCTGGGTTCGGGGTCGATCACGTTCCTGCGCGGCACCGCAGCAGCCCCGTCCGGCTACGTCCGCGGAGCGCACGATCCCGCGCTGGACTACTTCCGGGTCGTCGCCCGCTAAGCGCGCCCGGCGCTCCTTCGAAGCACACCACAGCTGAATCCCGATCGTCACGGCGCGCACCTGCGTGCCGCGATCCGGCCTGCCCGGAAACAAGGAAATCCCCACCACAGGAGGACACTATGTCCGCATCAACCATCGCCCATGCCCCCCGCGACGAACTCGAACGGGGTTTGAAGAACCGGCACCTCCAGCTCATGGCCATCGGCGGCGCCATCGGCACCGGCCTATTCATGGGCTCAGGGAAGATGATCAGTGTCACCGGACCGGCGGTAATCTTCGTCTACCTGGTCATTGGCTTCATGATCTTCTTCGTCATGCGCGCCCTTGGCGAGCTGCTCCTTTCCAACCTGCATTACAAGACCTTCGGAGATATCGCCAAGGACCTGATCGGGCCGTGGGCTGGGTTCTTTGTCTCCTGGACGTACTGGTTCTCCTGGGTTGTGGCGTGCGTGGCCGACATTGTGGCCATCACCGGATACGTGGCCTACCTGGACCCCGGCATCCCCACGTGGGTTCCTGCGCTCATCGCCGCCCTGGTGCTGATCGTGCTTAATTTCCAGCCCGTGAAGTTCTTCGGCGAAACTGAATTCTGGTTCGCCGTGGTGAAGATTGTGGCCATTGTGGGGCTGATCGCCACCGGGGTGGTGCTGCTTTTCACCGGTTTCCAGAACCCTGATACCGGCACCCACGCGTCCCTCTCCCACCTTTGGGAGCACGGCGGCATGTTTCCCTTCGGCCTCAGCGGTTTCATCCTGGGCTTCCAGATGGGAATCTTCTCCTTCATCGGCGTCGAGCTGGTGGGCACGGCCGCGGCAGAGACGGAGTCGCCCAGGAAGAACCTGCCGCGGGCGATCAATTCCATCGTGGCACGGATCTTGGTCTTCTATGTCGGTGCACTGACCATCATCATGACCATCACCCCGTGGGACCAGATTGAACCGGGCAAGAGCCCCTTCGTGACTACTCTCGCCTACGCGGGCTTAGGGATCGCCGCCCTCGCCATCAATCTTGTGGTGCTCACATCCGCCGCCTCCAGCGCCAATTCCGGGCTCTACTCCGGCACGCGCATGCTCTACGGGCTGGCCAAGGATGGCCACGCCCCAAGGGGATTCGCATGGACCAACAGCCGGGGCGTGCCCGCCAAGGCGGTCTTCTTCACCAGCGTTTTCCTGTTCGCAGCCATCCCCCTGCTGTTCGCCGGGGACAACGTGGTGGCGGCTTTCACCTTCGTCTCCTCCGTCTGCGCAACATTGGTTCTGTTTACCTGGGGCTCGATCGTTGTGAGCTTCATCCTCTACCGCCGACGGTTCCCGGAACGCCATGCGGCCTCCGGGTTCCGGATGCCCCTGGCACGCGTGGCACCGTGGACGGTTCTGCTCTTTTTCGCCTTCATCGCAGCAACGCTTTTCGTCGGGGAGGACACCCGACTGCCGTTCTTGGCCACGCCGCTTTGGTTCGTGCTGCTGGCCGTATTGTGGCAGGTGAAAAAGCGCCGCCTCCAGCGCGCCGGGCTGCCCCTGACGTCACCGGTGCCCGTGGTACCCCACCCGCTCGATGACGAGCGATGAGCCGTTCCATTCCTCAAGCCCGGACATAGAGCTGAGGCCCTGGAATCGCCACGCTATTCCAGGGCCTCAGCTGTACATACGCAGTCCGATGCGGGCGTCGACGGAAGTTAGTCGGCGCTCTTCTGCGCCACGAGCTCGATCTCCACGAGCATTTCGGGGTCGAGGAACGGCAGCACGTGCACCAGGGCCAGCGTGGGGCGAATCTCGCCGAACACCTCGCCGTGTGCGCGGCCGGCGTCTTCCCACTTGCTGATGTCCGTCAGGTACAGCTTGGACTGGACCACGTCCTGGTAGGAGAATCCGGCCTCTTCCAAGACAGCGCCGAGCTTCTCGAGGATGTACTTGGTCTGGGAGTAGAAGTCGTCGCCAACGATGCCCTCCGGTCCTGATGCGGCCGTTGCGGAAATAAAGAGCGTGTTGTCCACCTGGACCGCGCGGGAGTAGCCAAGCGTCTGTTCCCAGACCGAACCCGTGCCGAATGTCCTGCGCATGCCGCGCCTTTCCTGTCGTTTCGTCCGGCCCGGTGACCGGCGTTTACGAAGGAAACTTTATGACTGCCCGAGCTCGAGCCTGTAAACGAACAGTTTTATGTCGGTGCCGGGAACGAACCAGTCCCGGTGCGGGGCACGGTCGAAGCCGGTCCGCGAGTAGAGGGCGTTGGCACTTTCCCAGGTTGCACCGGTGGTCAGGGACACAGCGTTGATCCCTTCCATGGCCTTGGCTTGGTCGACGACGGCCTGCACCAAAGCACGGCCCGCGCCGGAGCGCTGCACGGACGGGTCCACCACCAGGGTGCGCAGTTCCAGTTCGTCATCCAAGCCGATGTCAGAGAAGCCGCCGCCTGCCGGAGCGGCCGTCACGGAGCCGATGACTTCACCGTTGCGCTCTGCCACCAGGATCTCGGCGTGCTCCGCGCGGCCGGCCACGTCCTGGAGCTTCTGCAGGTACGGGTGATCGGCGTCGCCGTAGTACCCCGCGGTGACGTACGACTCCTGCGTAATGCGGGCAACGGCGTCGTAGTCTTCGGGCAGGGCGGGACGGACGGTAATCGGCGAAAGCACCTACCAATGGTAGTCGGGTTGCACATGCGCACCCTGCCAAACGGCCCTTTCCGTGATGGAACTATCAGTCACGTTGGAAACGCACGACGCCGCGTGGCCGGGTTGCGATGCTCCAGTAACTGGCCGCCGGGCTGCTTTTGTATTGCCTCCTGTGGCGTCCAATTGAGCCGCGTTGCGTGCCGTGAACCCCGGTTTCGCGCTGTTGCGGGCACATGTCGAAACGCTGGCGCGGGGCCTTGCGGGCGTGCTTGAGTTGCCACACGGCGAATGACTGATGCCATCACGCCATGGACAACCTCGTTGATAAGAACAGGAGGAACGATGCCCACGTCCGGTCTCTCTGCACACGCTACGCAGGCTCACCCCTGCTGTCCGTCCTGCCTTCAGTACTAAGCGATCTGCTCCGCTGTCACCCGTCTGATGCCCTCGGCTCCGGGTCTGCAGCGACCCCCGCACCCTGAAAGGCTTTTCATGTTTCCCGCGTTCCTTCGCGCCCAAAAACTCCCCACAACCCCTAACCGCCGCCGGGTCCTTGGCACCCTCCTGGCAGTTCCTGCCCTCGGCCTGTTGACAGCTTGCGGCGGACCAGCAGCCGCCGGCGGAGTAGCCACACAGGCCGCACAGGTCACCACACCTCTGGCCACCACCGTCCCGGAAGGCACCACGCTGGTAGTGGGCGACCCCACGGTCCAGGCCGCCCTGGAACTTTCCGGCCTGGACAAAGAGCTCAGCTTCCCCGTGAAGTTCGCCAACATCTCCGGCGGTCCCGCCACCACTGAAGCGTTCCGGGCCAACGCCCTGGACGTCGGCTCAGTGGCGGACATTCCGCCCATCCATGCAACATGGACCGGGTTGGAAGTCCGCATCATCGCCAGCACCTACCGCCAAGACGCGGTGAACCACCCGTTGTACGAACTGGGTGTGGCGCCCGGCGCGGGGATCACGGATCTCCAAGGCCTCCGCGGCAAGAAGATTGCCTACAGTCCGGGCCAGGCACAGGGTGCACTGGTGTTGCGGATCCTGGAAAAGGCCGGCCTCCAGCAGAGCGATGTTCAGCTCGTGGAACTGCCCAGCACCGGTGACACCTACTCCACAGCCCTGTCCAGCAAACAGGTTGATGCGGCACCGCTGGGCGGCGTCCAGATCAAGCGCTACCTGGCCAAGTACGGCGCCGACGGCGGAACAACGCTGCGACACGGTCTCCGGGACGATCCCGGCCACCTCTACTCCCCCGCCAAAGTGTTGGATGACCCGGCCAAGGCCGCGGCCCTTGCCGAATATGTGGAGCGGTGGGGACAGGCCCAACGCTGGATCCAGGACCACCCCAAGGAGTGGCTTGAGGGCTACTACGTCAAAAACCAAGGGCTTTCCGCCGAGGACGGACAGTACTTGATCGACGCCGCCGGCGAGCGCGACCTCCCTACCTCGTGGACCGAAGCCATTGCCCGGCACCAGGAGACCATCAACCTGTTGGCCCGCGAACAAAAGAAGCCGGAGCTGGACGCTGCCAAGCTGTACGACCTCCGTTTTGAGGCCATCGGCGGCACGGCGTACGCAGCCGCTGCCTCAGGCTCAGGCTCAGGCTCAGGCTCAGGCTCAGGCTCAGGGAAGGGAGCGTAACCATGACCACCACTGCTTCCCGGCGCGCGACGGCCGTCAACGCTCCCCCTTTTAGGGGCGCCACCAAGGGTGACGCCCTGAAGGAAGACACCATGAGGGGCGACGCCGGCACTCACCCGGGTGCCGGCGTCGAACCTCACCTTGACCCGGCCCTCACGGGAAGGCCGGATGTCCGCCCCACCAGCCGCCGCCTGGGCCCGGGCCAACGCCGGCGCTTTGCCGGGCTGGTGGGACCGGCCGCGCTGATCCTGTTGTGGGTTGTTGCCTCGGCCACTGGCCTGTTGGACCCGCGGATCCTGTCCGAGCCGTGGACCGTGGTGTCCACCGCGGGTGAATTGATCGCCGACGGCCGGCTTCAGGAGAACCTGGCCATCTCGGCCCAACGAGCGGGACTTGGCTTGTTCTTCGGGATTGTGGTGGGCGCCGTCCTGGCTGTCCTGTCCGGGCTGAGCAGGGTGGGTGAATCGCTGATCGACGGTCCTGTGCAGATCAAGCGCGCCATCCCGGGCCTGGCCCTGATCCCGTTGCTGATCCTGTGGTTCGGCATCGACGAGACCATGAAAGTCCTCACCATCACGCTGGGCGTCTTCGTCCCGATCTACCTCCAAACACATGCCGGGCTGCGGGGAATCGACCTTCGCTACGTGGAGTTGGCGCAAACCGTGGGCTTGAGCCGGGCCGGGTTCATCCGCCGGGTAGTGCTGCCAGGGGCGCTGCCAGGGTTCTTCCTGGGACTCCGCTTCGCCGTCACCGGCGCCTGGGTCTCCTTGGTGGTGGTGGAGCAGATCAACTCCACCAGCGGCATCGGCTACATGATGGAGCTCGCCCGCACCTACGGCCAAACCAACATCATCGTCCTGGGCCTGGCCGTCTATGGCGTCCTTGGCCTGCTCTCCGATGCGGCCGTCCGGCTCTTGGAACGAAAGGCATTGTCATGGCAACGCACACTAGCGGGCTGAAGGCGGCGGGCCCCTCAAACGAGGTCTCCGTCCGCAACCTCATCCGCAGCTTTGGCCCCAAAGGCGTCCTCAACGGCGTGGATCTCGATATCGCGCCGGGTGAGTTCGTGGCCCTCCTCGGCCCGAGCGGCTGTGGCAAGAGCACGCTGCTCCGCGCCCTCGCCGGCCTCGACCGTGACGTCCGGGGAAGCGGCGTGGTGAAGGTACCGGAGCAGGTCTCGGTGGTGTTCCAGGACTCCCGGCTCCTGCCCTGGGACACCGTGCTGGGCAACGTCACCCTGGGCCTCCGGGAGCACGACGCCGACGCCCGCGGCCGACGCGCACTGGCCGAGGTGGGGCTCGCCGGCCGCGAAAAGGCGTGGCCCCACGAGCTGTCCGGCGGCGAACAACAGCGCGTGGCACTGGCGAGGTCGCTGGTCCGTGAGCCGCGGCTGCTCCTTGCCGACGAACCCTTCGGCGCCTTGGACGCTCTGACCCGCCTGAAAATGCATGTCCTGTTGAAGGACCTCGTGGCCGCGCATCGTCCGGCAGTCCTGCTGGTGACCCACGACGTCGACGAAGCCATCACCCTGGCTGACCGCGTCATAGTCCTCCAGGACGGTCGGGTCGCTGTGGAGCGCGAGGCCGGAACCGCCGTCGACCTTTCATCGCTAAGGGGTGAGCTCCTCGCCGCCCTCGGCGTCCACGCTGCTGCCTGAACCCAACCTCGTCAACTGAACCCCTGACTGAATCAAGGAGAATCCCCATGTCTGAACCACAGCGCCACCTGCACCTCAACGCCTTCCTCATGAGCACAGGCCACCACGAAGCCTCGTGGCGGCTGCCAGAAAGCGATCCCCTATCCTCCACCAAGGTGGAGCATTACCAGCATCTGGCACGCACGGCCGAGCGCGGAAAGCTGGACTCCATCTTCTTCGCAGACTCACCGGTCCTTTTCGGCGAGGTAGGCCGCCGTCCCGCCGGAAAGCTGGAGCCCACCGTGCTGCTGACCGCCATCGCGGCGGTCACCCGGAACATCGGCCTGATCGCCACCGCCTCAACCACTTACAACGATCCCTTCAACCTGGCTCGCCGCTTCGCGTCGGTGGACTGGGTCAGCGGCGGCCGCGCCGGTTGGAACGTGGTGACGACGGCGGGACCGGACGCCGCGCGCAACTTTGGCGTGGACGACCAGCCCGCACACGCCGTCCGCTACGAGCGGGCCGCTGAGTTCATTGAGGTGGCCCAGAAGCTTTGGGACAGCTGGGAAGACGATGCAGTGCTGGCGGACAAGGCCGAAGGCGTGTGGGGTGATGACAACAAGATCCGCGCCATTGAACACGAGGGCAAGCACTTCCGTGTGCGCGGCCCGCTGAATGTCCCCCGCTCACCGCAGGGCCACCCGCTGATCGTCCAGGCCGGGTCCTCCGAAGACGGCAAGAAGTTGGCGGCCCAGTACGCGGAAGCCGTTTTCACCGCGCACCAGACCCTGGGCGACGCACAGGCCTTCTATACGGACCTGAAGGCCCGCACCGCCGCCGTGGGTCGTGATCCGGAGAGCATCAAGATCCTGCCTGGCATCGTTCCGGTGATCGGATCAACGGAGGCCGAGGCACTGAGGCTTGAGCGCGAACTCGACGAACTGATCAAGCCGGAATACGCCCGTGAACAGCTCGCCAAGACGCTGCGTTTGAAGCCGGAAGACCTCCCCCTGGACCGTCAACTCCCCGCGGACCTGCCATCCGAAGATGAGATTGAGGGAGCTAAGAGCCGCTACACGCTGATCGTGGAACTGGCCCGCCGCGAGCAGCTCACCGTCCGGCAGCTGATCGGACGCCTGGGTGGCGGGCGCGGCCACCGCACCTTCTCCGGGACGCCCGAGCAGGTTGCCGATGCCATCCAGGACTGGTTCTTCGCCGGCGCGGCCGACGGCTTCAACATCATGCCGCCGGTTCTCCCATCGGGCCTGGAGATCTTCGTGGACCAGGTGGTTCCGATCCTCCAGCAGCGCGGCCTGTTCCGCACCGAGTACACCGCCTCCACCCTGCGCGGACACTATGGGCTTGCCCGGCCGGAGAATCGCTTCTCCGGTTCCACGGCACAGCAGCTCACGTCCATCGGATCGGCGTTCTAATGACCGAATACCGCAATCTGGGACGGACGGGGGTCAAGGTCAGTCAGCTGACCCTGGGAACCATGATGTTCGGGGCCATCGGCAATCCGGACCAAGACGACAGCATCCGGATCATCCACCGGGCGCTGGACGCGGGGATCAACCTGGTGGACACGGCCGATGTGTACTCCCAGGGCGAGTCCGAGGAAATCGTGGGCAAGGCCCTGTTGGGTCGACGCGATCAGGTTGTCCTGGCCACCAAAGTCCACGGGCGGCTCGGCGACGACGTAAACCAGGCCGGCAATTCGCGCCGCTGGATCATCCGCGAAGTCGAGGACAGCCTCCGCCGCCTGCAGACCGATTGGATCGACCTCTACCAAGTCCACCGGCCGGAGCCTGATACGGACATCGACGAAACGCTGGGAGCACTGAGCGACCTCGTCACCCAAGGCAAGATCCGCTACATCGGTACGTCCACGTTCCTGCCCGGCCAGATCGTCGAAGCCCAGTACGTGGCCCGCGAACGCCATCGCGAGCGGCCCGTCACCGAACAGCCGCCGTACTCCATCCTGGCCCGGGGCGCTGAACGGGAAGTGCTGCCGCTGGCGCAGCAGCACGGCTTGGGAATCCTGCCGTGGAGCCCGCTCGCTGGCGGCTGGCTGTCAGGACGGGTCAAGCCCGACGGCGGCCATCTTCCGTCGAGCCGCGCAGGCCGCCAACCCGCCCGGCATGATCCGGATCTCCCCGAGAACGCCCTCAAGACGAAAGCTGTGCTCGAGCTGACCGAACTGGCCGAGCAAGCGGGGTTATCACTGATCCACCTCGCCTTGGCCTTCGTGCTGGAACACCCGGCAGTGACTTCTGCGATCATCGGTCCCCGCACGCTGGAACACCTCGAGGCAGCCCTCGGGGCGGACAAGCTCACCCTGTCCCCCGACGTCCTGGACAGGATCGATGAGATCGTGCCGCCAGGGACCACTCTGAATGCCGCCGACGCGGGGTACGAGCCGGTGTGGCTGACGGAGCCGGCCCGCCGTCGTCGTTCCTCGCGGTAAGTACCCCGGCGGAAAGCGTGTTTCAGCGCTTGGGCCAACTCCACACAGGACCTTCCAGCGAACCCAGGCCCTTGATCCTGGTTTCGCCCAGATCCTTATAGAGCTCATGCTCATGCGCGGCACCGCTCTCCCGCAGCGCCTTGAGCAGGGCTTCGGAGTGAGTCACCACAATCATCTGGCTGCTGGCACTGGCTTGGACAATCAGTCCAGCCAGTGCCGGCATCAGGTCAACGTGGAGGCTGGTCTCCGGTTCGTTCAGGACCATCAATTCCGGCGGTCGCGGTGTCAGGAGGGCAGCTGTCAGCAGAAGGAAACGCAACGTCCCATCGGACAGTTCTGCCGCCTTCATGGTCCTCAGCATGCCGGGTTGCCGTAACTCGACGCTGAAGCGGCCGTCGTTGACCGCGATCTCCAGCCGGCTTCCGGGAAAGGCATGATCGACGGCGGCATCCAATTCCCGCTCGAAGCCCACCTCCCGCAATGTCTGGAGCGCAGCCGCCAAATCCCTGCCGCTGTGGTGCAGCACAGGAGTGCGGGTGCCGATTTGAGCCTGCCTGGCCGGCGCCTCGGCATCTGTGCGGAAGTGATCGTAAAACCGCCAGGAACGCACCGAATCCCTGACGCGCAGGACTTCCGGGGCCCGGTCCTGGTCCGAAACTTCGGTCAGCATGCTCTGAAAAGTATCCAAACGCCGGGAGAGCTCGGCCCATTCGCCATCCGGTCCACGCAACTTTGCGAGGCTCCCTTTGCGGTCAACCAGCAATGAGCCCGGCCTTGCCACCGGTCCGGAGAAAATCTGCTCCCGCTTGATCTCAGGGTCCAGGCTGAAAGCGGACGGCCTCGGCCTTCCTGTCTCTTCATCAAAACCCGAGCCGCTGGGCACCGGCATGCCCAGATCCACCAGATACCCGAACTCATCACCGGAGTAGCCCAATTTCAAATTCACGGACTCCCGCCGAACCGTTCCCTGAACGGGAACGTCACCACGGCGCATGGCGTCGCTGATGGACTCCGGCCCGGCCCAGAGAGTGGACGACAATCCACCGTCCCTGGCCAGCGAACCCACCACGTTTCCCGAGTCGCCGCCGGCACACTCGGCCAGCAGGCGCAGCGCGCGGTAGAGCGAGGACTTACCGCTGCCGTTGGCCCCGGTCACGACGTCCAGGCCGTGCAACTCCATGGCAAGGTCCCGGATGGACCGGTAGTTCGCGATGGCGAGTGTTGTGATCACTGGCTGAAGGTCCCAGGTTTGACGGACACAGGTTTGACGGTCACAGGTTTGGGGGTCACAGGGGGAATTTGCCGGACAGTTCCAGGGCCCCGGCACACATCCACGCCGCCAACCGGTCCTCCGTGCTGGGACCGCCATCAAGGGGGCTTTCCAAGCGAGGACGGCGAACCCAGCAGCCTGCTTCTTCCGCGATCAGGGCACCCGCAGCGAAGTCGTGCTCGTTGAGGCCGCGTTCCCCGTAGGCATCAAAGGTACCGTCAGCCACGAGGCAGAGGTCCAAGGCAGCCGAGCCGAGGCGCCG
The DNA here is from genome assembly GCF_044756605.1 of Paenarthrobacter sp. NPDC091711. NCBI lineage: Bacteria > Bacillati > Actinomycetota > Actinomycetes > Micrococcales > Micrococcaceae > Paenarthrobacter > Paenarthrobacter sp. NPDC091711. Next base: position 127,523 of record NZ_JBIVTF010000005.1, read on the forward strand.
AACGTCGGCAAACCCCTCCATGAGTGCGGCGAGGCCTTCCGATTGGCTGGCTCGGGTAGCGGGATCGTAGCTGAAGCCCGTGGCCAGAATGAGTCCTGTGCGCCCGGGAACGGGACCAGCCAGTGTGGTGGTCTCTCCCCCGGCGTCCATCCACGCACCAAGCCCGCGGGCTGCGGAATAGATCCGGCCCAGCGCCGGTGCGTGAACCACGCCGGCCTGCCATACGCCGTCGGAGTCCGCCACCGCAACAGAGGTGGCGTAGTAGACGATGTTGCGGATGAAGTTGGTGGTCCCGTCAAGGGGATCTATGGACCAGCGATATCCCGAGGGCTGCTCAGGCCGCGTAGTGCCATGCTCCTCCCCCGTGATGGCGTCGTTGGGCCGCTCGGACATGATGGCTTCGCGGACCGCGTTTTCGGCCGCGACATCGAAAGCCGTGACCCAGTCTCCGGCCTCGCCCTTATTGCTGGTTTCCAGGCCGTGGCCGCCAGTGCCGGTGGCAGAGCGTTGCGCGAGGACAGCAGCGCCCGCAGCCGCGGCGCGTTTGGCGACCTCCAGCAGCTCCTTAGCGTCCGTCATTCCGAGGCCTCTTCCACAGATGCTTCGTCCGTCCCGGTTTGCGCCGGCCCGTTGGCCAGGAGCTCGCGGAAGCCGTCCTCGTCCAGCACCGGAACGCCGAGTTGTTCGGCCTTGTCCAGCTTGGTTCCGGCGCTTTCGCCCGCCACCAAATAACTGGTGTTCTTGGAGACGGAGCCGGAGGCCTTGCCGCCACGGATGATGATGGCTTCCTTGGCTTCGTCGCGGCTGAAGTTGGGCAAGGTGCCGGTTACTACGACGGTGAGCCCTTCGAGGGTCCGCGGCATTGAGGTGTCCCGCTCGTCCGCCATGCGCACACCGGCAGCGGCCCAGGTGTCCACGATCTCGTTGTGCCAGTCCACGGCGAACCATTCCTTGAGGGCCACAGCAATGGTGGGACCCACGCCATCAACGTGCGCCATTTGCTCTTCCGTGGCATTGCGGATGGCATCCATGCTGCCGAACGCGGTGGCCAGTGCCCGTGAGGCCGTGGGGCCCACATGCCGGATGGACAGAGCCACCAGTACGCGCCACAAGGGCTGCTTCTTGGCTTTCTCCAGCTCCACAAACAGCTTCTCCGTGGTTGCCGTGGGCTTGGACGGAGATTTCGCTGTTCCCTTGGTGTAGAAGTACGGCACCAGCTCGTATTCGCCCGTACCCACACCCTTGGAACGCTTTTCCCGGCGGATCAGGACATCTGCCAGGTCCTCGCGCGTCAGGCTGAACAGTCGGGCCTCGCTGGTGAGCGGCGGCGTCTCCGGCTCTGCCGGCTGGGTGAGCGCAACGGCGGCCTCCCACCCGAGCGCTTCAATATCGAACCCACCACGGCCCGCGAGGTGGAACACCCGCTCCCGCAGTTGCGATGGGCAGGACTTGGCGTTGGGGCAACGAATGTCCACATCGCCTTCCTTCGACGGCGCCAGCGGCGTGCCACATGAAGGGCATTCGGTAGGCATCACGAATTCCCGGACCGGCGGATCCTGTTTGTCACGCAGCGCCAGCACGGGCCCAACGATCTCGGGAATGACGTCACCGGCTTTGCGGAGAATAACGATGTCGCCGATCATGACGCCCTTGGCCTTGACCACGTCCTGGTTGTGCAGGGTGGCCATTCCAACTGTGGAACCGGCAACCTTCACTGGCTCCATCAGGCCAAAGGGAGTGACACGCCCTGTGCGGCCCACATTGACCGCGATGTCCAGGAGTTTGGTGTGGACTTCTTCGGGCGGGTACTTGTAGGCAGCAGCCCAGCGGGGGACGCGGGACGTGTAACCCAGCGCCCGCTGCGTGGCGAAGTCGTCAATCTTGACCACGATGCCATCGATCTCGTGCAGGAGCTTATGCCGTCGCTCACCGTAATCGGCAATGTACTTCAGGACAGCGTCGAAGGTATCCAGCACCTTGAGGTAGGGGCTGACAGGGAGGCCCCATTCTTCGAGGAGCCTGTACGTTTCGGACTGGCTCTTGGCCTCCAGCCCTTCACGGGCGCCGATGCCGTGGACAAACATGCTGAGAGGGCGCTTGGCCGTTTCGGCCGGGTCCTTCTGGCGGAGCGACCCTGCGGCCGCGTTGCGGGGGTTGGCGAGCGGTGCCTTGCCGGCAGCCACCAGCGTTTCATTGAACGCCACGAATGCCTTGGAAGGGATGAACACCTCGCCACGAATTTCCACTTCCGAGGGGTATCCAGAGCCACTGAGCTGACGTGGGATCTCCTTGATGGTCAGGACGTTGTGGGTGATGTCCTCACCTGTGGTGCCGTCGCCCCGGGTTGCGGCACGGACCAGTTTCCCGTCCCGATACAGCAGATTGACGGCCAGGCCATCGATTTTCAGTTCAGTCAGCCACGCGATGGGCGGAACGGAATCACCGAGCTTCGCCACGGATGCTTCGGCCTTGCGCACCCAGGCTTCGAGCTCGTCCAAGGAGAAGACGTCGTCCAGACTGTACATCCGCTGCAAGTGCTCCACCGCTGCGAAAGCGGACGACACCTCGCCGCCAACCTCCTGGGTGGGCGAGTCATTGGAAACAAGTTCCGGGTGAAGTGCTTCCAGTTCTTCCAGCCGGCGGTAGAGTTCATCGAACTCAGCATCAGAAACCGTTGGCGAGTCTTCCTGATAATAGGCATAACGGTACTTGCGGACGAGGTCCGCTAATTGCTCGTACTCGTCCCGCAGGGTCTCCGACGGCGGAGTCCCCTCCTCAGCAACGATCGCCTCGACGGCGTCCTGACGTGTGGTCTCTACCGGATCCGGATTCTCTGGTGTGCTCACAGGACTATCTTGCCGTAACCCGCCGACATTAAAGAGCCGTTAGTGCGACGAGAGCCTGTTCTTGCTCCACAGTGCAAAGGCCAGCCCTCCGAGGCCCACCACCAGAACGGCGCCCAGAAGCCCGAACAGGCCCAGCATGTTGGGACCTGTGAATGAGCTGGAGGCCAGCGCTGCGGCCTGCGTCTCCTTGTTCTTGTCTCTCTCCCTGTCTTTGTCCACGGGCAGGTTCCAGTTGGAGGATGAGCTCGGGCTCGCACTTGCGGAGCTTGGACGCACCGATGCCGAAGCCGAAGCGGACGGCGTTGCTGACGCCGAGGCTGACCCCACGCTTGCGGTGGGAACGGAAGGGTCCGACGGCGGGGCGCTCACCTGGGGTGCCGCGGTGACGATCTGGGTCACTGCGGGCTGGGGTGGAACCTGGACAGGCGGCTGCTCGGCCTGAACCGGAGGCGCTTGCACGGGTAGTGCAGGGGCAGGAGCCTGTTGCGTTTCCCGGTCCTTGCCCGGCTCCGGATTGGGCAAGGGCTTCTTGCCCTCCTCCGGAGCCAGCTCGGGCTGCGTGGGCGTTGGATCCTCGGTTCCCTCACTGGGTGCGCAGGAGAATTTTCCCTCGCACGGCGCCGCTTGAGCGGTGGCAACGGGTGCGATCAGCAGGCCTACCGCAAGCACGGCAGCCGGAATGAGCGAGCGTCGCATCTAGGTAGCCTCCTAGCTACGGTTTTCAGGCGGCATGGCGATTTGGAGCTTGCGTACCTTTCCACGTCCCACAATGTAGCCGCGGCCCGGTATGAAGTCCTTGCTGATCCGGCCCAGGGAAGTATTGAGGAGGGTGTCGCCTTCCACATCCCCGGGGTTGAGCAGGAGCCCGCGGCGTCCCGACTTGAACGGCTGGGCAAGGGACCAGGCCTGGGACCAAGTGGAGGTCTCGGACTCGCCCACCACCCATTGATCGGCCTTGATGGCGGCCGTCACCAACCGTCCCACTCCGGACTCCGCCAAGGTGTCAGTGAACTCGGTGAGGCCCTCGATGAAGATGGCCATGGTGCCAGGGTTGTCCGTGGCTTTGTCGATCAGGTCATCCACAACGTCCGAGACCTCGTCCGGCCCCACCAATGACCTGCTCCAGATGTTGAGTGAGGCCACCGCAGAACGCCGGGATCCAATGTAGATCAGGTCAGTTCGCGGGTTCGAACGCCGCAGGGCGTAGGCCAAGGTGACCAGGGCAACTGTCCGTCCAGCACCTGGGGGGCCGGCGAGCAGCAGGGATCCCTTGGCGGCGATGGCCGCGGAACCCAGCGTTTCGTCGTCCACACCAATAACGGGATTGTCCGGGGCGCCGGTGGGCAGGATGTCCAGGTCCACCAGCTCCGGGAGCCGTTGGATCTGAGGAGCCTGCTCCAGGCCCTGGCGCAGCATCGCCTGGCTGAGTTTCGCCACTTCACGGGCCTGCAGCGCGAGGTTCGAGTTGCCCCCAAGCACGGCGAGCTGAACTTCGAGCCCGTCCAACAAGCCACGTCCCGGAGGCGAAGCTGCGTTGAGGACATCCTTGGGGACGTCCAGGGTCATGTAGTCGTCTTCGGAACTCAGGCGCAGGACCAGCCGCTTCTGGATGGAAGCAAGGAGCGACGCCGGAACGGAGTTGGTGCGGTCACCGCTGACTACCAGATGGATGCCCAAAGGACGACCGTCAGTTGCCAGCGTCAGGAAGATGTCCCACAGCGCGGACAGGTTGCTGTACTCGTAGGATTCACGGAAGGAGGACATGCCATCCACCAGGATGAAGATGCGCTTCTCTTCGGGCCGGTTGGCCAGTTGACGGTATTCGACGATGGTGGAGGCCCGGACCTCGGCAAACCGTGCGGCCCGGTCATCCGCCACTTCCTTGAGCCAGCGCAGCAGTCGCCCAACGCGCTCCACGTCATCCCCGTTGATGATTTCACCAACATGGGGAAGGCCATCAAGCATCTTGAGTCCCGAGGAACCACAGTCCACGCCGTAGACGTGCACGGGCCCACCACGCGGCGTGACAGCCGCTGCGATGGCAATCCCGCGCAGGGCCGCCGACTTGCCGGATCCACCCGTGCCGTAGACGGCCATGTTGCCATCCTTATCCGGCTCGTAGAACACGGTGGGCTGGTCCTGGTGGGCGGGGTCGTCCGCCACACCCAGCAGGAGCCGTTCGTCGGTCCTCGGGTTGGGAAGCTTGGAGAAATCGTAGGTGGTGGCGAGTTCGTTGAGCCAAGGCTTCCGGGGAGGTTCGATGGACAGGACGTCAGCTGCCCGGATGATGTTTCCGGTCATCCTCGCAATGTCATTGGGCCCGGCCGGTTCTTCTTCCACCTGTGACACCAGGGGCGGTTCCCAGGTGGGGCCGGATCCGAACGCCATCTCCACAATGTCAATCCTGGGACGCTGCGGCTTTTCGGTGGTCCAGCCACCTGCATAGCCGGTTTGGAAGCCCTGGATTCGGCCCGGACCGGTCTTGGCAGCACCACGGCCCGGAATGGACGGATCAAAGTAGGCCGCGGTGGGAACGCCCAGGATGTCGGTTGCGTCCACTTCGTCGGCCATGCGCAAGGCGACGCGGAGGTTGGTGTTGGCACGCAGGTTGTCTTTGATGACGCCGGCGGGCCGTTGCGTGGCCAGGATCAGGTGCAGGCCCAAGGACCGGCCACGGGCGGCGACGTCCACCACGCCATCAACGAATTCGGGAACTTCAGTTGCGAGGGCGGCGAATTCGTCCACGATGATGATGAGGTAAGGGGGCGCCTCAGGATCGGCTTCGCGTTGCAGGGCCAAAAGGTCCTTGGCTTTCTTACGGTTCAAAAGCCGCTCGCGGTAGTGAAGCTCAGCGCGCAGCGAGGTCAGTGCACGGCGCACCAAGTGCGGTGACAAGTCAGTTACCAGTCCAACGGTGTGAGGCAGATGCAGGCAGTCGGCAAAGGCAGCACCGCCCTTGTAGTCCACGAACAGGAAGCTGACGCGGTCCGGGCTGTACGCCGCGGCCATTCCCATCACCCAGGACTGCAGGAACTCGGACTTACCGGCACCCGTGGTTCCGCCCACCAGTGCGTGCGGACCTTCGTTCTTGAGGTCCAGGTAGAACGGTTCCACACCTTTGGAACCAACCAGCGCACGGAGGCTGCCGTTGTCCTTGCGGTTGGGCACGGCCGTGGCGTGGACGGAGTTGTTCTCCTGCCAGCGCTCGGCCACGGCCTGCGGGTTGTCCATCAGTTCTTTGCCGATCAACGTGGCGTAGGAAACGGCGCGCGGGAGGTCGGAGTCGTCGTCGAGCGGGTTTCCAACATCCACCAGCGGCGACATCATGCGCGCCAGTTGGGTGGCGAGTTCGGCATCGAGACTTTCGCAGCTCACCGGGTACGTGTGGCGGCCCAAGCGGACCTGGCCGGTGGTGGTGCCGTGATCGCCGTCGACGGAGAGGAAGTCACGGCAGGCGGCAGGAAGGGACTGCACGTTGGCGGCCACCCACATGATGTGCACCCCGTAGTCGGGGCCGCGTTCCACCAAGCGTGTGAGGCGTCCGCGGTCCACCGGGGCGTCGTCCTCAACGATTACCAGGACGGCAGGAACCACCGGACCTGGAATGTCCTCGTGCTCATTCTTGAGTCCGGGACGAGGGTGCGGTCCAGGCTCCTTGGCCATGGACTCGCGCTCTTCCACGAGGCTTTCGAGCTTGGACAACAAGGCGGCGCCAGCGCCGGGGCCGGCAGCCAGATGATCGCCGGAGATGGGGCTGTGGCCCGAACCAACGTGCGGGAGCCACTGCAACCAGTCCCAACGCTCACGCGAGCGTGCGGAGGTCAGAGACGTGAGGACAACTTCGGCCGGCGAGTGGAGCCCCACCAACTGGAGCACCATGCCGCGGGCCACGTCATCCACCACGCTGCGGTCCCCTGCCACGCCAAAGGAGCCCGAGGTGCGCAGCTGCGAGACGATCGGAACCCCTTCTATGACGCGGACCTGCTGCAGGCACTCCTGGATTTCCCGCATGTACTGCGGTTCCGTTTCGTTGGCGCTTGGCTCATCGAACTGGATGCGCGACGGCGCCGAGCCCAGCCCGAAGCGAACCCCCAGGAAGTGCTGGTGTTCGGGCCTGTGGGTCCAGAGCAAGGGCCCAAGTTTGTAAATGGCGTCAACAGTATCGCTGACGGACGACGCTTCCTGGAGCCTGACAGCGCGCTCAATGTTTTGCTGCTTGTCAATGTCCTCGCGGAAAGCCAGCATGGCGGCTTTGAACTGTTTGTGGCCTTCCTTGGCCTGCCGCTTGCTCTGCATCTTGTGATCCACATAGTGCCCCACGATGAACAGCGGCATCATGGCCATGAAGAGCACGGACAGCAGGTTCTGGGTGACGGCGAAGAGCACGCCACCCATCAGGAGCGGCGCCACCAGCATGATGTATGGGAAGGGCTGGTGTTCCGGGCGCTTGGGGCCGGCGGGCGGCACGCGCTTGGGCGACTCGAACCTGGGCAGTACCCGCGGCGACCGGTTGAAATCCACCAGCGGCGACGACGGACCGCCGCCATGGTTCCGGGACAACGCGACAACGCCCACGGAAGTGTCGCCCAAGGTAACGGTGTCCGAGGACTCGAGCGTCGCACGGGTTACCGGCAACCCGTCCATGAGGAGGCCGTTGGCGGAGTTCGTATCCACTATTTCCACGGTCTCGCCCACCGTGATGCGCGCATGGCGCTTGGAGGTCAGCGGGTCCGACAAGCGGATGTCGGCGTCCCGGTCCCGGCCGATGTAGCTGGTGCCGAACGGCAGCGAAAATTCGCGTCCGACGTCGGGCCCTGACATCACGCGCAACGTCGCCGCTGCGGGTCCCCGGCTATTGCCGTTGGCGTGGCCGTTGGACGCGAACTGCTCGCTGACCTGCGCGAGGGAAACCTTGGACCCGGGCCGCAACCCGGACTCCAGCAGGTTGTCCGTAGGCCGCAGCACGTGCCCGGAGAGCCCGCCGCCGACGAAAGCTTCGTCCACGCTGATGGACAGGTTCGACGGCGGCTCGGTTCCCTTTCGTGCGGGGTCGGCCGCCCACAGCTCGGTGGCAATATCGGCCACGGTGGCACGACCATCCACCGTTACGGCGAGGTCCTTTGCTTCCGCAGGGTCACGCCGCAAGGTCAGGCGGAACTTCATCCTTCGTCGACTCCACTCATTTTTTCAAGAAGGTGCAGGTCAGCCGGGGTCACCAGGTGCGAGGTCACGGCGTGTTCCACCAAGCGCGCCCGGCGGTTGGTGGCAAGTTTTCCCACCCCGCCGCGCAGGCCAACGACGCCTACCCGGTCCAGTTTGTCGCAGACGTTGTCCAGTTTGCGGTTGAAACGGGTAAGTGCCCAGCCCAGTCGCTTCGCGGCCTCGGCGGATGAGGGAATAGCACTAAAACCGGTGCCGTCCCGCCGCAACATGGGCTCGGCCAAGGCAACAATGAGCGCCTTTTGCGAATCAGTGAAGACCACGGGACCGATGGTGGTGTCCCCCGCCTGGTCATCGTCGCGGGCTTCATGCCGGAAAGACGGCGTCTTCAAGTGCACGGCAAACTCATAGGTTGTAGGTCCGGCAGTGAAAATCACGTTGGTGTGGCTGAACACCAGCGGGATCCGTGCGCCGGGCGCCAACCAGGCCTGCATACCGCCGGAACCGTCAGCCACAGTGGCGGATAGCATGCTGCCCACGTTGCTGAGCCACCACATGCCGTCGTAACGGGCTATCTGCAGGAAGCGTCGGTGCAGGTACGGGTTGTCATCAACTTCCAAGTCACCTTCGCGTCCAATGTCGAAGATGTCCTCGTCGGATGGTTCGTACCATTCACCACAGAAATCTATTGCTAGATCCCCCATGATCTGTGCCTCCTAGGTCGGCGGTAAGTAAATCGCATGTGCCGCTACTCCTCCAGGCAGGCGATGGAATCCGGCCCGCCCGGTGACGCGGAACCGTCGGCGCGAACAATGATGGCCTGCACGCAGATGGGCGGTTCATCAAACGCGGAGAGGAACGCTTTCCCAATGGTGGTGTTCTCGTAGACGCCTTCAGATTTGGCCGACTTAATACGCCACTTGAACGTGTCCCCGGCCATCGGCTGAGGGTTGGTCCAGGAAAAGATGATGATATTCCGGTCCTTGGTATCGCGCGCTGCAGCCAACCCCGCAACCTCAGGAACGCTGCCGTCGCTCAAAGCGTCGGCCGGCGGCTTGCTGGACGATTCCGTCGGCGCCACCTTGGGCTGAGCTTGAGCACCCAGGACCACGCCAACCACAATGGCCACTACCAGCACCGCCGCACCCGTTGCCGCAAGCCAAAGGTTTCGTTTGCTGTGATCTGCCGGCGGAGCGTCGTCCTGTGCTACCGCAGAGGTGCCCGTGGCAGATCGGCTGACCGTTGCCCCGAGATCGTCCTGTGGTTGCGAGGGCTGCCAGCCGCGAAGGACCGTGGACTCTGCCGTGTCAGGCTCGGCAGGCGCATACTGTGCGCCGGGCGGCGTGTATCCGGGCGCCGGGGCATGAAACTGGGGCGGGGCCGAGGGCCCGGCCTGCGACTGGACAGGTTGCGAAGGGTTGGTGAGTTGAGAAGGATTGGTGAGTTGCGAAGCGTCGGGGGTTTGCGGATCGCCGGCTGGCCGGATGAACGGCGGTGCCGGCCGCTGGGTACCGCCCGGAACCGTGGACGGGAAGGTCCGTGCCGGGAACGTGGGTGCCGATCCCGTCGTGGCTGTTCCAGAAGCGTCGGGATCGATCGAGGCGATGCTCCGGACCCGGGTTTCCTCGAAGTTGTCGTCCGGATGCTGATCGTCCCCGTGCCCGGGTTCTTCCAGCACCTCAAAAGGCGTCACGGACAGGTTCAGTTCAGCCTGGATCCGTTGAAGTGCCAACGCGAAGGCGTGCGCTGAGGAATACCGCGATTCCGGTGACTTGGCCATGGACGTGGCCAACACAAGCTCCAGGGACTCCGGAACGTCGGCACGGCCCAGCCTGGGCAGCGGCGAGTTGGTGATGCGGGAGATCAGTTCCCGCTGGGAGTTGTCCTGTCCCGGAAGGACAAAGGGAGAGCGACCCGCCAGGAGCGTGTACAGCGTTGCGCCCAGAGCCCAGATATCCACGGGAACACCGTCCACGGCCCCGCCGCGGAACTGCTCGGGCGGAGACCACGGGATGGACATTCCGGCGTCGTCCTCGGTGTCTGCGCCGATGGTGCCTGAGATGCCAAAGTCCGTCAGGGCAGGCCTGTTGTAATCGGTGACCAGGATGTTGGCGGGCTTGATGTCCCGGTGCACAATGCCGGCCCGGTGGGCGGTTTCGACGGCGGACGCCACCTGGATGCCGACGGCCAGTACCTCGTCCACACTGAATCGCTGGCGACGGTAGCGGACGTCCAAGCTTGGCCTGGAGCAGTACTCCATGGCCAGGTACGAGTGGCCGTTTTCGGTGATCTCGGCTTCGAAGATCGTCACGATGTAAGGATGCGATGACAACTGGGCCATCAGGTTCGCTTCGGACTCGAAGCGGCGGCGTGCCCCTTCGGTCTTCAGATCGGACAACAGCACCTTGACCGCTACTTTTCGGCGCGGGCGATCCTGCTCATATAGGTAAACATCCGAGAAGCCACCAGAACCGAGCAGGCTGATGTACTTGAAACCCGGGATGGGTGGAGGCGGCGCAGGGGGCCTCTTGGAACTCAAAGAATCTCCTCGAAACGCAGTGAAATGTTGTCACCCAGCTCGGCAATATCGCCGTCCAGCAGGATCGCCATTTCGTTTTGGGCAAGCCTGCGTGGTGCCTGGCCTTCCCGAATGAGCACTGTTCCGTTGGTTGCCTTCAGGTCGCACAGCATGACGTGCCAACCTTCCAGCCGGACTTCCACGTGGGAGCGGGAGATGTCCCCTCCCGGGCTGTCCACTTGGATCAGCCGGGGCATGGTGCCGCCTTGAACACGGGAGACCGACGGCTGCCGGCCAATGATGAGCGACTGGTCCAGGTCAATCAGCTCACCGGTGGAAAGCCGCATCCTGCCCAGACGGGGTCGCGGCACATGCACGGCGTCTCCTGTGACAGGAACCCCGCAGACCGAGCACTGCGGATACGTGGGCGGGTTGGCGTGGCCCTGGGAGCACATGCGTGCCAAAACGCTGGGCCCTGCGACGGCTGGGGTCTCTGGGCCACCCACAGCAGCCTTCGCGCCCCCGTCACCAACAGTGGGAAGGCTGCTCTTCATGATGGTCTGGCCATCATGATCCGAATCCTCGTCCACGGGGCCGTCCTGGGGAGCCGATAGCCAAGCCGCCGGTACCTGGGGTGAAGGAACGGCAGCAGGCCTCGGCGGCGCAACTTGCTGGTCGCTACCAGACTCAGGGGTGGAGGAGCCGTTGCGGAGCCACGGAACCGAGTCAATCAGTCCCGTGGACGGCGCTGCTGCAGACGCGTCTTCCGCCTGAACCTGCGGGGCAGAAGCAGGCGGGGCGGAAACGGGCGCGGCGGAAGCAAGCGCCGGCGTCGGAGGTGTTTGGTCTTCCGGTGCGGTCGAAGCAGGTGAGTCGTGGTCTTCAGAAGCATCGTCCGAACGGACAGCGGCATCCTCAATGTTCCGCATCACGGTTTTGTCCCACAAATGGTCGTAGCTGGTGGTGTTTTCCAGCGACGGAAGGATGGGATCGGTGCTGCTCGTGTGCACAGGTACACCGGAAGCGTCCGCATCAATCCCAGCAGCTGTTTCCTGCTCTGAGGCCGGTTCATCAGACTCTGCTGATTCGAAGAATTCTGCGGGTGCGTCGGATGCTTTAGGCTCTTCGGACTCCGCCGGTTTCTCATCAGCCGTTTCCTCTTCAGCGGGGGCCTTTTGGGCTACCGAATCCACGGGCGCTGCCGCCGCCGGCCGCACCTCCGCTTCATCGAGCACCTCCGCTTGCTCAGGAGCAGCCGGGCGGGCCGTGCCATGTACTTCGGCGGTCCCCGGCCCTTCGGCACCTGCATTCTCCGGGGTGGTGGACGAACCTATGGAGCTGATCATGTGGCCGGGCGCGATGGTCAGGCCAAGGTCCGCCTCCGTGTAGCCGATCATGGTCTCGTCGGATACTGCTGCGGAGCGGACTGCTTTCCCGGTATCAGATGCTTCGGGTGCACTCTCAGTGTGGCTGGCAGTTCCGGCCGAGGCGTCGAGCGAGGCAAGGAGGACCACGCCTTCTCCCAAGGGAAGGCTGTTCAGCGGCGAGCTGTTGAGTGGGAGGCTTCCACCCGCCGTCGGAACTCCCGTGGACACGGCAGTGCCGTCTCCGATTGTGACGCTGTAGGACGTGACATCTGCGAGGCGGCGTTCGGTCCACGTGGTGACGTCACGCCCCGTCAGGCGTTCCTCGCCACCACCTAGCTTGGATCCTCCACTCAGTTGGACCGCCAGTTCAAGATCTCCCCGGAGGAACACACGGAGGGCGTCTTTCGAGTCGATGATCCCGAAGGGCGGGATACGGCTGAGGGAAACGCCAAAGGCCTCCGTCACCTCATGGAGGACTTCGTGGGCCTCAGGTGCGGATGCCAGCAACTCCCAGACAGTATCGATCAGCGCGTGCGGGGTGTCGGGGCCAAGCAGAACCACGGTTCCGTTCCGCACAACGCCAAACCATTCACCGTGCTGGTAGCGGGTCAGCGAAAGGTGGTTACTGCTTCCCATCAACGCCTTCCTCCTGGTCAGCCCCGGCGGCCTCATCCGTGCCATTTACCCAAGCCCGGGGAAGGGTGTCTTCTTCAACCTCGGACGCTACCTCAGGACGAGGCGCAGTGATGGCGATTCCGGCATCGTTCAAGACGTTTTTGGCATCCACCACTATGACTGTGACGTTGTCCCTGCCACCGCTTCTCAAGGCGGCCTGAATCAGCGCATCCACGGCATCCTGCGGATGGGCGACGGTGCTCAAGACGCGGAACATGTGGTCATCGCCCAGTTCGCCGTTGAGACCATCCGAGCAGACCATGATCCGGTCCCCCTCCTGAATGGGAAGAAGCCAGAAATCGGCCTCGGTCTCATCGCCGGTTCCCAAGGCACGGGTAACAACATGACGGCGGGGGTGAACCGTTGCCTGCTCGGCAGTGATATCACCGGAATCCACCAGTTCCTGGACCTCGGAGTGGTCAACGCTTACCTGGGTAAACTCCCCTTGGCTGAGCCGATACGTCCTGGAATCGCCAATGTTCATCACCAGCCAGTAAGGCAAGCCCATCTGTTCCACCACCACCACACCGGACAGGGTGGTCCCTGCGCGGGCGCCGGTCGCGTCGCGGATGGCGGCGTCGGCCTTCAACAGGCAGGACTGAAGATCCGCTGCAGTTGCAGTGCGCACGCCAGTGGACAATTCAGGGGCACTGCCCAGGGCCCGGACACACATGCCGCTGGCGATTTCTCCCGCCTCGTGCCCGCCCATGCCGTCGGCAACGGCGAACACCGGGTCTGAGGCGATGAACGAGTCCTCGTTCAGTTCACGCCGCAGCCCACGGTCCGTACCGTATCCGTAGCTGAGGCGAAAAGCCGATCCGCCTGCAGCGGGACCCGCTTCGGCGTTGACGGGAGTAGCCGGCTGTGAGTTCATGCTTGTCCTAGGTGGAAGGAACGGTCCCCAAAGTGAACGGTGGAACCGGGACGGACAAAACTTGCTTCTCCCGGGTTGAGCCGGGTCTGCAAACCGTCCGGCGTGGTGACAGCGCTGCCGTTGGTGGAATGACGGTCAGTGACCCAGACACCGTCGCCATCGACGCGCAGATGTAGATGCGTTTTGGAAATGGACCGGCCGGGATCCGTCACGGGCAGCAATTGCTCCACGGCTTCCCCGGGCTGAGGTGCCGGATTGCGGCCGAGGAGTACTGACCCGCCCAACTGGATGTCCTGGCCGTCGTCTACCCGGATTCGCAGTACGGCCTGGGCGCGGGCAGCGCCCGGGCGCATCTGGGTGAGCTCCACGTCGTCGTCCGGGTGGGCGGTGACCGCAAGAGTGTCTTGGGGCGTGATCGTCACTGCCTGCGGCGCGGGAGCCTGCGGTGCAGGGGCCTGCGGTGCTGGCTCTTGCGGAGCTGTCGCCGTGCGGGGTGCCGGCGCGAAAGGCATCGACGGCGGACGCCACTGGTTTGGATCGTGGGAAGGCTGAACGGCAGGCGGCGCGGGAGCCGTGTGCAGCGGAGATGCCTGCGTTGGAGATGCTTGGACTGGAGTGGCCGGCGTGGATTGGGCGGTCTGGGTCGGAGGGGTCTGCCCGGAAGCCACCTGCACGCTGCCGTGTGGCCGGGAACCCGACGCCGGGCCTGACGGCACCGGGGAGGCCACGGGTTGAACCGGCGGGAGATCCATGGGGGCGAAACTGTACGGACCTTGAATGCCTCCGGTGGTCACCGGATTGCGGCCCGCATTGACATCAAAGACCAACGACTTTGCTGCTTTGTCCTGCCAGCCCCGCAGCTTGCCGTTCTTGTCCCAGGCGTTGGAGATGACCACCAGGACAGCCCAAACAACACCAAGGAACATCAGTGGCAAGGCGATCCAGAGGACCAGCCCGATCAATCCGAGCGCGGACAGGATGACGGCGACAATGGACCCGAGCAGCAAGAGACCGCCAGTGAGGATCCCGCGAACAAAAACAACACCAGCGCCCGGCGCATAGCCGTCGGAATCCGCACTGCGGATGCCCATGAGCTGGTTGCCGACGGTGTTTCCCGACTTCGCCTCGAGCCCGAGGATGACGAAGGTGTACACCACGGTCACACCCAGACCGATGCTCCCCAAGAGAACCAACAGGCCCGTGTCATAGACAATGAAGCCGTTCCTGCGGGTCTGCGTGATGCCGGCGATGCCAATAGCGAACGTGGTGGCAAGTACGGCAAAGGGTCCCAGCCAGTCCAGCACAGCGGCTCCCAGGCGTTTCCCGGCAGAGGCGGGCGCCAATTCGAGCTTGGTGGTCATTGTGGTCCCTCCCCCTGGCCCAGGCATACGGTCCGGCATGGTTTTTTGGCCGTGCTGCATCGGCGACGCCGGCGCCGACACTACCGAGATACTACCGGGATCGGAGAAACCCTGCCGGTTGGCGAACTCCAACGCCGCCTTCTGGGCGTGATTGATGTTGCCTTCCTTGCGGGCACCACGGTTATTCAGAGGTGAACCGCACTGCGTGCAAAACGTCGCGCCCGGACGGACCCCGTGCCGGCAAGCCGGGCAAAGTTCTGTCTCATTGCTCATCGGTGGTGTCCTTCTTGAACGGCAACGTAAAGCGGCGTTTCGCAGGCTCGGTGATGCTTTGTTGCCGGCGACGAAGGGCCGCGCGGCCATCGGAGAGCAACGAACGCGGCGAGAACCGTGCCTGCTGCCGTTTCCAGAAACCAACGCTGCCCGTGATGTCCGTCAATGACGTATCAACAATCTCCCAGTACTCCTTGACCTGGTCCTCACTGGGCTGACCAGCACCGAACACGGCGGCGTCGGCTCGGTGGGCAAGCAGGGTGGTGGTAGCTCCCGTGGTGGGGAATGCATCGGCGATGACCGTGGCCGATTCGCGCCTGGTGGACTTCGTGTCAATCGAGGCACCCATATCGGTGACCAGGCTGAGCACTTCGTTCCAACCAGCGCCAACCCGCTGGGCGGGGTGGCCATCACGGAAACGCGCCTTCCGGCGTCGTGATTTCAGCAGCAGAATCAACAACAACGGCAAGGCGAGGATCCCCAACGGAATCAGTGCCACACCAATGGCCGCGAGAAGCGGGCCCCAGAAGAGCCACGGGTTGTTCTTCTTCTCGTCAGCATCCAGGGCGTCCGGGGTGGAATCCGGCGGCAGGTCCGCGGGTTCCTGCGGCGGGGGCGGCGGCTGCAGCACCTGCGGCTTGGGTTTGGACTTGTTCTCGGGGTCCGGCGGGATGGGAACGTTGTCCTTGGGCGGGGTGGGATCGAAGGAAACCCATCCCACACGGTCGAATGCCACTTCAACCCAGGCGTGGACGTCCTTACCCGTGATCTTGATGTCGCCGGCGCCGTTCTCGGGGCTCTTGGGGTCCGGATAGAACCCCATGACCACACGGGACGGAATGCCAAGATGGCGGAGCATGAGGGACATGGACACGGCGTACTGTTCGTCATCGCCGAGCATCTGCTTGGCGGTCAGCATGTTGCGGACGCGCGCAGCGCTGTGACCGGGAAGGCTGGGGAGCTGTCCCTCGGCCACCAGGCCGTTGCTGAAAGCGCCACTTTTCTGGAAGTGCGCCTCGATCTGCCGCACGCGGTCAATGGCCGTGGGTGCATCCGCGGACAACTGATTCGCCTGCGACGCCACGATCGGCGGCACTTCCTCCGCCTCCGGCAGCGTGAGCTTCGCAAAGTCGTACTGGGTGAGTTGTCCGTGCTCCAGCGTCCCGGGGTCAGAAACCTGCACCGTATAGTTCTCGCCCTTGGACAGTCCCTTGGTGGTGACGGCCGTGTCCGTGCCGGCGTTGAAGTAAAGCCCGGAAGCTGCGCCGGAAGTATCAGCGAAACTCATCCCCGTGGTGTGCCGGCCGCCCGGTACAAAGTAGCCCTGATAGTCCTCCACGGTGATGTCCAGCGTGTAGTTGGTGCCCTGAACCGGGCTCCCGGAATCAGCCAGCGTGTTCAGCGAACGGGCGTCGCCCACCTTGCTGAAGTTGCCGGAGCTGTTGGGGTCCATGGTGTAGTTCAGGCCGTTGAAGGCGTCCAGAGCAGCCAGCCGGACGCGGGCATCCTTGGGCAAGCCCTTTACCGTGAACAGCGTGCTGTCCTTCTCGTCCTTGACGAAGCTGCGGAAACTCGCCAGCGGGGTGATGTAATCCCGGGGATCGAAGGGCGGGACGATCGTGTTGCGCAGAACCTTGCGGTCATCGCTGGCAGTGACCAAGGGCGAGGCGATAGCGGTGACGCCCACCGCAACGGCGATCACGGCTGCAGCAGTACCCAGGCGACGGAGCTGACCGCGCCGGGCGGTGGCGGCGTCGGAATTTGGCCTGTTGGCCGAAACGGCTTTGGTGCTGTTCCGGCGGAGCACGTCGCGGCGGAACGTCGCCCACACAATGGACACGATGGTCAGAGAGACGCCGCGCTCCACGTTGAGGAAGCCTGCGCTGGTACTGAAGGCGATTCCGGTGACGAACAGGACCAGCACAGGCAGCAACGGCCAGTACGGGCTCTTCAGACGCCATGTGAGCAGACCCGCGGCCAGCGCCGTCACCAGCGAGCTCAGGAACGGCACAATGAGCATGCCGTTCGCGGTCCCCACGGGAACGCCGACAGTCAGCATGTCCTTCCAGGCAAAGACGACGCCAAGCAGCAACGTGCGCAAGGAGTCAAGGCTGGGCAGGAATCCCACAACTGCCGAGTCCGGCACTGCAAGCGCCGATCCGAAGACCATATAGGCACCGAACGTCACCGCAGTGGTAATCAGCAGCCCCAAGCGGAGGTGCGCGTTGAGGACTGCGATCCCCAGCCCCAGCAGCACACCGCCCAGACCTGCAATGAGGTAATGGGGGTCTCCCCCGAAGCTCAGGGTGAACCCGAGGACGCCAAGGAACAGCAGCACCAGAAGCGCGCCGCAGTCGATGGCAAAATGCCACAGGGGCCGGCCGTCACTGAAGATCGATGCACCCGTGGCACGGGCCGCGGACCTGGCCCCTTGGGCAGCGCGGGTGCCCTTGGCTGCGCGGGTTTCCTTGGCGCGGGGACGAAGATTGGGCGCGGTGCTCATGCTGCCGCCTTTCGAAGAACAATGGCGAGATCGTCCAAGTCACCGACGGTCAGGACCGTCAAGTCCGCGATGTTGGCCCTCGACGGCGCCGCGCCGGGTTGAACCCGCACCGCCAGGCTCCGCACGCCGGGAGGAACGGAGGCAGCGCAGGTGCGCAGCTGGGTTGCCGTCACGTGGCTGCCTACGACGAAGAACACCACGGAGGCATTCGGGACGGCGTCTGACAGGTTCCGTGCGAGGTCGACGGCGGTCTTCCGCATGGGTGCCCCGACAACCCGGGTCATGTCGTCCAGCATGTTACGGCCCGTCTCGCAGCGGAGCGGCCCCTTCTGGGTCAGGACGTCCAGGTCACGTTGTTCACTGATCGCTTGGCGTCCGATGGATGCGGCCACGGAGACGGCCATTTCGAACTCTGCCTCGGAGTCGTACTCGTCGGTGTTGATGGACAAGGAGATGGCAAGGTGCGCGCGTCGGGTTTCCTCGAACTGGCGGACCATGAGCTTGTTGGTGCGGGCCGTGGTCTTCCAGTGGATGTGGCGCCGGTCATCGCCCGGGACGTAATCGCGCAAAGCGTGGAAGGACACATCCGCACTGGAGAGTTCCGTGGTGGGCATGCCCTCAAGGTCACGGATAAAGCCTGCCGCGGAGCTGCCCAAGGAAACGGTGCGGGGATGCACGAACAGGTCCACCGGATCGGTCCACATGACGCGACGACGCAACAAGTGGAGGGGGTCGGCGCGCACAGAGCGGACCGGGCCCACCACAATCACTGCACGCCGGGCCGTGGGAATGGTGAAAAGGTCCTCGTGAACCTGCGCCGGCTTCATGCGGGGCAAATGGAACACAGCAGTATTGGAACCCACGGGGAGCTCCAATGCAGCAGGCAACAAAGGCCTCGTGGAAACGTTGGACACAGCAATGCTGCCCACCGCGTCATCCCCTACTGCCACGCGGGTGCGGGCAAGGTCCAGGACCACACCATACGCCGAGCGTCCCACAATGAAGCCGATGGCCAGGAGGAACAGCAGGAACGCCACCATCGCAGCCGACTTGGCTTCCTGCCAACCCCACGCCTGCCCTGCCCACCAGAGCCCGACTGCCGCAGCCAACACAACCCAGCCCAACAGGCTCACCACAGCCAGGACAGGCCAGACAAACCTCAGCCACACAGCCCGGACCCTGCCCCACGCCGGCGAGAGGAAATCGCCCGCGGTTCCCGCAGCTTCGGACCATACCGCGGCGGGGTGGAGCTTACTTGACTGTCCGCGCTTGCTGGACGGGCCGCGCTTGCTGGACGGGCCGCGCTTGCCTGGCTCGCTGCCAGGAGAACGCAGGGAGCGCATCTTGTCGCCAAGCGCGGACGCACCGCGCTTGAGCGAATCAGCAGCCCTGTTCAGGGGTGTGCTGGAGGACATGTGGGGGCCTTTGTTTGAGCTGGTGCGATTGAGCAGGGTGCGGTGTGGAGGCGGGGTGCCAGTCGCTGGCGCCGGTCTAGGCGCTGGCGCCGGTCTAGGCGCTGGCGCCGGTCTAGGCGCTGGCGCCGGTCTAGGCGCTGGCGCGTTGCTGCGGTGCAGCCACGTCGGCGAGGACGCGGCTGAGTACCACCTCGGGCGTAGCCCCGGAGAATTCAGCCTCGGGGTCCATCACCAAACGGTGCGTCCACACCACGGGAGCGAGTTCCTTGATGTCATCCGGCAGCACGAAGTTCCGGCCCTGGCTGGCTGCCCACACCTTCGCGGCGCGGACCATGGCGAGGGCGCCACGGACGGATACGCCAAGCCTGGTTTCGCCGGCGCTGCGGGTCTCTTCGCACAAGCGGGAAATGTATTCCAGCACCGCAGTGTCCACGTGGGTTGTGGCTGCCAGGTCCGCCATGTCAGCCACGGCCTGGGTGGTGATCAACGGCACGAGGTCCTTCGAACGATCCTTCAAGTTGGCCCCGCCCAGCAGCCGGACGGTGGAAGCGTGGTCCGGGTAGCCGATGGAGGTCTTGATGAGGAAGCGGTCCAACTGGGCCTCGGGCAGGCGGTAGGTGCCAGCTTGCTCAATGGGGTTCTGGGTGGCCAGGACCATGAACGGGCGGCCTGCCTCGTACGTGGTGCCGTCCACGGTCACCCGGGATTCTTCCATGACCTCCAGCAACGCGGACTGCGTCTTCGGAGAGGCACGGTTGATTTCGTCAGCCAGGACGATGTTGTTGAATACCGGGCCCTTGTGGAACTCGAACTTCTGCGTCTTCTGATCGTAAATGGTCACACCCGTCACGTCAGAAGGCAGAAGGTCAGGCGTGAACTGAATACGGTTGTGCGAACCCTGGACCGTCGCGGCCAAGGCACGCGCCAGGGAGGTCTTACCCGTGCCCGGTGCGTCTTCAAACAAAACGTGACCTTCGGCCATCATGGCGGTGAAGGTCAGCCGGATGACGTGTTCTTTGCCCAACACGGCCTTGCCCACGTTGGCAACGAGCTTCTCGAACGTCTCTGCAAACCAGGCGGCCTGCTCGTTTGTCATGGTCATCGGTAGATCCTGTTCCTTGGGTATGGAGGTGTTGGTTTGTAGTTGCTGTTTGTAATCCGGCGATGGCTCAGCAGGGTGGCGGCACGCCGTTGCGGACGTTTACGGTGGTTGACTTCACGAACCAGCCATCCTTCGGGGAGCCACTGAGCTTGTACCAAGGCGTCCCGTTGCGGTAGATGTCCTGCCTGCAAGTGACATCAATCCAGCCCCAGCTGTTTTCCACCCAGCCGACTCCACATGTGGGCCCGCTCGGGTTGTACGAGTCTGTTTGACCGGGCTTGCCAGGGCAGGTGCTGTTGTGAGCCTGGATCTGCGATGGCGCGGGTGGAGGTGGCGGAGTGGGGTCGTCGCCGCTTGTCGCGTTGACCTGGCCGCTCTGGGCGCCAGCCACTATGGTGAAGGCCCGGACGTTGAGTTTCCTCGTCTTGTCCCACCCGCCCCCT
Organism: Paenarthrobacter sp. NPDC091711; assembly: GCF_044756605.1. Taxonomy (NCBI): domain Bacteria; kingdom Bacillati; phylum Actinomycetota; class Actinomycetes; order Micrococcales; family Micrococcaceae; genus Paenarthrobacter; species Paenarthrobacter sp. NPDC091711. The sequence continues at coordinate 148,060 of NZ_JBIVTF010000005.1, forward strand.
GCGGCGTCGAAGCTCGTTGCCTTGCCCACGCTGGTCCAGCCACCGCCGTCGAGATTGACCTCGTAGTGGTCAAGGGCGCGGCCGTTCATGTTCGGTGGGTTCCAGTTCCAGTGCACCTGGCCGTCTCCCTTGGCGGACTTACCGCCAGAGACGTTCGGCGCGTTCGGGGGAGCATACGGATTGCCCGTGCCGATTGCCTTCGCATCACCGGCCACGCCATTCTTCACCGATGTGGCGATGATGTTGACCACCACGTCCGTTCCGTTCGGCTGCCCACCGATGGTTCCGCCGCCGCGGGCAATCGCGCCCGAGCCGTAGGCGGTCTGCCAGCGGTACGTGATTTCGTTGTCCTGTGAACCGTTGCGCTCTGCGGCGGTCAGCGGAGTAAAGGCGACTTGCAGCTGCCCGCTCGCTCCCGTTGCAGTCACAGAGCCACTACCCACCATTCCAGGCTTGCCAGCAGCACGGATGGGGGCCGACTGTTGGCTGACACCACTGACGCCGGCTTTGTTAGTAGCCGAGACGGTGAAGGTGTAATCCGCTTCGGAGTTCGCCACGGTGACATTCTGCGAGGTCGCTGCCACGGACTGGGTGCCCACGACGGCGCCGCCCATGTAGGTGGTCAGAGTGTAGGCGGACACGGCGTCGCCATTATTGTTCGGCGCTGACCAGCTGACCTGCAACTGGCTCTGCGTACCCACGGATCCGGCACCCGCAACTGAAGGAGCGGCAGGTGTTGCCGGCACGCCGGCCGGAACCTCGGCTGCGGAGTAAGTGCTCCACTCGGACGGTTCCTTGGCGTCGTTACGTGCCAGGACGCGCACCTTATAGGCCACGCCGTTGGTCAGTCCGGTCCACACATGGCTGTTGCCCGTGAGGTTCTGGATCTGCGGGTTCTGGCCTGCCGGAGCAGGCGAGATCTCAAGATCGTAGGACTTGATGGGCGAGCCCTTGCTGGCAGGAGCAATCCACGCCACGGAAAGCTGCTTGTCACCGAACTTCAGCGTCGGTGCCACCGGGGTGTCCGGCTTGACGTCCGGACGGACCTCGGCGGACACCGGGGAGCGCTCGGATTCATCAATCGCATTGGTTGCGGTGACGGCGAAGTGATACTTCACGTTGTTGGTCAACCCGGTCAACGTACATGTGTTCGCGGGGCAGTCCTGCGTGAAGCCGTTCTCCCCGTACACCGTGTACTTGGTGATGGGCGAGCCACGATCAGGCGGCGCATTCCACGTCAGCAACGCTGTCTGGTCCCCCACGCTTTGGGCCAAAGGCGTGGTGGGCGCGGCAGGCTTGTCCTTGACGGTCAAACGAATGCGGGCAGTGGCATACCGGGAGATCTCGCCGGTCTTGTCCTGCACGGTGTAGGCCACCACCATGGTGCCGGTGAAGCCGCCTGCAGGCGTGACGGTGACACTGTCTCCCCCGACGTCAGCCGTTCCCTGGCCCGTTTCGGTGATTGCTGAGACGATCTTCAGCGCAGTGTCCGGGAACGGATTGGAGTCATTTGCCAACACGTTGACGGTCACTGGTTTCCCGGATTGAGCATCCGGCTCAGCATCGTCGTTGGCCACGGGTTTGGGCCTGTTGGAGGCCGACAAGGACAGCTTGTAGGTTGCCACGGCTTCCAGACCGCGCCGGTCCTTGGCCTTTACCTGGACTGTGCCCGTCTGCCCGATCTGTACGGAATCGTCCGCGGAGACTTTGAGCGTCTTGCCATCCACGTTCACCTTGAAGCCGCCCGGGGCGTCACCCACCAGCTCGTAGCCCATGTTCTGCACGTCATCCGAGTCCGGATCCGAGGTCAGCTTCTCCAGGTCCAGGCTTGCAGAGTCTCCCTTGGGAACTTCCACGTCACTGCCCAAGAGGACGGGAGGGTTGTTCTTGTTGGGGTCGGGCAGCACCTTAGTACGGATGCTCAGCGTCGACTTCAGTCCGTTGGGGTCATCCGGGCCTGTCCCGTCAGTGACTTCAAAGCTGATGGAACCTGGGCCAACGTACTCCGCGCCGGCGGTGTACTTCAACGCTGTACCACCGTTGGCTATGGGATCGCTGCCGTCGGAACCGATGAGCTTGATGCGGTCAGTCTGGGTCAGGCGCGGCGAGCGTCCTTCCCTGACCTTGACCCACTCGGAGAGGCTCACCGTGACTGACTGGCCTGAGACAAGTTCCACCACCTCGTCCTTGGCGAGCGTGGGAACCTGCTGGCCAATCCCGGGAACCCAGATGATGGCCGTGGACTTCTGTCCATCCACGTCTTCCACCGTGTAGGGCACCAGTTGCGGCTGCTCGGTGAGGTCAACAATGACGTTGCCTTCAGGGCCGGGACGTGCGGTGTCCAAACCGGTGGCGACCTTGAGGTTCTCCCCCACGCCGTCCGGATCCTCATCGTTCTTCAGGACAGGAACGTCCACGGCTGTCTTGCCGAGTGTCTGTGCCGAGGTCACGCGGTCGTCGCGGGCAATCGGCGCCTGCAAGGGCAGGTCATTCTGAACTTCCACGCGGATACTGGCCTGACCCACCGCGTCGCGGTCATCAGCCACCGAGTAACGTACGTTGACGGTGCCCTCCGCTGCCGGGGCTGTTACCAGGATCCGGCCGCTGGTTTGGCTGACCTTGGCATCAAGTCCGGCATCAGCCTCGATGCTGTCAGTCAGGATACGGATGAGGTCGCCATCGGGGTCTGTGTCGTTGGCAATCGCGTCGATGGCGATCTGGCGGCCCGGACGGACCTTGACCTCGTCATCCACAGGAGCGGGTTTCTGGTTGTCCTCGCCACGCGGCGCAACGCCCACCGTCACCGTTCCGGTGTTGACCGCACCCTGGCGGTCGATCACCTTGTACCGGAAAGAATCCGTGCCCGCGCCATCACCGGCGGCGACGAAGTCGATGAAGCTGCTGCCCGTCGTCGCAGTACCCATGGTGGGTGTGCTGTCGATGCCGGTGAGCTGCACCGAGTCGCCGTCGGGGTCTATGCCGTCCAACGGGACCGGTATCCGGACGCTGCCGCCGGCCACGACCCGTGCCGTCAGGTTTTGCGGCTGCGGACGCGAGTTCTGGGTGCCTTCCAGCGGAAGGATGTGGATGGTGACCGCTGCGGCGCTCTTCTGGCCCTGCGGATCAACCGCGTTGTAGATGGCGCGCACGGTTTTTGGCGTGGGTCCGGCGATGAAGCGAAGGGTCTTCTCGGAAATAAACGCTTTGCCGTCCTCTTCCGGAATGCTCTGCGCCAGGACCGGATCAACGGACAGTTCCTCACCCTGCGGGTGGGTGTCATTGTCCAGGACCGGAATGGTCACGACGTCGTTCACGCGGACGTTGACTTCGTCGGGTTTGGGCTGGGGAGCCTCGACGACGGCGGGAGCCGGCACCGGGACGACGCCCACTGTGCCTGTGGCCGAGGCGCGGCCGTTGGACATGGTGTAGCTGAAGACGAAGGGTTCCTTGGCGCCGAGGACGTCCGTGACGCGAAGGACGCTGTGGTCGATCACGCTCACCGAGGCGGACGAGCCGTCGGGCACGGTCACGGACTGGAGGACCAGCACCCCGCCGGAAGGATCGGAATCGTTAGCCAGTGGATCGACCAGAACGCTGCCACCCACGGGAAGCAGAGCCACGTCATGAACAGCGACGGGAGCCCCGGGATCTTTACCGGACTCCACGTCCACGCGGATCAGTCCTTGGCTGCTCTGGGGGCCGTTGCTGGCAATGTACGTCAGGTAGATCGGACCTGGCGTGGTGCTCCGGAAGGTAAAGGTACCGCCGTCGGTCACCGGGCCCAGCTCAGCAGGGCCTGCGGCCTCAACGTGAGCCACACGAAGGGCTCCCCCGTTGGGGTCCACATCGTTTTTCAAAGGAGCGATGACCAGGTCCTGGCCAACCACAGCCGTGACGTGGTCAGCGTTGACCACGGGCGCTAGGGCACCCGGCGGTTGCACATTGACCACGATGCGGCCGGTGGTGGTGGCCCGGCCGTCCCACACGGTGATGGTGACGTTCTTCTTGCCCGGTGCTGCACCCGAATCCTGGTACGTCAGCAGGCCATCGCGGCGAACCTTCACCTGGTCCTGGTCGTTGTCCGACTTCGCATCCAACAGGACGAGGTCATCACCGTCAGGGTCCATCCAGTCAGTCAGAATGTTCTGGCTGACGGACTTGCCCTGCTCCACCAGCATGGTGGTGGGCTCGCCTCGTTTGAAGAGAGGGGGTTTGTTCTCTTCAGGAGCTACTACCCGCAAGGTGACCTTGCCTCCGGCGGACAAGTCACGGCCATCAGCGGCGTTGTAGTCAAAGACTTCCGTTCCCGGTTTGGCATCAGCCGGGACCTTGATCTGGAAGGCAGAGCCTCCGTAGATGTTTTCCAGCGCGCCCATCTTGGGGCCATTCGCGCCCACCGAGGCGGTGAGGACATCGCCGTCGGGGTCTGAGTCGTTATCCAACACGCTCAGGATGGAGGTCCGGCCGGGCCGGACACCGAACTCGTCCGGTTTGGTTTCCGGCGGCCGGTTGGGTTTGGTGCGGTCCGGGAGGACGTTGATGGTGTTGTTGTCCGCGGACTCCTGGTCCTGGTCATCGGACTGGTTCTTGGGCGGGACAACATCGTCCCAGTTGTTCACCAGCTGCATGTTCTGGTTGACCAGCCACACACTGCCTGAGTTGACGTCGTTAAGGACCACAAGGTCCCTGTTTACCCGGAAAACGTAGCTCGGAGAGGCACTGGCTTTGGGGACGTCGTTCTTCTTGTCGTCTGCGTCGTTGTCGCAGTCGCGGACGTACTTGTTGGCACCGGACCATGCCGAGTGCACACACTTGCTGACCTGCACGGGCGCCGCGGGGACGCCTTCGCCGTCAGCACTGACAGTTGCTGCCGTGGACCCGTCAAGGGGCTGTTTCAGCAGGTCCTTCTTCGTGGCAATGGCCACGTAATTGCTGTCTTCGCTGCTCTGCTGCAGCTTTGCTTCGCGGGCATCGGCCAGTTGGAGCTTCCGGCCGCCCGGGAGGAAGAGGTTTCCGGAAGCGGCGTCCAAGACCACCGGCTTATCGCCCACCACAGTCAGTTGAAGATCGCCGGCGCCCTTGAGCTCATCCACCTTGGTGATCTGGGAATCGGTCCGTTCACCGTTGGGATCCACAGTGGTGACAGTGATTTCGCCCTTGCCGGGGTCCGCCGTGTAGATCCGGTTGTCAGATCCCACTGCCGACACCATGCCCGGGGAACCGGTCAGAACGGGCTCGGTTCCTTCTTCGTCGAAGCCGTTAACGGTGGAGGGAGACAACGCCCAGACTTTGCCGCGGGCAGGATCGGTCACCGAAAGCACGGTGGAGCCATAGCTGACTTGCGACGATGACGGCAGCTGCTTGTCGCCGCCCAGCTTCAGATTCGCGGCAGAGACCTGGTTGATAGTGGAGCCGGACTCATCGTCCACGAAGACGTTGCCGTCATGCTGCAGCACATCAAAGGTGGTGGTAGCGGGGGTCACGGCACCATCAAGGACGCGGGACGGATAGTTCAACCGGCCCACGGCGTTCTTGGTTTTGCTCACCACCCACACACCGCCGTCGTTCAAGTCCACCTCGGTGGTCTTGAACCCCGGGTACAGAATCGCCCCGGTGATCAGCAAGGCGCCCGCTGCGGTGACAGCAGTTCCCGCTAGTATTTTTTTGTTTTGACGCTTACTCAGCCCCAGCTTGCCGAAGAAATTTCTCACAGCCCCAAAATTCCCTTTGTGTCCAGCCGCTCCCCAGTGGCTTCCGGGCCAACCGGCAGATGCCGACGGCCGTACATTCCGCAGTTCCCCCGTACGGCGGCGGAATTTTCAGTCCCTAAGACTATCCCACGCGCCCAGCGGTCAACCAAGGAAACCCGAGATCGGGCTATCCATTGGCTTTGACAGCGTACTGTCTCCCTGGCCCGGGGCGCGATGGGGACAACTGCCCGGCGCCCCGGCTTCACATGCCTAAACATTGCGGGATCTGGTGCGGTCCGGGCTCGCCCAGCGACGTGTTGCCTCGCGCCACGTAGCGGCCAGCGTTCGGACCGCTGGTCATGTGATACCAAGGTCCGAGGTTCTGGTACGGCGTACTTCGGTTGATGTAACAGTTGACCGTGAAGACGCCGTCAGTTTCGTAGAGCCAAGGGACGCCTCGGATACGACCATCGCAGGTGTGCTCGGACGGATTAGGGTTCCAGGATGTCTGCCCTGACGGTGCCGTGTCCGTGCAGGTTCGGTATCCGCCTGCTCGCACCGTCGCATCCCAGGACGTTTTCTGCGGCCCGCTCTGTGCACTCGCAGAGGCAACGCCACCGCCTGTGCCCACGGAGTTGAACGTCTGGACCTCAATGGTGCGCGGCTGGTTGTAGCCACCGGTGTTGACCACGCGGCTGCCGGACGCGGATTCGTTGATCCAGCCGGTATCAGTTCCACCGCCGGTGATCCTGATCTTGGTCACTGCGACGTCGTTGCTGCCCGTGGATGGCGAGGACCAGTTCAGCGTCAGCGTGGTCTGGTTTTGCCCGCCGTTGGCGCCCGAAGCAGATGGTGTACCGGGGGAACCGTACGGGGTGGTGGTTGCCGGTGCACTGGCATTCGAACTCGGCGCCACTGAGGACACTGCGGTCACCGTAATGGACGTAGCCTGCCCGTTGGCAAAACCAATGACCGTCTGACCAGGCGTGATGGGGCCGGACTGGCCGGTACTGGCCAGGTAGCGGTAGCTGACCTCATTTTGAGCAGAACCATTGCGTTGCTCTTGGCTGAGAGCCGCAAAGTTGATGGTGACCGCCTTGCCCGCTCCCCCGGTGTTGGCCGGTGTGGCAGAGACGTTCTCTACGGCACCCAGCTTGCCGGTGGCGCGACGCGGCGCCGAAGGTGCGCTGACGCCGCCCTTCCCAGCCTTATTTTCCGCTTGGACAGTGAAGGTGTAGCCGGTCTCGTTGTTCTGCGCGGTGAAGGTTGCTGATCGGACGTTTCCGGGGATGGTCTGCGTCTGCGGAACGCCGTTTCCGCCGCTCATGGTGACGTAGTACATCTTGATCGGGTCACCGTTGATATCCGGCTCAGCCCAGTCCGCACGGATCTGGTTGTTGGTTCCCACAGACTGCACCACAGCCGTGGTGGGGGCAGCCGGGGCTTCCGGAAGTCCAGCAGGGTTGTCCTCCAGGGAGTACATGCCCCAGTCCGATGGGCCGAGTTCATTGACGGCCTGGGCCCGGACCTTGTACTTCACGCCATTTGTCAGTCCCGGCCAGGTGTAACTCAGGCCGGTGACCTCGTTCTTCACGGCAATGCCGTTGGCTGGCGGCGGAGAAATCTCCAAGTTGTAGTGCTTTACCGGAGAGCCCTCGGTCTTGGCGGGGGTCCAGGTGATGGCCATGTTCTTGTCGCCGGCTTTAACGGTGGGGGCGTCCGGCGGCGACGGCTTCTCATCCGGCCGGATCTCGTTCGATGCGATGGACGCCGGTGAGTCCCCTACCTCGTTGGTGGCGAACACGGTGAAAACGTACTTCACATTGTTCGTCAGCCCGGACAAGGTGCACGTTGTTGTGGGGCACACCTGCTCAAAGCCTGCAGCCTTGACCGTGTACTTGGTGATGGCTGCGCCATTGTCCGACGGCGGCGCCCACTTGAGCACTGCGGTGCGGCTGCGGACGTCGGTAGCTACAGGTGCGGACGGGGCGTCGGGCTTGTCCCGGACCGTGATCCTGACGCGCCCCACCGCCTGCCGTGAGGGGTCCTTGGTCTTGTCCAGCACCGTGTACCGAACCACCATGACGCCCTTGAAGCCATCCGCCGGAGTGACCGTGATGGAGTCACCTGACACGGTGGGCTGCCCGACGGCGGAACCGGTTTCCACTGCGGCGCCTTCGATGGTGAGCGGCGAGTCATTGAACGGGTTGAAGTCGTTGGCCAGCACGTTGATGGTCTCGGAACGTCCGGCGTTGGCTTTGTCGACGGAGTCATCGTTGGCTACAGGCTTGGGCCTGTTGGACGAGACCACCGTAGCCGTCACCGTCGCCCGGACAGCGTCAGAGCGTCCGTCCGTGACCTTCAACGGGAAGGTGCCCACAGCACCCGGAGTGACTGAGAGGTCCGGAGTGACCCTCAGGACCGTTCCCTCCACCTTGGTTTGGAAGCCAGCAGGCTGCTGTCCGTCCAGCTCGAACTTCAGGTTTCCCTGGTCCCGCTCGTCCACGTCCTTGGCAAGGTTGGCCAACTCGAGCTCGGTGGTTTCACCCTTGGGTGCTTCGATGGACGCGCCGCTGAATGTAGGCGCATGGTTCGCATTGGGATCGGGGATCACCTTGGTAATGATGGTCAGCGTGGACTTCAGCCCTTGCGAGTCGTCCGGGCCGGATCCGTCGGTCACCTCGAAGGTGATGGATCCCGGACCAACGTAGTCTGTCTGCGCTGCATACCGCAGCGCATTTCCATCTCCGGCTATGACGTTGTTGGGATCTGCTCCCTGAACTCGGACCTTATCCGCAACCGTAGGGCGTGGTTGGCGGCCTTCCCGCACTCGGACGTATTCCTGGAGCGAGAGCGTGACTTCCTTGCCGGACATGACCTCAACGGGTTCGGTCTTGGCAAGGGTGGGGTACTGCAGGCCTTGGCCGGGTATCCACATCACGGCCGTGGCTGACTGCCCGTCCATGTCCGTCACGGTGTACGGGATCAGCTGGTCCTGGGGAGCGAGAGTCACCACAACGTTTCCAGCGGTACCTACGCGTGCGTTCGGATTCGCGTCGGGCAAGGTGATGGTCAGATCTTCGGCCACGCCGTCGGGATCGGAGTCGTTCTTCAACACCGGAACGTCAACTGCGGTTTTGCCGAGCGTCTCCGCCAGCGTGATGCGGTCATCCACCGCAATGGGAACGTGGAGGGCCGCCGTCGGGCTGGTTTGAACCCTGATGACGGCGCTGGCTTCGGCCTTTTTGTCGTCTTGGATCCGGTAGCTGATGCTTTCGTTTACGGTCACGCCCGGGGCGGTCAGGAGGACCTTGCCGCTGGCGGCTTCCACCTGCAGTTCCGGGTTGGCCTCGAAGGAATTCACCAAGGCAAGGGGATCGCCGTCGGGGTCTGAGTCGTTCTTGAGGGCATCCACCGCAATGCGACGCCCTGGCCGGACCTCAATGGCATCATCCACGGCGATCGGCTTTTGGTTGTTTGCCTCTGCCGGCGCAATGCCCACAATGACGGTGCCGGTGTTCTCCGCTCCGATCCGGTCCCGTACGCGATAGCTGAACGTGTCAGTACCCGCAGACGTAGCGGCAGCAGTGAACTCCATGTAACCGTCCCGGATTACGGCGGTCCCGAGCGCGGGTGCTTTGTCCACTCCGATGAGTTGGACGGAGTCGCCGTCGGCGTCAATGCCATCCAACGGAACGGGGATCTTGACGGTCATGCCGGCTACTACCCGGGCGGTCAGGTTTCGCGGCTCGGGCCGGGTGTTGGTGGCGTCATCGCGGGCACGGATGCGGATAGTGACTTGCTGGGAGTCGGTCTGGCCGGACGCATTGCTGACCTTATAGATGGCATAAACAGTTTTGGGAACTTCACCTGCGATGAAGCGCAGGGTATTGCCCGCGATGAACATCCTGCCGTCAGCGGCGTCGGGCTGCTGCGCGAGCTCGGGATCGAGGGTCAGTTCGCCGCCGTTGGGGTCCGAATCGTTGTCCAGGACAGGAATGGTCACCACGTCTCCGACGCGTACCGACACTTCGTCCGGCTTGGCCTGTGGTGCCTGCAGCTTGCTGGGCGCCGGTACTACCTGTACCGAGATGTCTCCCGTGGCGGACGCTTTGCCGTTAGAGATGGTGTACTTCAGGGAAAGTTGCCCGGTGGCGTGGATGTCGGTGACCTTGACTACCGAATGGTCCAGAACCGCTACCGTGACCGGGAGTCCATCCTCGGCCGTGACGGACTGGACCACCAAGACGCCTCCGGCCGGGTCCGAGTCATTGCCGAGCACGTCCACCACGGTGCTGCCACCACTGGGCAGAAGTGCGATGTCGCGGACAGCCACAGGGGTGCCGTCATTGTTGCCGGACACGACGTCTACGCGCACCAGCTGCTGCGCACTCGCCGGGCCGTTGGTGACCATGTAGGTGACGTAGTGGGGGCCCGTGGACGTCGAGTTGAAAGTAAACGTTTGCTGGTCCGGACCTATCACGGCCGTGGACTGCTCATCCGGTTGGGCCTGTGCCAGCCGGAGCGTGCCGCTTTGCGGATCAGTGTCGTTCTTGAGCGGTGCGATCACCGTGTCCTGGCCCGCTACGGCAACCACGTGATCGGCGTTCGCAATGGGCGGCAAGGCGCCGGGAGCGCGAACGTCCACACTGATGCGCCCTTCGGTGCTCAAGGTACCGTCGGAGACCGAAACGGCGATGGTCTTCTTTCCGGGTCCGGCCCCTGAGTCCTGGAACGTCAAGAGCCCGTCCGGCCTGATGCGGACTTGATCGGCAGGATCGCTGCTGACGGCAGCCACAGCAAAGATGTCGTCTCCGTCGGGATCAATCCAGTCGTTGAGGATGTACTGGTTGGCGATCTTCCCCGTCTGCACCACCAGGGCATTGTTCCTGTTGGGCTTCTGCTGGGGTGCGTTGTTCTCACCGGGAGGGACAATCCGGAGGTCGACGTTGGCCGCTGCGGTTCCACCGCGGCCATCATCCACGGAGTACTTGAACGTCTCCGCCCCGGTCTGGTCCGCAGGCACGGAAATTTGGAAGCCCGTCCCGCCATAAACAGGAGCCAACGCGCCCGATCTCACGGTTTGGTCGGCGGCAACCGTCAGGACGTCGCCGTCGGAATCGGCGTCGTTGTCCAAGACCGGCAGGAGGGTCGTCTTGCCGGCCCGCACTCCAAACGAGTCCGGTTTGGCCACTGGCGGCGTGTTCGGTTTGCTTCGGTCCGGGAGGACAGTCTGCTGGACTTCGTCCGCAGAGTCCTTGTCGGCGTCGTCCGATGTCTGTTGGGGCGGGATGACGTCATCCCAGTTGTTGACCAACTGCATGTTCTGGTTGACCATCCAGACGTTGCCGGAGTTGACGTCGTTCAGAACCACAAGATCGCGGTTGACCCGGAAAACGTACGACGGCGACGCACTCGCCTTGGGAACATCGGCGCGGCGGTTATCAGCCTCGTTGTTGCATTCACGGATGTACTTGTTGGCACCGGACCATGCCGCGTAGGTGCATGTTCCCAGCTGAACGGGCGCTGCGGGAATGCCTTCCCCGTCGGCTCGGACGGTCTTGGCTGTTCCACCGTCCAACGGCTGAAGGAGGAGCGCTTTGGTAGTGGCGATGGCTACGAAGTCCGCAGCCGGTCCCGGTTGCTGCAGCTTGGCATCGCGGGCGTCGTCAAGGTGAACGGTTGAGCCGCCCGGAAGAACGATGTTTCCCGAGGCTTCATTGAGGACCACTGCTTTGTCCCCCACCGCCGTCAGCTGAATGTCCCCGGCACCCTTAAGGGCATCGTCGGTGCGGACCTGCGAATCCACTGATTTGCCGTTGGCGTCCACCTTGGTGGCGGTGACGCTGCCGGACTCGGGATCCACGGTGTGGATGGTGTCGTCCACGCCTACCACAGAAACAATTCCGGGCGATTGCTCGAAGAGTGGTTCGGACTCATCACTGAACCCACCCACGGATCCTGCGGAAAGTGCCCAGACCTTGCCTTTGGACGGATCGGTGACTGCCAATACTTTGTGGCCGAAGCTCACATCCGCTGAGCCGGGCAGCTTTTGGTCCCCGCCCAAACGCATGTTCGCAGCACTGACAGGGTTGATGGTGGCGCCCTCGGGGTCATCAATGAAAACGTCGCCGGCCTGCTGGAGGACGTCGAAATCCTTACTCGCCGGAGTCACCGCCCCGTCCAGGGACTTGGAGGGGTAGTTGAGCCTTCCGGCGGCATTCTTGGACTTGCTGACTACCCAGACGCCGCCATCATTGAGGTCCACTTCGGTGGTTTTGAACCCCGGGTAGAGGATGGCACCGGTCACCAGGACCGCGGCAGCAACGGAAAATGCGGTTGCCGCCATGACCTTCCGCCGGCGATTCCTGGCACGGCGGTTTCCGGACCCGTCAGGCAGAGCCATCCACATTCCCCCACAATTTAGGCAGCACAAGGCAGCCGAAGCCGCACCCCACGGCCATACACGACACACAAACAACGCTAAGACTACCGGGTTAATCCAACGTTTTGCTAAGTCGTGACGCAGTTCTCAGCAACCGCAGACATTCCCAACGCTCTCTCATATAACAGCCCTTAACGCCGATCGCTCTCTCACTCTGGTGAAGAGAGTGAGGGAGCGAACGGCTGAAGCCCGAGGGACGTGAGAGAGCGAACGGCTGAAGCCCGAGGGACGTGAGAGAGCGTGCGGCCCAGACGGGCCGTCAGCAGGTTGCCTAGTCCAGCACCAAACCCTTGCCCCGGCCGCGGGCAAGCATCACAGGATGGATCTCACCGAAACCGCGGACGTTCTCCGACTTCTGGGGAACCAGGACGAAGCGATCGTCCTGGCCCAAAGCAGCAGCGGTCATAGCGTCCACAAGGACCGTTCCGGGCTGCGCCAGCGTGGTGAGCCGTGCGGCAAGGTTGACTGTAGGTCCGTAGATATCGCCGAGCCTGGACAGGATGCGGCCCCACACCATGGACACCCGGCACTGCGGGAGGATCTCGTCTTCAGTGAAGGCCTGCGCCAAGGCCAGGGAAATTTCGGCTCCGGCCGCCGGGGTCTCAGCGATGTACAGGACTTCGTCGCCGACGGTTTTGACCAGCCTGCCGCCGCCCACCGAGATGATTTCGGCGCACTTGTTTTCAAAACGCTGCACCAGTTGGGCGAGCGTTTTCTCGTTCATGCGCCGGGACAGGCTGGTGTACGAGACAAGGTCAGCGAATCCCACGGCCCGGGCGAGAGGCAACGGCGAATCGTCTTCGTCACCCTCCCGGCCCTCCTCGCTGGCCTGCAACCCGGCTTCGGCCCGAACGGCGAGGCGTTGGACCCCTGCGTTGAGCTGGCGGCGGTAGGAGTACACCAGGATTTCTTCGAGGGAATCCACCAGCGCGGGCAGCTGCCCCACCAGTTGCTTGCGGGCCACGGCATCAGGGATGCCCTGCTCGGACACCATGTCCTCAACCAAAGCCTCGATCTGCCAAACCACCATGCGGTCCGTCATTTGACCGATGGAACGGGTCACGGAGATAGCCGCTTCCTCGGTCAGGAGGCCGGCCCGGACCAGATCCAGGATGCTGGACAGAGCAGCCTGGTCACGTTCAGTGAACGCAACGTCCTCGTCACCAAAGTTGGGGAATCCCAGCGCGCGCCAGATCTTCCGTGCGGACAGGATGGATACGCCCGCGCCGGCGGCAACTTCACGACGCCGGAGCTTGCGTTCTCCGCCAAGGAGCTTCGCCTCAAGCGCTTTGATGGCCAGGCGCTCCGCGGACATCACACCAGTGGGCGGACCAGTGGGCACCGGTGCCGGAGCAGGCCCGGCTTCAGTGTCCTCGTCCACGGAAGGCTCCGGTACGGCGTCGAACTCCTGGTCCAGGTCCTCGCCGGACTGCTGATCCTCAACGCTCATCTCTTCCACCTTCTCTCAACTCCCACGGCAATTCTTCAAAATCCCTCAGTACTTCACCCTCAAAAACTTCACCTTGCGGGAGTTCGTCCATCGCGTCAAGAATGAAACCCCGGAACTTTCCCACTTCAGGAACATCGGTCAGGACGGCTGTTCCGGAGTGCCCGGTATCCAAGGATATATTCCCCGAGTGCAATGTCCGTTGGAGCATGCCCTGATGGACGCCCACGTTCCGGATGGCCATCAGCGATACCTGCCAATCATTGCGCCGAAACATTCCGTTCCTGGCAAGTACACGCCTGCTCGTCAGGATGTACTTGACCGAACGCCACCGCAACACCCGTTTGAGGCTGTACCCGGCAAGGAACCACCCCGCGAGGACAAGCACCGTGCCCACGAGCCACGGCGTCCATTCCACCGTAATGAATGGCGCAAGCCGCTGCGGGTTTTCCCTCACGATCCAAGCACAGGCAAAGCCTGCAACGGCAGGAACGGCGATGAAGGCCAGCAGTGGAAAGAAGAGAGAGCGGGCCTGTTGGCGCGTGATCGTGATGACCTGCTCCCCCGGGAGTAACTCTTTACGCATAACCGCTCTCTGTGGCGCGCAAGTGCACCACATCGCCGGCTGTCACAACGTGCTCCCTGCCACCGTGATCCACCACCAGCAACGAGCCGTGCTCGTCCAGGCGTGAGGCATGCCCCACCAGCTCGTGATCCCCTGGCAGGTGCGCCCGCACCTCGCGGCCCAACGTCACCATTGCCGACTCAACACGCTTATGCAGGGATGGGCCACCCACCAAACCGGCGGCGGGGTCCCCTTCGGAGTTGCAGAAGCTGCGGTAAAGCCGGGCGAAGCGTGACAGGTAGCTCTTCAGCAGCGCGGTGCGGTCCGTCGTCGTTGCACCTTCCAAGGCGAGCGAGGTTGCCGTGGGAACCGGAAGCTCTTCCTCGGCCAAGGACACGTTGAGTCCAACGCCGAGGATGACCGCAGGAACGGAACCGTCGCCCAAAGGAGTCATCTGCGCCAGGATGCCGGCCACCTTCCGGCCGTTGACCAGGACGTCGTTGGGCCACTTGATCTCAGCGGTGATGCCTGCCGTTTCCTGCAGGGCTTCCCGCAGGGCAACAGCAGCAAGCAGTGAAAGCCAGGAGTAGCTCTGCGTCGGGACCGGCATGCCCTCAGCCGTGACCGGCCGCAGCACCATGGAGACCGAAACCGCCGACTGCTCGGGTGATTCCCAATGGCGGTCGAGCCGTCCACGCGCAGCTGTCTGGTGTTCGGCGGTCAAGACGGAAAGGTCAGCCCACTTTTTGGGCTCTACCGTCACAGCACGCACGAGGTCCTGGTTGGTGGAGCCCGTGGATTGGACAATGTTCAGCTGGGAGATGCCCGTGGCCGACAGGAAGTCCGGCTGCAGCAAGGCTTCACGGTCCAGAGCTTCGCGACCTGGGGCAGTCCGCTCCGGACCGGAGGTGGGGACCATTCCGGACAAGGCTTGGGGTTCGCTGTTGTCTGGCTGTTGGGCATCCATAGCTGAATCCTATCCAGTTGCAGCGTCCCCGGGATGATGACTGCCCTGAAATGCGTCTGGGAATCCGCCCAGAGAATCTACTCAGAGGAAGATGTCCGGCACCAAACGGTCTTCGGACGCGCCGAGGCTATAGGGAGTGAAGTCCTGCACGCCGGCAGCCCGCAGCACCTCCTCGTCCGTGTAGAAGTTCCCTGTGGAGGCCGGGCCGGTCAGCACAGCGTGGGCCGCGTCAGCCATGATTTCCGGTCCGCGTGCCGCCTGCACCATCTGCTGACCACCGGGCATGTTCCGGATCGCGGCGGTGTCGATCAACGTGCAGGGCCAGAGTGAGTTGACGGAGACGCCGTCGTTCTTCAGCTCTTCGGCGAGTCCCAGGGTGGTGAGGCTCATCCCGTACTTGGCCATGGTGTAGGCAAGGTGCATCCCGGCCCATTTGGGATCCAGGTTCAGCGGCGGGGACAGGGTGAGGATGTGACCATGGCTGGACTCCCGCAGGGCGGGCAGGGCCAGTTTGGAGAGCAGGAAAGTGCCGCGGACGTTGATGTCCTGCATGAGGTCGTAGCGCTTCATGTCCACGGCGTCGGTGCGGGACAGGTCGATCGCCGAGGCGTTATTGACAACTGCGTCAATCCCCCCGAAACGCTCGACGGCGGCGGCAACTGCTGCGGCGACGTCGTCATCGTTGCGGACGTCCCCGACGAGCGGCAGGGCCTGGCCCCCTGCTTCCACCAGTTGTTCCGCGGCGGTAAAGACAGTGCCCTCGAGTTTGGGATGAGGATCGCCGGTCTTCGCCATGATCACAATGTTGGCGCCATCGCGGGCTGCGCGGGTGGCGATGGCCAGGCCAATGCCACGGCTGCCGCCGGACATGAGGATGGTCCTGCCCTTGAGGGAAGCTGTTGCCACGTAGGGGCTGGTGCGTTGCGTTTGACCCTCTGTGGAGGCGGAGGAAGCGCCGTTGCTTGAAGTCATGCAGACACTCTAACCCAACTATGTTACTGACGGGTAACATAGTGATGGCTTTGGCTTGGACGCGGAAAATTGTAGGGTTTCTACAGCGGTTCGCGGCAAAGGCGTCACTAGACTGGCCTGCGGGGCCTGTTCTTTGTACGGAAGCTACTTAAGTCAGCTTCTTGTCCGTACCCGGGATTGCGCCAGCGAATATCAGCTACAGAGCCGGAGACACTTGATGAGCCACGATCTGACAACGACAGCGGGAAAGATTGCCGACTTCCGCGACCGCCAGGCCCGTGCAGAGCAACCTTCCGGCCCGGAAGCGATTGAGAAGCAGCACGCACGCGGCAAGAACACAGCCCGCGAACGCATCGACCTCCTGGTTGACCCGGGATCCTTCGTGGAGTTCGACGCGCTGGCAGTCCACCGTTCCACGGCCTTCGGCATGGAGAAGAAGAAGCCGCTCGGCGATGGCGTTGTCTCCGGATACGGCACAGTGGATGGCCGACTGATCGCCATCTACAGCCAGGACTTCAGCGTCTACGGTGGCTCGCTGAGCCAGGTCAACGGCGAGAAAATCGTCAAGGTCCAGGAATTTGCCCTGCGCAACGGTTGCCCGGTTGTGGGCATCAACGACGGCGGCGGCGCACGAATCCAGGAAGGCGTTGCCTCCCTGGCCATGTTCGCGGATATCTTCCGGAACAACGTCCACGCCTCCGGCGTAGTCCCCCAGATCTCCCTCATCATGGGCCCGTGCGCCGGCGGCGCCGCCTACTCCCCCGCCCTGACCGACTACGTGGTCATGGTGGACAAGACGTCCCACATGTTCATCACCGGCCCGGACGTCATCAAGACCGTCACCGGCGAAGACGTGGATATGGAAACCCTCGGTGGGGCGCGGCAGCACAATGCCACCACCGGCACCTCCACCTACCTTGCTTCCGACGAAGCCGACGCCATCGAATTCGTCCGCGAACTCCTGGACTTCCTCCCCTCCAACAACCTGTCCGAAGCCCCGGTAGTGGAGCACGATCAGGAACTGGAACTCAACGAGGACGACCACGCACTGGATGCGCTGATTCCCGATTCAGCCAACCAGCCGTACGACATGCGCAAGGTCATCGAGCAGATTGTGGACGACGCACACTTCCTCGAAATGCAGTCCTTGTATGCACCCAACGTCATGATCGGCTACGGCCGCGTTGAGGGACACACCGTGGGCATCGTGGCCAACCAGCCCATGCAGTTCGCGGGAACACTGGACATCTCGGCATCCGAGAAAGCCGCCCGGTTCGTCCGCCATTGCGACGCCTTCAACATCCCCATCATCACGCTGGTGGACGTCCCCGGCTTCCTGCCCGGCAAAGACCAGGAGTTCCAGGGCATCATCCGCCGCGGCGCCAAGCTCCTCTACGCCTACGCCGAAGCAACTGTTCCCAAGCTCACCGTCATCACCCGCAAGGCCTATGGTGGCGCGTACATCGTGATGGGTTCCAAGAAGTTGGGCGCAGACCTGAACCTTGCATGGCCCACCGCCCAGATCGGCGTCATGGGCGCCCAGGGTGCCGTCAATATCCTGTACCGCCGCGATCTCGCTGCCGTCGCCGAAGCCGGAGGTGACGTGGAGGCCAAGCGCGCCGAGATCATCAAGGCCTACGAAGAAGAACTCCTCAACCCTTACCAGGCAGCGGAGCTGGGCTACGTTGACGCAGTCATTGCTCCCTCGGAGACCCGCCTGCAGATCATCCGCGGACTCCGCGCCCTCCGCGACAAGCGCGCGAGCCTGCCCACCAAGAAGCACGGAAACATCCCGCTGTGAGCGCGCCTAAGCATCGCGCCGACTCTGTGCCTGACCAGGAACCAGCCATTCCCCTGTTCTCGGTGGTTAAAGGAGAGCCGACGGCCGAAGAGCTCGCGGCGCTTGCCGCCGTCGTGGTTTCTCTTGGTGGCCAGCCGGAGGCGGCCTCGTCCACACCGAACGTCCGGCACTGGGTGCGTCGCCAGCAACTGCGCCTGGACCCCACTCCGGGTCCTGGCGCCTGGAAGCGCAGCCGGGGCTAATTCCCACGCTCGTAGAAAAGTTCAACAACCCTTTCACGTAAGCGGTCTCGCGGCTAGGCTCTGTGGGTGACTACTGCAAACACCCCCGTACGCCCGAAGTCCGCCATCGATGCCGTCGCTGACGCGTACACAGAAAAGCTGATCGAACTCAATCCCAGCTTCGCCACCACGCTGGGCCTGCCGGGACACGAAACCGAATACCAGGACTACTCGCCTGCCGGCCTTGATTCCCATGCGGAGGCAACCAAACTGGCCTTGGACGCTTTGGCGGGGCTTGAGCCTTCCGATGACGTTGACGCCGTCACCCTGGACGCCATGCGCGAGCGGCTCGGGCTGGACCTGGAGATCCACGAGTCAGGCTGGAATGCAGCCGACCTCAACAACATCGCCTCCCCCGCGCAGGACATCCGCGCCATCTTCGACCTCATGCCCACGGACACGACTGAACAGTGGGAGCACATTGCAGGCCGCGCCGCCAACGTTCCCGGCGCCATTGAGGGCTACATCGCGTCCTTACGCTCGGCTGCTGCCGCCGGAAAAGTATCCGCCGCGCGCCAGGTCCGGATCGTCATCGAGCAGACCGGCCGGTACGCCGCAGAGGACGGCTTCTTCGCGAAGATGGCCGCCAACGCTGCGGTTGATGGCTCGCCGCTGCCCGCAGATCTTCAATCCAAGCTCGACGCCGGGACTGCGGCCGCGCGTTCGGCGTACAGCGCCCTGGGCGACTTCCTCCGGGACGAGCTCCTCCCCGTAGCCCCGGAAAAGGACGCCGTGGGCCGCGAACGCTACGCGCTGGCCTCCCGTTCATTTGTAGGCGCGGAAATCGATCTGGAAGAGACCTATGCCTGGGGCGTGCAGGAGCTCGAGCGTCTCATCAGCGAGCAGGAGAAGGTTGCCAACCAGATCAAGCCCGGAGCATCCATCGAGGAAGCCAAGAGCATCCTCAATAGCGATCCCGCACGCCAGATCAACGGCACCGGAGCCCTCCAGGCCTGGATGCAGGAGCTCTCCGACCGCGCCGTCGCCGAGCTGGCCGACGTCCACTTCGACATCCCGGACGTCATGAAAACCCTTGAGTGCATGATCGCTCCCACCGACGAGGGCGGCATCTACTACACCGGCCCCTCTGACGACTTCTCCCGTCCCGGCCGCATGTGGTGGTCCGTACCGGCCGGTGAGGACACCTTCACCACCTGGTCCGAAACCACCACCGTGTTCCACGAAGGCGTCCCCGGCCACCACCTCCAAGTCGCCACGGCAACTTATCGCCGTGAACTACTTAACAACTGGCGCCGGAATGTCTGCTGGGTCTCCGGCCATGGCGAAGGCTGGGCACTCTACGCCGAGCAACTCATGTTGGAACTGGGCTACCTCAAGGACCCGGGCGACCACATGGGCATGTTGGATGGCCAGCGCATGCGGGCCGCCCGGGTGGTGTTTGACATCGGCGTGCACCTGGAACTTCCAGTCCCCGAACGCTGGGGCACCGGGACCTGGACACCGGAGAAGGGCTTCGACTTCCTCAAAGCCAACCTGGATATCAGCGAAGGCCAGCTCCAGTTCGAATTCACCCGCTACCTCGGCTGGCCGGGCCAAGCGCCGTCCTACAAGGTGGGGCAGCGCCTCTGGGAGCAGATCCGGGCCGAGCTCGAATCCCGCGAAGGCTTCGACCTGAAGTCGTTCCACAGCAAAGCATTGAACGTCGGCTCCGTGGGCTTGGACGTGCTGCGGCGGGCGCTGCTGGGCTAGAAAGTTGCTGCGCGCGGCGGGCTCCAGTTCCCTCCTCGCGCACCCCTTCGGGCCCTGGGGTCGCACCCGTTCCCGCGCTTCGCACCCGAGGTTACGGGTGCGATCCGCGGGAAAGGGTGCGCCAGCGGGTGAAGGGATCGCAGCGCACTCGGAGATCATCGCCACACTGTTTCCGGGAATAACTTCACAAAAACCCGCGCCGGGCCCGCAAAGTAGCGGCTCACGATCGAGGGCAGCACAGGGGGCGACGTAACATTTCTCAACGTTCGTTCGCTATGTTATTTGCGATGCACCTAACGTGTTCCGGTGAGCACCTCAACCAACACTTCCCCAGCAGCTGGCAAGACCGGCTTCCGGCTCCCCAAGTGGGCCGGTTCCTTCGGCGTCCAGATCATCGCAGCCCTCATCATCGGCCTGGTCCTCGGCCTCATCGCCAAGTACACGGGCAGCACCAAGACAGCCCCCAACGGCCTCGGCGCTACTCTTCAGACGATCGGTTCCAGCTACGTCTCGTTGCTGCAGACCGCCGTCGTTCCTTTGATTTTCACCGCCGTGGTGAGCTCCATCGCGAACCTGCGCCAGGTCTCCAACGCCGCGCGCCTGGCATGGAACACGCTGCTGTGGTTCGCCATCACTTCTCTGGTCTCGGTTCTGATCGGCATCGGCCTGGGCGTGCTCCTGCAGCCCGGCGCAGCAACCGGCATCACCGAGGAAGCGAAGTACGCCGGTAAGACCGGCGACTGGTGGGCCTTCCTGATCGGCCTGTTCCCCAAGAACTTCCTGGGTCTTGGCGCCAGCTCCACCGTTACTGAGAGCGCCAATGCTGCCACCACCGTCAGCACCGCCGTCAACTTCAACGTGCTGCAGATTCTGGTGATCGCCATCGCCATCGGCGTTGCGGCCCTCAAAGTGGGCAAGCAGGCGGAAGCCTTCCTGACGTTCAACGCTTCCGCGCTTGCAGTCATCCAGAAGGTCCTGTGGTGGATCATCCGCATCGCCCCGCTGGGCACCATCGGCCTCATCGGCAACGCTGTTGCGATCTACGGCTGGGACACCATCGGATCCCTGGGCAAGTTCACGGCTGCCATCTACATCGGCCTGGCCTTGGTGCTCTTCGTCCTCTACCCGATCCTGGTCCGCGTCCACGGCCTGTCCGTCAAGCAGTACTTCTCCGGTGTTTGGCCGGCAGTGCAGCTTGCCTTCGTTTCCCGCTCCTCCATTGGCACGCTGCCGCTCACGCAGCGCGTCACTGAACGGAACCTGGGCGTCCCCTCCGGCTACGCTTCCTTCGCCGTGCCGCTGGGCGCTACCACCAAGATGGACGGCTGCGCAGCCATCTACCCGGCCATCGCAGCGATCTTCGTGGCCCAGTTCTTCGGCATCAACTTGGACTTCAGCCAGTACCTGCTGATCGTGCTGGTCTCCGTCCTCGGTTCCGCAGCCACGGCGGGCACCACCGGTGCCGTGGTCATGCTCACCCTGACGCTGTCCACGCTGGGACTTCCGCTTGCCGGCGTCGGGCTCCTGCTGGCGATCGACCCCATCCTGGACATGGGCCGCACGGCCGTCAACGTGGCAGGCCAGGCTCTGGTCCCCGCCATTGTGGCGAAGCGCCAGGGCATCCTGGACGAGTCGTTGTACAACGCGCCCCGCAACGGTGCTGCGTTCGCTGACGAGTACGCAGCCGACAAGGCAGCAGCAGAAAGCAACGAGCGCGAACTGGCTGATTCGAAGGCCTAGCGACCGCCCCCTTGTGAACAGGCGCAAATCCCCCGGGGAGTTCTCCCCGGGGGATTTCCCCGATTAAGGGCCAAGTCTGGATAGGCTCTGACCATGTTGATCGTCACCTCCAACGAAATCCCGGGCCACCGGATTGACGCCGTCTTCGGCGAAGTCATGGGCCTCACTGTCCGTTCACGCGATATCGGCTCCCAGATGCTGGCCGGTTTCCGCTCCCTCGGTGGCGGCGAGCTGCCTGAAATGACCAAGGCACTCTACGAAAGCCGCCAGGAAGTCATGGCACGCATGGTCAACGAAGCGCAGCAGCGTGGCGCGAACGCCGTTGTGGCCATGCGCTTCGACACCTCGGAAATGGGCACCAACTGGACCGAGGTGTGCGCCTACGGCACCGCCGTATACGTCCTTCCGCTGGGTGAGGGCGAGCCGGGTGCCACAGGCCAATCGGTCTACCTGACCAAGACTGCCGCTCAGCAGCCGGCACAACCACAGCAGCCCACTCCACCGCAGCAGCCCACTCCGCAGCAACCCGAGCAGCCGCAGCAGTTCACCCCGCCCACTCCCCCGGCCCAGCCCCACCAGTTCTAATCTGAGGTTCCATGTCCCGCCCTGCTTGGGCACCCTCGCCGTTCATAGGCGGGAGTGCCCAACCAGGGCGGGACTTTTTTGCGTGCGCACAACTGGTCAAATTGCGCAGAGTGCAAACTTGCACTTAGTGTAAGTATGTGACCCAAACCAGTAGCCAAGAAGCCGCTGCGGAGTCGTCCCACACAGCTGAGCACTCAACGCCTTCACGGCGTGAGCTCAACAAGGCGGCCACCCGCAGCTCTATCGCGTCCGCAGCCTTGGACCTCCTGCGCAGCAACGGGCCCGGTAACTTCACCGTGGAAGACATCGCAGCCACGGCGGGTGTCTCGCGGCGAACTTTCTTCAATTACTTCCCCAGCCTCGAAGCAGCGCTGGCCTCCGTAGCCGATGGCTTCATGGACCACGCACTGGAGCAGTTCCGGCTGCGCCCTGCAGAGGAGTCAATCCTCGAATCCGCCCAGGCAGCCCTCATGGCGCTGGCCGATCCAATGTCCGTGGCACCCATGGCCGAGCTGTTCAGCCTGACGCAGGACAACCGCCAGCTTGCACGCTCCGAGCTCGAAGCCTGGGAGCACTGCACAGCGCAGATCATTGACGCCGCCCGCAGCAGGCTCGGCGCCGGGATCAGCGAGCTCTACCTCCACGCCTTGGCTGGATCCGTGATCTCCTGCGGCAAAGCGGCAATGACCGTCTGGTTCATCGAACGCGGCCCCGACCTCTCCGCCGAATCCCTCGCGGTCCTTCGCCAGCACCTCATCGATGCGATGGGCCTTCTCGGCGCCGGCTTCGCGCCGCCGTCGAACGCTCTCTCCACAGCGACAACAGCCTCCCCCTCCGTTCCAACCACCAAAGATCGGTTCTGACATGGCCTCGTTCCTCTACCGTCTCGGCAAGTTTTCGTATCGCCGCCGCTGGCTCGTCATCTCCATATGGCTGGCCGTCATGGTGGCAGTAGGCGGCTCGGCCGCAGCATTCCACGGCACCATGTCCAACAACTTCACCATCCCGGGCACCGAAACCCAGCAGATGGCGGACAAGCTCAAGGAAGCCCTTCCTGATTCATCGGGCGGCTCGGCCAGCGTGGTTTTCGACGCCGGAGATGCCGGTTTCGATCAAGCCAAGAAGGACGCGGTTGCGGCCGCGCTCACTAAACTGGAAGCCATGCCTGACGTTCAGGGCACGGTGAACCCGTTCACCACGCAGGAGCAACTGGACACGTCCGCTGGCGAGATCGCCGCCGGCGAAGCGAAAGCCGCAGAAGGCAAGGCCCAGCTGGACGCCTCCCGGGCGCAGCTGGAAGCGGGCGAGGCACAACTCGCCGGGGTTGAACAGCAGCTCGCCGCCTCAGGCCTCACCCCCGCCCAGATTGAAGCCCAGCTCGCACCGCAGCGCGCCGAACTTGCCGCCAATAAGGAAAAGCTCGACGCCGGAGCCAAGGAGGCCGCCGATGGCGCCGCCACGCTGGCACTTGGCAAGCGACAGCTCGAAGCATCACAGGGGCTCCGTTTCGTTTCCAGTGACAACAAAGCCGCTGTAGCGCAGGTCCAGTTCAAGACCTCCATCAACGCCGTTGACCCCGCTGTCCGCGAGGAAGTCCAGGAGATCGTCCACGGAGTCTCCTCCGCCGGCGTCACTGCCTACGCCAGTAAGGAAATCACCGAGGACGTCTCGGAGATCTTCGGCATCGCTGAAATTGTGGGTGTTGCTGTTGCGGCTCTGGTCCTGATTCTGATGCTCGGAACGTTGATCGCTGCCGGTCTGCCGCTGGTCATGGCGCTGATCGGTGTTGCCGTGGGTGTGGGCGGAACGTTCGCGCTCACCAGCGTGATCGACATGAGTTCCATCTCCCCCATGCTTGCCCTGATGCTCGGGCTCGCGGTCGGCATTGACTACTCTCTCTTCATCGTGAACCGCCACCGGACACAGCTCCTGGCCGGTATGGACGCCGAAGAATCTGCAGCACTGGCCACCGGCACCTCCGGCAACGCCGTGCTGTTCGCCGGCCTGACGGTCATCATTGCCTTGGCGGCCCTGGTCGTTCCGGGACTCCCCTTCCTCGCCGTCATGGGTGTTGCTGCCGCAGCGACAGTGGGTGTTGCCGTCGTCGTCGCATTGACCCTGACGCCCGCAGTCCTGGCGCTGATCGGCCGCCGGCTCATCTCCAAGCGCGCCTGGGCCAAAGCCGCGAAGCACAACGCCGAGCCCGGCCACGAAGCTGCCGATCGCGAACGCGAAGAGAAGCGCAGCAGCGGTGGCTGGGGCGGCATGGTCACGCGTCATCCGTGGGTTGCCCTGGTGGCAAGCGTGGTGCTGTTGGGCGCCTTGGCACTCCCGGCTTCACAGTTGCGGCTGGCACTTCCCGACGGCGGCTCCGAGCCGGTGGATTCGCAAGCCTTCAAGGCCTACGACCTCACGCGCAGCAGCTTTGGTGAAGGCGTGACCGGACCGATCGTCGTCGTGGGCGAGTTCCCCGAGGGCCTCAGCGAGAACGATGCCAAGAACAAGCAGTTCGACGTCGCGGACCAGCTCCGCAGCGTAGAGAACGTCATCGCTGCGGTTCCGATTGCCCTGAGTGAAGACCGCCGCACTGCAGTCTTCCAGGTCATCCCGAAGGAAGGCCCGGCCAGTGCCGGCACCGTGCAGGTGGTGTCCGATCTCCGCGCCAAGGGCACAGCTATTCAGGACGACCTGGACGTGCAGATCGGCCTCACCGGACAAACCGCCGGCAACATCGACGTCTCCAACAAGCTCGGCGCCGCCTTGCCGCCCTACTTGGCGATTGTGGTGGGACTCTCGCTGCTGCTGTTGCTTCTGGTATTCCGCTCCATTGTGGTGCCGCTGCTGGCTACCGGCGGCTTCCTGCTCTCGCTTGCCGCTGCTTTCGGTGCCGTGGTTGCCGTCTACCAGTGGGGCTGGCTGGGAGGCATCTTCGACGTCGCCAACCCCGGCGCTGTCCTGAGCTTCCTGCCCATCATCCTCATCGGCGTGCTGTTCGGACTCGCCATGGACTACCAGGTGTTCATCACCTCCGGCATGCGTGAATCGTTCATGCACGGCGAATCTGCCAAGCATGCCGTCCGCTCCGGGTTCAGCCACGCCGCAGCCGTGGTCACCGCGGCCGCGATCATCATGGTGAGCGTATTCTCCGGCTTCATCTTCAGCCATCTCACCATGGTCCGTCCGCTCGGCTTTGCCATGGCTTTCGGTGTGCTGATTGACGCCTTCGTAGTGCGCATGACCATTGTTCCCGCGGTCATGTATCTCCTGGGCGAGAAGGCGTGGTGGCTCCCCAAGTGGCTGGAACGCATTCTCCCTGACGTGGATGTTGAAGGCGCCAAGTTGGATCGGAGCGATCGTTCAAAGGCAGGATCCGAGGAACTCGTCCACTAACGCTCTCTCACATCACAGCTGATATATCCGAACGCTCGCTCACTTGCTTCAGGGAAGTGAGCGAGCGTTTGGTTTAAGCACGGGGGATGTGAGAGAGCGTCCGTATTAGGCTGGGGGACGTGACCCGATTGATTCTCGCCTCCCAGTCCCCCGCCCGCACCAAGCTGCTCACCGAGGCCGGGATCCGGCACGACGTCCTGGTCTCGGACGTGGACGAGGACGCGGTCCAGGCGAAATACGGCGTGACCGATGCCCATGACACCGCCCTGCTCCTCGCCCGGGCCAAGGCCGAAGCCGTTGCTTCCCTCCCTGAAGCTGAGGGCGCGCTGGTGATCGGTTGCGACTCCGTCTTCGAGTTCGACGGCGAGTCCCATGGCAAGCCCTACACCGCCGAGGTGGCGCGGGAGCGGATGCTTCGCATGAGCGGCTCCCAGGGTGTTCTTCACACAGGACACTGGTTGGTTGACTGCCGGGACACCGCCGCTGACGCGGACGACGAAGCAGCAGACGGCACGGGCGCCACCGTTGGAGCAGTATCCAGTGCCGAGGTCCACTTCGCCCGGATGAGCACCAGCGACATCGACGCCTACATCGCCACCGGAGAACCCCTTCACTGCGCCGGCTCCTTCACTATCGACGGCTTGGGTGGGGCCTTCATCCGCAAGGTGGACGGCGACCCGCACGCCGTCGTCGGGCTTTCCATCTCCACGCTGAGGGACCTGCTGGTCCACGCAAACGTGGGAATCACGGAGCTGTGGGCCGCGAACACACAGTAGAAGCGTTTTGTAGCAACCCTACAAAGGAACATCGCCTCACACACGGAATCCCCCATCAATATGGGCGGAACCCTCACAATCACGCTAGGCTCCCTGAAGGACAGAAGGAGTCAACAACTTGTCAGCTAACCCGGCGCAGCCCATTTCCAGCCCTCTTACCAAGGTCTTGATTGCCAACCGCGGCGAAATCGCGGTCCGCATCATCCGAGCCGCCCGGGACGAAGGCATTGCCTCCGTAGCCGTTTACGCCGACCCTGACCGTGAGGCCCTCCACGTCCGCCTTGCCGACGAAGCCTACGCCCTGGGCGGCAACACGGCCGCTGAGTCGTACCTCGTGATGGACAAGATCATCGACGTCGCCAAGCAGTCCGGCGCGGATGCCATCCACCCCGGTTACGGCTTCCTTGCGGAGAACGCCGAGTTCGCTGCCAAGGTCATCGACGCCGGCATCACCTGGATCGGCCCCTCACCGGCAGCCATCTCCGCCTTGGGTGACAAGGTGCAGGCCCGCCACATTGCCGAAAAGGTAGGCGCTCCCCTGGTTCCGGGCACGGCTGACCCGGTCCAGAACGCGGACGAGATCCTGAAGTTTGCCGAGGAATTCGGGCTTCCTGTCGCTATTAAGGCTGCCTTCGGTGGCGGCGGACGCGGCATCAAGGTGGCCCGCTCCATGGACGAAATCCCTGAGCTGTACGAATCGGCAGTCCGCGAAGCCGTAGCAGCTTTCGGCCGCGGCGAGTGCTTCATCGAGCGGTTCCTTGACGCACCGCGCCACGTGGAAACACAGTGCCTGGCCGATGCTTTCGGCAACGTGGTAGTTGTTTCCACCCGCGACTGCTCGCTGCAGCGCCGCAACCAGAAGCTTGTTGAGGAAGCCCCCGCTCCGTACCTCAGCGAAGAGCAGAACAAGCGTCTCTACGAATCCTCCAAGGCCATCCTGAAGGAAGCCAACTACCTCGGCGCCGGCACCTGTGAGTTCCTGGTGGGCCAGGACGGCACCATTTCCTTCCTCGAGGTCAACACCCGCCTCCAGGTGGAGCACTGCGTGTCCGAGGAAGTCACGGGGATCGACCTGGTCCGCGAGCAGTTCCGCATTGCACGCGGCGAAGCACTTGGCTATGACGACCCCGAAGTCCGCGGCCACTCCTTCGAGTTCCGCATCACCGGCGAGGACCCGGGCCGCAACTTCATGCCCGCCCCCGGCACCATCACCACGCTGAAAAACCCGACGGGACCCGGCGTCCGGATCGACTCCGGCGTGGAGCAGGGCGACGTCATCAGCGGCAACTTCGACTCCATGCTCTCCAAGCTGATCATCACCGGAGCAACCCGCGAGCAAGCGCTTCAGCGTTCACGCCGCGCCTTGGAGGAGATGGTGGTTGAGGGCATCCCCACCGTCATCCCCTTCGACCTCGCCGTGGTGACCGACCCCGCTTTCGCCCCGACGGAAGGCCCGTTCACAGTCCACACACGCTGGATCGAGACGGAGTTCGTCAACAGCATCCCGGCATGGTCGGCGGCAGGCTCCGCTGAAACGCCCGACGCCGGTGAGCGCCAGCGCGTCGTGGTCGAGGTTGGCGGCAAGCGCCTTGAGGTGGTCCTGCCGTCCGGCCTGGGTGGCAGCATCGCCGCGGTTTCCAGCGGTTCGGGCGCCAAGTCCGGCAAGTCCAAGAAGCGCTCCCGTTCGGCTGGTGCCACGGCTGCAGCTGCTGGCGGCAACGCACTGACCTCCCCCATGCAGGGCACCATCGTGAAGGTGGCAGCCTCTGATGGTGACGTTGTGGCTGAGGGAGACCTGATCGTGGTTCTCGAAGCCATGAAAATGGAGCAGCCGCTCACAGCCCACAAGGCCGGTACAGTACGTGGCCTCTCCGCCACCGCTGGTGAGACCGTTGCCGCCGGCGCGGTCATCGCCACCATCGAGGACTAACGTAAAGAACCTCTTAACGACGTCGGCCCCGCACCGTTTGGTGCGGGGCCGACGTCGTACTCGAACTACTTAGGCGACGTTGTTTTCGTAGTCCATGTCCTTGGTTTCGCGAGTCAACCAGAGGGCGATGAACGTCACCACAGCGGCGGCGGCCATGTAGGCGCCCACCAGCCAGGTGCTGCCGTTGGCTGCAGACCAGAGCGCAATGGCCACGAACGAAGCAGGTGCTGCACCGATCATCGAGGACAGGTTGTAAGCAACCGCCGACCCCGTGTAGCGGACGTTGGCCGGGAACAGCTCGGGAAGGATGGCAGCCATGGGTCCGAAGGTGAGGCCCATGAGCGTGAAGCCCACAATGAGGCCAACCATGGCTGCTGCCTGGCCGGGTCCGAACATGGTGAACCAGAGCGCACCGAACACGAAGATGCCAGCCGTTACGCCCAGCAGGAACTTGCGTCGGCCCCACTTCTCGGCGAGCGGTCCGGAGACCACGGTGAAGATGCCGAAGAAGACGACGCCGATGATCAGCATCCAGAGGAAATCGGAGCGCGTGATCCCCAGGCCGGGGACAAACGCGGCGATCTGGTCTGCCGTCATGGGCTTTCCGGCCTTCTCAGCGGCGGCCTGAGCGCCGGCCAGCGTGGGCTTGGTGCCGTAGGACAGGGTGAACGTGGTCATGATGTAGAAGAGCACGTAGGTGGCGAACATGATGAAGGTGCCCGCAACCACGGGGCGCCAGTGGCTCTTGAGGGTTGCCGCGAGGGGAACCTTCTGGACCTTTTCCTGCTCGATGACCTTGGTGAAGGAGGCGCTCTCCACCAGCTTCAGGCGTACGTAAAGTCCCACGATGACCAGTACGGCGCTGAGGATGAAGGGAACCCTCCAGCCCCAGGCCAGGAATTCTTCGGCACTCAGGGAGACGTTCATCCAGATGAAGATGACGTTGGCGATGATGAAGCCGATGGGAGCACCCAGCTGCGGGAACGTTCCGTAGATGGCGCGCTTGCCTTCGGGGGCGTTCTCGGTGGCGAGCAATGCCGCGCCGGACCATTCTCCACCCAAGGCCAGGCCTTGGAAGAAGCGCAGGATCACCAGCATGATCGGGGCGAGGATGGCCCACCCCGGCATGGAGGCCGTGGGTAGGAGGCCGATGAGGAAGGTTGCAATACCCATGGTCAGCAGCGATGCCACCAGGGTACCCTTGCGGCCGATCTTGTCACCAAAGTGTCCGAAGACCACGGCGCCAATGGGCCGCGCGAAGAAGGCAACACCGAAGATGGCGAACGCACTGAGCAGCGCATTGATGTCTGTGGCGTCCGGGAAGAAAAGCTTCGGGAAGACGAGTACCGACGCGGTGGCATAGGCGTAGAAGTCGTAGAACTCGATCGTCGTGCCGATCAGGCTCGCGAAGATCACCTTGCCCCGCGAGTTCACTGGCTTAGTGGACTCGCCTTCCTTGGATGGTGCGGTGGAAGACATGTGTTTGCAGCTTTCTTTCACGCCGGCCGAAGCCCCGAGAGCCTACCCGGCGAAGGATTATTCGAGAGTTCAATAATAGTTCCCGCTGTCCATTGACTGGACAACCAAGTCCAACATGCGGACCCACAAGAAAATCTCACCCTGTGGTCCGCGCCACATTACCTCACCACGGCCTCACGCGCCGGTGACCCCGCCGATAGGGAAATGTCACAGGGCGTTTACAAACGGCGACCGTCCACGAAATGCGCCAAACCTACCTTGGAAGAACAACGTCCCCCACCAAGGAGGCACTTCCGTGACTGTTGACCGCACCGCAGATGCACTGGCTCCCGCCCAGTCCACTGCCACTTCCACCCTTGAGCACCGCCCCGGCCGCTGGATCGCCAACTGGGATGCCGAAGACAAGGGCCAATGGGAGTCCGAAGGCCGGTCCATCGCCAAGCGCAATCTCAATTGGTCCATCTTCGCCGAATTCCTCGGCTTCGTCGTATGGCAGCTGTGGTCCATCGTGGTGGTCCAACTCCCCGCAGCAGGCTTCCAGTTCGACACCAACCAGATCTTCTGGCTCATCTCCATCCCCAGCCTCGTGGGCGCCACGCTCCGTATCCCCTACACCTTCATGGTTCCCAAGTTCGGCGGCCGGAACTGGACCATCGTCTCCGCGCTGCTCCTGCTGATCCCCACCACCGGGTTAGCGCTGTGCGTCTCCAACCCGGAGACGCCCTTCGGTGTCATGCTCCTCATGGCCGCACTCGCCGGCTTCGGTGGCGGCAACTTCGCCAGTTCCATGGCCAACATCACCTTCTTCTACCCCGCCCGTGAAAAGGGTTGGGCGCTGGGCCTGAACGCAGCCGGCGGAAACCTCGGTGCCGCCGTCGCCCAGCTTGTTGTGCCCATCGCCATCACGCTCCTGGCAGCCGGGACCGTCAACCTGCCGATGGCTGGCATCATCTGGATCCCGCTGATCATCATCGCCGCCTTCGGCGCCTACAAGTACATGAACAACCTCACCAGCGCCAAGGGTGATGTGGCCGGTTCCCTGGCCGCCCTCAAGGAACCGCACCTGTGGATCATGGCGTTCCTCTACATTGGAACGTTCGGTTCGTTCATCGGCTTCGCAGGCGTCTTCCCCAAGCTGATCAAGGACTACTTCCCGGACTTCTCCTCCATCCACGTCGGCGCCGTGGCACTGTCCTTGGCCTTCCTCGGCCCGCTGATCGGCTCCCTGGCCCGCCCCTACGGCGGACGAATGGCCGATCGCATGGGCGGCGCCCGCATGACCATCGCCTCCTTCGCCTCCATGGCCGTCATCACCTTGACCATGATCTGGACGCTGCCCCTGAAGAACTTCTGGCTCTTCCTCACCCTGTTCCTGCTGCTCTTCCTGGCCAGCGGCTTCGGAAACGGCGCAACGTACCGCATGATCCCGGTCATCTTCGCAACCTCCAGCCGGGCAGCCCGTTCAGGTGCCCCGAGTGCCACCACTGCACGGCTCGCTTCTTCCTCGCTGGGCCTGATCTCCGCGATCGGCGCCTACGGCGGCTTCGTGATCCCGCAGGTACTCAACGCCTCAAACTCGGCCAGCGGCTCCTACACCCCGGCTTTCTACGGATTCGTCGGAGCCTATGTCCTCATGCTCACCGTGTGCTGGGTGGTCTACATTCGCCCCGCACAGAAGCGCAACACGATCGGACACATCTAGATGCCCAACGGCGCCGATACCCACTGCCCCTACTGCGCACTCCAGTGCGCCATGACGCTGACCCCGGCTGCACCTGCCGTGGAAAAGACAGCGGCAGTGCCAGTAACTGACGCAGCACCGGCCGCACCCCTGGAGGTTTCCGGACGCGACTTCCCCACCAACCGGGGCGGGCTGTGCCGCAAAGGCTGGACATCGGCGTCGTTGTTGCGTCACAGCGGCCGGGTCACCGAGCCGATGCTCAAAGGGTCCGACGGCGTCCACCAGCCGATCTCCTGGGACCAGGCCCTCATGCTGATCACCTCAGCGGTGAAGGACACCCAACAGCAGTACGGGAACGACGCCGTGGGAGTGTTCGGCGGCGGCGGCCTCACCAACGAGAAGGCGTACCTGCTGGGGAAGTTCGCCCGCCTCGCACTGCGCACCTCGCGGATCGACTACAACGGCCGCTTCTGCATGTCGTCGGCTGCAGCTGCCGGCAACCGGGCTTTCGGCGTCGACAGGGGGCTCCCCTTCCCTGTCACGGACCTAAACACCGCGTCCGTGATCCTCATGCTCGGATCCAACGTTGCAGAAACCATGCCGCCGTTCGTCCAGCACCTGCAGGGTGCCCGCGACGCCGGTGGGCTGA
This sequence comes from Paenarthrobacter sp. NPDC091711, assembly GCF_044756605.1. Classification (NCBI taxonomy): domain Bacteria; kingdom Bacillati; phylum Actinomycetota; class Actinomycetes; order Micrococcales; family Micrococcaceae; genus Paenarthrobacter; species Paenarthrobacter sp. NPDC091711. The sequence continues at coordinate 180,168 of NZ_JBIVTF010000005.1, forward strand.
TCGTGGTGGACCCCCGCCGCTCGGCTACTGCTGCGTTCACGTCCGACGGCGGCGGCCTCCACCTGCAGCCGACGCCCGGCACCGATTTGGCGCTTCTTTTGGGGATCAGCCATGTGGTGGTGCACGAAGGCTTGGCCGACGCCTCCTACATCGAGAAGAACACGTCCGGATATGCCGCGGTGGTGCGCAGCCTGTCATCGTTCTGGCCCGAGCGTGTCCAGTCCATCACGGGCGTCCCGGCCAACCTCATCCGGGAAACCGCCCGCCGCTTGGCCCAAGGTGCCCGTAACGGTGGCAGCTATATCCTCAGTGGCCGGGGTGTGGAGCAGCACGTTGACGGCACGGACACCGCCACCGCGGCCATCAATCTCAGCCTCCTCCTGGGCCTGCCCGGCTCCGCGCGCAGCGGCTACGGCACGCTCACAGGACAAGGCAACGGCCAAGGCGGCCGTGAACACGGACAAAAGGCCGATCAGCTCCCGGGCTACCGCAAGATCACCGACCCCGCTGCCCGCGCCCACATGGCGCGTGTGTGGGGCATCGACGAGTCGCTGATCCCCGGACCCGGCCTCCCCGCCGTCGAACTTCTCAAGTCCCTCGGACAACCCGACGGCGTACGTTGCCTCTTCGTCCACGGCGCCAATGTGGTGGTGTCGGCGCCCGATACCAACGCAGTGATCCTAGGACTCCGCAGCCTGGACTTCCTGGTGGTTTGCGACTTCTTCATGTCCGAGACAGCGGCTGAAGCGGACCTGGTTTTGCCGGTGACGCAATGGGCCGAAGAGGAAGGTACGCTCACCAATCTTGAGGGCCGCGTGATCCGTCGCCGACGTGCACTCACTCCTCCCCCTGGCGTGCGCAGCGAGCTGTGGCTCATGGCCCGGCTGGCTGAGCTCCTTGAAGCTCCCTCCACGTTCAGCGATGATCCCGAGACGGTTTTCGAAGAGCTGCGACTGGCCTCTGCCGGTGGTTTGGCCGATTACTCGGGCATCGACTACGCCATGCTGGACCGCGGTGAAGCTGCTTACTGGCCGTACCCTGTGGGCAGCAGCGGCACCCCTCGGCTCTTCGCTGACGGCTTCGCCCATGCTGATGGCCGGGCCGCGATGATTCCGGTGACTCCGTCCAAGCGGGCCGTCCGTTCCTTTGCTGACGATTCGTTGGCCCTGGCAACCGGCAGGCTTCTGGAGCACTACCAATCCGGCGCACAGACCCGGCGCGTGAGCGAACTCCTCGCATCGCAGCCACAGGCCCGGCTGCTCATTCACCCCGGCACAGCGACTACCCGCGGCATTGCCGATGGCGACTACGCCACTGTGACGAACGAACGCGGCGAGGTGCTCTGCCGTGCCGAGCTCAGCACGTCGGTCCGCCCGGACACCGTCTTCCTGCCGTTCCACTTCCCCGGCCAGGAAAACGCGAACCGACTCACGGAAGCGGCTACAGATCCCATTTCCGGCATGCCGGAGTTCAAGACCAGCCGGGTGTGGGTCCGGAAGGCAGTTGCTGCGCAGGACGCTCCCTCGGTTTCTTCGAGAAATCCGGCTATGGCCGGGCTGCCAGTGCACGTCAAGGAGGCATCATGAGCGAGCGCATTGTTGTTGTTGGATTCGGCCCCGTGGCTGCCCGCCTGGTGGACGAACTCCTGCCCGCCGTCCGCACCGGACTGGTGCAGCTACTGGTAGTTGGACAGGAAACCGAGGCCGCGTATAACCGTGTGATGGTTGCCGAGCTTGGCGTCGGGCGCACCACGGCCGGGGCTTTGGCCATGGCTGATGCCGCCGAACTGGAAGCCGACGGCGTGAAAGTGCGCTTGGGCGTCAAGGTCAAGAGAATCGACCGCGCCCGCCAACATGTAGTCCTCTCCGACGGCACCACTGAACACTATGACCGGCTGGTGTTCGCCACCGGATCCCGTCCCGTGATCCCCAACCTGACCGGGCTCAACCCCGACCCCGCCGGGCCTGTCCTCCCTGCTGGCGTCACAACACTGCGTGATCTCAAAGATGCCGCAGTACTCCGTTCAGCCGTAGCTGATGGAAAGCGCGTGGTGGTGTTGGGTGGCGGCGTGCTGGGCCTGGAGACCGCCCTCGCCGCGGCCGAAGAAGGCGCACAGGCCACCGTGGTCCACAACGGGCCGTTCCCTCTGGGGCGCAGCATCGACCGCGGCAGCGGCGCTGTCCTCACCAACAGTTTGAGGGCGGGCGGGGTCCGGATGGCCGGCAACGCGCGTTCCACCGGCGTTGAAACTGCCGGACCTGGCGGCAGCTTCTCAGCCTTGCTGCTGGATGACGGCTCCGCGATCGACGGCGACCTGCTGGTGCTGTCCTGTGGTGTCCGCCCCCGCATTGAACTGGCCGAGGGATGTGGACTTCCCGTTGCTTCCGGCATTCTGGTGGATCATCATCTCCGCACGTATCACGAGCCCCACATGTTCGCGATCGGCGACTGTGCTGAAGTGCGCTGCCCTGACGCTGCATGCGTTGACTGCCGGAATGCCACCGGTCCTTCCGGTCTGGTCGGTCCGGGCTGGCGACAGGCCGAGTGGCTGGCCGAATACCTCGTGGTCCTGGCGCGGGATGGGCAGGACGCCGCAGACGCATGTGACCCCCTGCCTCAGGAGAAGCCGGGCGTCGTGGTTCTGAAGGCCCGCGGCATCAACCTGGCCGTGGCAGGCGACAACCAAGCCGATCCCTGGGACGAGGAGCTGTTGGAAGCCGGCGCCGTTTCCGGGCGACCCCGCCGGCAAATCTCCCAGTGGGCCGACCCCGAACACGGACGCTACGTGAAGATGACCACCCGTGGCGGAGTACTGGAAGGCCTCGTAGCCGTGGGCATGCCACGGACTGCTGCTGAACTGGTGGTGCTCTTTGAACGGTCCTCCGAGCTGCCCGCAGACCGTTCACTGCTCCTGCGGTTGGATGGCCCGGACCAACTCGACGCCGGGGCCACCAGCAACGATCCCCATCGGACCGTGTGCCGATGCGCCGGCGTGAGTGCGGCCAGCATTGAAGATTCCGTGGTTGAGGGCTGCAGCACCGTGGGTGAAGTCTCCAAGGCCACCCGCGCCGGGACGGGCTGCGGAGGGTGCCATGAGGACATCAAGGGGATCATCGAGAAGCACTTCCAAGCGGCCGCCGCGTAGCTCGGGCAGCGGGTGGGGCTCCCGCTCCGGGCAGCCCGGCACGGGGGTTCCCTGCCGGGGGTGCCGTGCGCACGGCATGATCCGCAGGGAACCATCGAATCGGGCCCTTAGACTGCTCGGATGAACGTATCCGAACCCGCGTCCGGCGTCTTTTTCGTGGAGGGACCGGCGTCCAACTGGCTCGTTGTCCGTGACGAGTCAGGATTCTTCCTGATCGACGGCGGCTATCCTGCGGACCGTGATCTGGTGTTGGAATCCGTCCGGGTGCTCGGGCTGGACCCGGCTGATGCGAAAGCCATGCTCATCACCCACGGGCACGTGGACCACACAGGATCAGCCGCCTGCTTCTCGCAGACTTTCGGCACGCCCATCCTCTGCTCTCCCGAAGAACTCGCGCACGTTCAGGGCAAGGAGAAGCATCAGGTGACCATCGGGCAGGTTCTGCTCCGGGCGTGGCGGCCCAGGGTGTTTCGCTGGATGGTCCACGTCATCAAGGCCAAGGCCCTCCAAGCGGAACCGGCTACGCGTGCCGAGGCGTGGACGTCGGCAAAACTCCAGGCCCTCCCGGGGCAACCGCAAGCCATCCTGTTGCCCGGACACACCCCTGGGAACGTGGCCTTACTGCTCCCCGGTGCGGGAGCCATCGCCGTGGGTGACACGTTGGTGAGCGGTCATCCGATCAGCCGGACATCAGGTCCGCAAATGCTGCACAGGATGTACCACTCGGACCCTGCTGCGGCGCTCGCCTCTGCAGGCTCCCTCGTTACAGTCCAAGCCAACGTGATCCTGCCGGGCCATGGCCCTGCCTTGCACATGCCACTGGCCGAGGCCCTCTCCACGATGCAAGCTTGGTCAGCCTGACGCATCCAGGCAGCCCTATACGGGGGTTCCCTGCTAGGAATGCCGTGCGCACGGCACGATCGGCAGGGAACCCCCGAAACGGGCGTCTGTGCTGGGTGGGGAAGCTACATGTGCACGTGCAGGCGCCGCGCAGCCTCCGAGATGGAGCCAGTGAGCGACGGGTACACCGTGAAGGCGCTGGCTACGTCGTCCACGTGGAGCTTCTGGGTCACGGCCACGGAGATCGGGAAGATGAGCTCTGAGGCGTTCGGCCCAACCACCACGCCACCGATCACGGTGCCGGATCCCTTGCGGGCGATGATCTTCACGAAGCCGTCCTTGGTGTTACGCATCTTGGCGCGGGCGTTGCTGAGCAAGGACAGCATCACCACGTCACCCTGGTACTTGCCGGACGCGAGGTCAGCCTCGGAGACGCCCACTGAGGCGATCTCGGGGGACGTGAAGATGTTGGAAGCCACTTGGTTGAGCTTCAGCGGCTTCACGCCATCGCCCATGAAGTGTGCGATCGCGATGCGGCCCTGCATGGCTGCAACGGATGCCAGGGCGAAGACGCCCGTGCAGTCGCCGGCAGCGTAAATGTTGGGGGCCGTGGTGCGGGAAACACCGTCCACCTTGATGTGCCCGGACTCCGTGAGAGTCACCCCGGCTTCTTCAAGGCCGATGCCGGCAGTGTTGGGGATGGAACCAACACACACAAGGCAGTGCGAACCTGTCACGACGGAACCGTCACCCAAGGTGACCTTCACGCCGTCGTCCGTTCGCTCCACTGCGTTGGCGCGGGACTTGGACAAAACGTTGACTCCGCGACGCTCGAAAACGCCTTCCAGCAGCTTGGCGGCGTCCGTGTCCTCGCCAGGGAGGACCTGGTCACGGCTGGAGATCAGGGTGACCTTGGAGCCCAAGCCGTTGTACGCGGATGCGAACTCAGCACCAGTGACGCCCGAACCAACAACAATGAGTTCCTCGGGAAGTTCGTCCAGGTTGTAGATCTGGGCCCAGTTGAGGATGCGTTCACCGTCCGGCTTGGCCGTGGGGAGTTCACGCGGGTGGGCACCGACGGCCAGAAGGATGGCGTCGGCGTCGATGGTGCGGGTGCCATCAATGGTGAGGACTTCGATGGTGTTGTTGTCCAGAAGTTTGCCCGAACCGATGACGATCTCCACGCCCAGGCGCTCAAGACCGGCCCGGATGTCCTCGGACTGTCCGTGGGCGAGGTTCAGGACGCGATCGTTGATGTGCTTGAGGTCGGCACGGGGCTTGGAGGCCGTGCCGTCGCCGTCGAACTTCACGCCGAGCTCGTCCGCCTCACCGACGCGCGTCATGAGGTCGGCGGTGGCAATAAGGGTTTTGGAAGGCACGACGTCGGTCAGAACCGCGGAGCCGCCGAGGCCTGCCCGCTCGATGATCGTGACGTGCGCGCCGAGTGAGGCGGCCACCATGGCAGCTTCATATCCGCCGGGACCACCTCCCAGGATCGCGATACGGGGGGCACTGAAGTCAACTTGGGTGGTCACAATCCTCAATTCTCACTCATTGCCACGCTGGTTGCCACCCAGCCGAACCTCACTCCGGCGCCATCCCTACCAAAGTCCAGCAGGTGCAGGGTAGCTTGTACCAGTGAGTAACACTGAGCTGATGAACACTGACCCTTTCGAGGCCGCGAAGGCCGCCGCAGACTTCATCGCCGCGGAGACCGGCGTCGAGTCCCATGACGTAGCACTGGTGCTCGGATCCGGGTGGGCGGAAGCCGCCGATCTGATCGGGGAAACCACCGCCACCCTCAACGCATCCGAGGTTCCCGGTTTCCACAAGCCAGCAGTGGTGGGCCACGTGGGCACCATCCGCTCCGTCCTCACCAAAGAGGGCAAGCGGGCCCTGGTCCTCGGCGCCCGGACGCACTACTACGAAGGCCGGGGAGTCCGCTCGGTTGTCCACGGCGTGCGCACCGCCGCGGCCGCCGGATGCAAGACACTGGTCCTCACCAACGGCTGCGGCGGACTCAATGAGGACTGGACCCCGGGCACCCCCGTGCTCATCAGCGACCACATCAACCTCACTGCTACCTCGCCTCTTGAAGGCGCAACGTTCGTTGACCTCACCGACCTCTACTCCTCACGGATCCGAGACCTCGCCCGCGAAGTGGATCCGTCGCTGCAGGAAGGCGTGTACGCGCAGTTCACGGGCCCTCACTACGAGACACCGGCAGAGGTTCAGTACGCCCAGCGGATCGGGGCCGACCTGGTGGGCATGTCCACGGCGCTGGAGGCAATCGCCGGCCGCCATGCAGGGATGGAAGTTTTCGGCATCTCTTTGGTAACCAACCTGGCAGCCGGCATCAGCCCGGTTCCTTTGAGCCACGCGGAAGTCCTGGAAGCCGGACATGCAGCGGGCAAGCGGATCTCCAAGCTTCTGGCCGAAATCATCGCCAAGCTTTAGTCGATTTCACCAACGCGGCACTTTCCCAGCTGCGCTGCTGCCCATTTGCACTGTCTCCCAACTTCACTGTTTCCCATCTCACTGCGGGGCCACCCTCACCGGCGGCCCCGCAGTGTCGTTTAAGTGGCCCCGCAGCACCGCTTGAAAGGTGCGCGCTAATAACCGCGTCCGGGAATTAAACGCACAGTAAATTCTCAGGATAAATCTGATGTGTGTCGAAACATTTGACCCGTCCTGCCCAAGAATGTCACGCGCGCACGTTGGCAATGTAAGCGCTTGCGCACTTACTGGGGAGTAGCCCCGGAGGCCCACGAAACTCCCTTTGATCTGAGACCTAACACGTGTCAGCGTGGAGAGTGCCCCGGTAAGTCGACGTGCCGGAGCCACCGCGGCGGAAAGCTGAAAAGCTCCCCCGCACCTCGAAAACGATGGCGTCCCTCGGTGACGCCTCGAGCGGATCGATGGACGCCTGAGTAGAGAACCCCCAACAAGGGTTCAGGGCATGCGCCCCACTCCACGAAGTCCAACTCCGCGAGAAGAGCAAGCATGAACACGCACTTACCCCCTCAACGGCCGCGCCGCCGGCTGCGACAGGCAGTAGCCCTCGCAGCAGCGGCCGGTGTGGCCGGCAGCATCCTGATGGTGACGCCAGCCGCGCAGGCCAACCTGCCGGCCGACCCGCCGTCGAGCACCATGCCGGCACCCACGCCCGGCTTCCCGCTGCCAACCACCCACACGCAGCAGGCCTATGATCCGGCGGCAGACTTCACGTCCAAGTGGACGCGAGCCGACGCCAAGCAGATCATGGCCCAGAGCAACCCCAACGTTGCCCCTGGACAGAACTCCATGAGCCCCGACGTCACCATGCCGGAAATCCCCAAGGACTTTCCTGCCATGAACGACGACGTCTGGGTTTGGGACACGTGGTCCCTGACGGACGAGAACGCCAACCAGATCAGCTACAAGGGCTGGGATGTCATCTTCTCCTTGGTTGCCGACCGGAACGCCGGCTATGGCTTCGACCAGCGCCACTGGAACGCAAGGATCGGCTACTTCTTCCGCAAGACCAACGCCGATCCCGCCAAGGACAAATGGAACTACGGCGGACACCTGTTCCTGGACAACACGTCCATCGGGAACACGGAGTGGTCGGGTTCCACGCGCCTCATGCAAGGCAACAAGATCAACGTGTTTTACACGGCCACCACGTTCTACGACGTCGCCGAGCGGAACGCGGGCGGCGGCGGCATCGCTCCGGACGCCGCGATAGCCAAGGCACTGGGCACCATCCACGCCACCAAGGACGGCGTGACCTTCGACGGCTTCCAGCACACCAAACTGCTGGAACCGGACGGAAAGCTGTACCAGAACAAAGCGCAGAACCCCGGCTTCGCTTTCCGTGACCCGTACACCTTCGCGGACCCCGCCCACCCGGGCAAGACCTTTATGGTCTTCGAAGGCAACACCGGCGGCACCCGCGGCTCCTACAAGTGCAAGCAGGAAGACCTTGGCTACGCCCCGGGCGATCCCAATGCCGAAACCGTGGCCCAGGTCAACAACACCGGGGCCTGGTACCAGACCGCCAACGTGGGACTCGCCGTTGCGGACAACAAGGACCTCACCAGGTGGAGCTTCCTGCCTCCGATCCTCTCCGCCAATTGCGTGAACGATCAGACTGAGCGTCCGCAGATCTTCATCCAGAACGAGAACGGCAAGAACAAGTACTATCTGTTCACCATCAGCCACCAGTTCACGTACGCAGATGGAATGCGCGGCCCGGACGGCGTCTACGGCTTCGTCGGCAACGGTGTCCGCTCCGACTACCAGCCGGTCAACAACAGCGGCCTGGCCCTGGGCTCCCCCACGGACCTGAACATGCCGGCCAACGCACCGGAGGGTCCGGACCCGCGCCAGAACGGCCGGCAGTTCCAGGCCTACTCGCACTACGTCCAGCCCGGCGGGCTCGTCCAGTCGTTCATTGACAACGTGGACGGCGTCCGCGGCGGCTCACTCTCCCCCACCGTGAAGATGAACTTCCAGGGCGGTGTGACCCAGGTGGACCGCAGCTTCGGCCAGAACGGCCTTGGGCCGTTCGGCTACCTTCCCACCAACGTCCGTGTTGGCGGCGAAGGCCTCTACAAGTAAGCAGTAACACCCCGGCCGTCAGGCCACGGCAGGGGTGCCTGGTCCAGCGAGGACCGGCACCCCTGCCACCCCCAACCCCCAGGATCTTCCCCATGACTTATCCCAGCCCCCACCTTTCGCGCCGCCAGATGCTGGCCGCAAGTGCCGCCGTCGTGGTCGCCTTCTCCGCAGCGTCCTGCACACAGGCTGAAAGCCCGACGCCGGTCCCCGCCCCGGGCGGCCACCGGCCGACGCCTTCAGACCCATGGCGGCCCGCTGCTCACCTGACGGCTGAGAAGAACTGGCTCAATGATCCCAACGGCCTCGTCTATCACGACGGCACCTATCACGCCTTCTACCAGTACAACCCCCGTGGGAACTCGTGGGGCAACATGTCCTGGGGCCACTCCACCAGCCAGGATTTGATCCACTGGGAGCAGCAGCCAGTGGCCATGGAAGCCAGCCCGGAGGAAGAAATTTTCTCCGGCTGCATCGTGGTGGACAAGAACAACGCATCAGGTCTCGGCTCTGCGGAAAACCCGCCCATGGTGGCCCTCTACACCAGCGCGTACGGGAAGAACGGCAGGCTGCCCCAAGGCTCGCAAGCCCAATCTGTGGCTTTCAGCGTGGACGGAGGTGCCTCGTGGCAGAAGTACCATGCCAACCCGGTTCTGAACCTCGCGCCCACTAACAACAACTTCCGCGACCCCAAAGTGACCTGGTACGGGCCCGGCCGCTACTGGGTGATGACCACCGTGGTGGCCGACGCCCAGGTGGTCAAGTTGTTCAAGTCCACGGACCTCCTCCGCTGGGAATTCCTGAGCGATTTCTCCGGCGTTGGCGCCCAGGGCGGGCTCTGGGAAGTGCCGGAACTCATTCACATGGACGTGGAGGACTCCACCGCGAAGAAGTGGGTGATGCTCCTGAGCATTAACCCCGGCGGCATTGCGGGCGGTTCGGGCATGCAATACTTCGTGGGCGAATTCGACGGAACGCACTTCACTGCCGAAAACGCTGCCGCTCCCGACGCGCCCCTTAGCGAATCCCAGTGGCTGGACCACGGAGCCGACTATTACGCCGCGAACTCCATCTCCAGCGCGCCCGGGGACAAACCCGTGCTCCTGGGGTGGATGGGCAACTGGGACTACGCCCAGGATGTGCCCACAACGCCGTGGCGCGGCTCCATGGCAATTCCCCGTGAACTCACCCTGGTCAAGGGTGGGGAGCGGTATGAGTTGCGCTCGGCGATAGCCGGCGTGGCACGGGAGACGCTGGAACGCTCCGGTGAGTTGAGGAGCAAAAATCTCACCGTCGGCTCCTCATCCATGGATTTGGGGCAGGACTTCCGGGGACGCACCCAGCTGATCGAGCTGGACATGGACCTCACGTCGGCGCGCGAAGCAGGCGTGCTGCTCCGTCAACCCTCCGGCTCCGGCCCCGGACTGCGCATCTCCTATACCAAGAAATCAGGCATCGTCAGGGTGGACCGTTCACAGGCCGGAACCCGTAACTTCTCCGCGAAGTTCAGCCCCTTTCATGAGGTGGCCCTGCCCTCTCCCGGGCGCAAGGTCCATCTGACTGTTCTCTTGGATTCGTCCTCTGTGGATGTCTTCGCCGGGGATGGAGCTGCGGTACTTTCGGAGACGTTCTTCCCGGACTGGGACCATGTGGGGACCTCTGCGTTCAGCACTGACGGCGACACGGACTTCAGTGTTACTTCCCGCACTCTTTAAGGCCCCCTGAGGGGCGGGATCTCACCCTTTACGACCACTCAAAGGGGCGGGATCCCGCCCCTCGTTGCCCGCGGAGGTCTCATTGAGGATAGTTTTGTCCCTATGACATCCAGCGATGCCGCATTTGAACAGCTGATCACCGACGCCCGCCAATGGGCTTCCCAGGACCCGGACCCGGCGACGGCGGCTGCTCTCGTCGAGCTGACCGAGCTCGCCGAAAACGGTGATGCGGGAGCAACACAGGAATTGGGCGACAGCTTCAACGGCACCCTGCAATTCGGCACAGCCGGCCTTCGTGCGGCACTCGGTCCAGGCCCCAACCGGATGAACCGCGTCGTCGTGCGCCGGGCGGCGGCAGGACTCGCCGCGTTCCTCACCGAGACCGTAGCCGCAGCTGCGCCCGGAACCCGGCCGCGCGCCGTCGTCGGCTTCGACGCCCGCTACAACTCGGACATCTTCGCGCAGGAAACCGCGGCGATCTTTACGGCAGCGGGCATCGACACCTTCCTGATGCCGGCAGCACTTCCGACGCCGTTGCTCGCCTTTGCGGTCCGGTCACTGGACTGCGACGGCGGCGTGATGGTCACCGCGAGTCACAACCCGCCGCAAGACAACGGGTACAAGGTTTACCTCGGACGGCATGCAGTTTCCGAAAGCGGACGTGGTTCGCAAATCGTGGCGCCGTACGACGCGGAAATCGCAGCCAAAATCGAGGCTGTAGGTACGTTGGATTCGATCGTGCTGGCAGAGGACGGGTGGACCGTACTGCCCACCTCCATCGCGGCCGATTATGAAGGCGCCATGGCGGGCTTGGTGGATAGGGAACATTTCCCGGCCCGGGACCTCAAGATCGTCCTGACACCCATGCACGGTGTCGGTGGCGAAACGGCTGTCTCGGTCCTGAACGCCGCAGGTTTCACGGATGTCACCCTGGTGGCCGAACAGGCCGAGCCGGACCCGGACTTCCCCACCGTCGCGTTCCCCAATCCGGAAGAACCCGGCGCGCTGGACCTGGCCCTCGCGGCCGCCGCCGACTCGGACGCGGACATCGTTGTGGCCAATGATCCCGACGCCGATCGTGCTGCGGTTGCTGCCTTGGACCCCGCCACGGGAGCCTGGCGGATGCTGCGCGGCGACGAAGTAGGAGCGCTCCTGGGTGCGCACGTCGTGGCGCGCATCGCTGCCGCCGCCGGGGATGAGCCGCAAACGGGCGTCTTCGCCAACTCGATCGTTTCCTCACGCCTGCTGTCCCGGATTGCCGCTGCAGCAGGATACGCCCATGAGGAGACCCTCACCGGGTTCAAATGGATTTCACGGGTTCCCGGCCTCACCTACGGGTATGAGGAAGCCTTGGGATACTGCGTGGCACCGGATCTGGTGCGGGACAAGGACGGAATTTCAGCGGCAGTGCTGATCGCGGAACTTGCAGCAACAGCCAAGGCCGACGGTAAGACCATCTTTGACACCCTTGATGACCTCTATTTGGTACACGGGTTGCATGCGAGCGACCAGCTCAGTATCCGCGTAGCCGATTTGGGCTTGTTGGATGCCATGATGAACCGCCTCCGGGTCAACCCGCCGGAAGCGTTCGGAGGTTCCGCCGTCGAGATTTTCACCGATCTTGCCGAGGGAAGCGAAGCCCTGCCTCCCACGGACGGTCTGCTGTACCTGACGCGGGACCAGAGCCGCGTCATCATTCGTCCCAGCGGCACGGAGCCCAAGCTCAAGTGCTATCTGGAAGTCATCCAGGCCGTGGAATCCGCGGCGGAGCTTGACGCTGCGCGCCAAACAGCGCGAACGTCCCTGGATGATGTTCTCAGGGACGTCCGCGAAGCGTTGGGTTTGTAAAACTCTTAGAGCTCAACCTCAATGAAGCCATCCACCAAACGGGTGGCAAAGGCTTCGAGCCTGAGTTCGGGGTTGGTGAAGCATTCACCGGTTTCGAGGTCGTAGACCTCTTTGTGCAGCGGCGACGCGATGGTGGGCCTGCTTCCGCGGGAGCCGATGATTCCGCGAGCCATCACGTTGGCGAGCGTCGCCGGATCCTGCTGAGCCACAGCGAAAACCTCGGTGGGCGCCGTGCGGAACAGCGCAACCTGGCGACCGGCGATGAGCGCAGCTTCGCCCCAGGCAACTTCGAGTTCGTCCACCGGGCAAACGCGCTGCCACGTTGCGGTGGCGGTGGCGGTCAGATTTTCGGCACGGTCCAGAATTACGGTCATTTCAGCCCCTCTCACTGTGTCCGGGTGCTGGCAATGTCACCGTCACTCCCCCGGACCGGGCCACGCTTGCGGCCACTCCTCCACGCTAGGACCGGGGTGTTTCAACAGGGGTGCGCGTTTGTGTCCAACGCGTAAAAGAGACCTCACGCCCCGGGAAATGCGTTCGTGATGCAGAAGTTAAGATCACGAAACATAAGGGAAACTGAAGCGAAACTGCCCGTCCCTAGGCTGGAACCACAAGTTGCGGAGATCCGTCTGCAACATCTGCGAAAGGCCCACCAGTGACCGGACACACTTCAAGTACAGAGAACCTGCGCCGCGTTGTCGTCGTCGGCGGCGGCCCTGCTGCCCACCGCTTCGCCGATGCCATGGTCAACCGCGGACTTGAAGGTTGGCAGGTTACGGTGCTGACCGAAGAAGCGCACCTCCCCTATGACCGCGTGGCCCTGAGCAAGGCGCTGACGGAAACCGGCGTGGACCTCACCCTGGGCGACGCGTCCATGTGGGACCACGAAGCCCTCACCCTCAAGACCGGCGAGCGCGCCGTCAAAATCGACTCCGTTGCCAAGAGCGTCCTCACGGCTGCCGGCAACAAGTACGAATACGACCACCTGGTGGTTGCCTCGGGTTCGGATGCAGCCCGACTCCCTATCCCCGGCGCGGAACATACCCACGTTTACCGGACGCTCGAAGACGTATGGGCCATCAACAAGGCCATTGCCGGGCTGACGGAGAAGCTGGGCCGCAAGGTCAACGCCGTCACCATCGGTGGTGGCCTTCTGGGCCTCGAGTCTGCGGCCGGAACCGAGCAGCTGGGTGCTACCCCGATCGTGATCAACGGCTCGCCCTGGCTCATGAACACCCAGTTGGACGAAGGCGCGGGGCAGGCCTTGGGTCGGCTGATCGAGGCCAAGGGCTTCGAAGTCCACGGCGGCGTCTTCCCCTCCGAGGTTGTTACTGACGACGACGGCAATGTCACCGGAGTCCTCATGGCTGATGGCCGCACCATCGACGCCGACCTCGTGATCGTTGCCATCGGCGTCAAGCCCCGCGACGACCTCTTCCGGGCAGGTGAAGGCGAGGAACAGCTCTTCAGCCTGGGCCAGCGCGGTGGCGTGGTCATCAATGACTTCTGTGCCACGGAAGTGGATGGCATCTGGGCCATCGGCGAAGTGGCTAACTTTGAAGGCATGTGCCTGGGCCTGGTGGCTCCGGCCAACACCATGGCCGAGATCGTTGCCGACCGCCTGCACGGCGGAGAAGCCACGTTCCCGGGCTTTGACACTGCCACCAAGCTCAAGTTGTCCGGTGTTGATGTTGCCAGCTTTGGTGACGCCTTTGCCCGGACGGAGCATTCCCTGGAGATCGTCTACGCCGACCCCGCTCGTGGCGTATACCAGAAGATTGTCACCACCGATGATGCCAAGACCCTTCTGGGTGGCATCTTCGTGGGTGATGCTTCCCCTTACATGAGCCTCCGTCCGCTCCTTGGCCGCGAACTGTCCGCCGAACCGGGCGCCTACCTGAGTGCTGCCGGTGGTGGGGAGGCTCCTGAGACTGAGCTTCCGGACGATGCCATCCTGTGCTCCTGCAACAACGTAGCTGCCGGCACCATCCGCGACGCCATCAATGGTTGCGGCGCCTGCGAAGGAAACGCTCCAGTGCAGGAGCTCGGGGAGCTGAAGGGCTGCACCCGCGCCGGCACTCAATGTGGTTCGTGTGTACCCATGCTCAAGAAGCTGATGGAAGGCGAGCTGAAAAAGTCCGGCATCGAGGTCTCCAAGGCACTGTGTGAGCACATCAGCTTGTCCCGTCAGGAACTCTTCGACGCTATCCGCGTCCTTGAACTGACCTCCTTTGAAGAGATCATGGCCAAGTACGGCACGGGGGCGGGCTGCGATATCTGCAAGCCGACCATTGCCTCCATCCTGGCCAGCCAGCACTCCGCCTATGTGCTGGACGCCGGACGTGGCTCGCTGCAGGACACCAACGACCGCGCTTTGGCGAACATGCAGAAGGATGGCACCTACTCGGTGGTCCCCCGCATCGCCGGCGGTGAGATCACGCCCAAGGGCCTCGGAGTCATCGCGGCCGTGGCTGAGAAGTACAACCTCTACACAAAGATCACCGGTGGCCAGCGCATTGATATGTTTGGGGCCCGCCTGGAGCAGCTCCCGGACATCTGGAAGGAACTGGTGGACGCGGGCTTTGAATCCGGCCAGGCCTACGGAAAGAGCCTCCGCACGGTGAAGTCCTGTGTAGGCTCCACGTGGTGCCGGTTCGGCGTGCAGGATTCTGTGGCCATGGCCATCGCCCTGGAGCTTCGATACCGCGGCCTCCGCAGCCCGCACAAGCTGAAGATGGGTGTCTCCGGTTGCGCCCGCGAATGTGCCGAGGCACGCGGTAAGGACGTGGGCGTCATTGCCACGGCTGATGGTTGGAACCTGTACGTGGGCGGCAATGGTGGCGCCACCCCGGCCCACGCAAAGCTCCTCGCCAAGGATCTGGACGACGAAACCCTGCTGAAGTACATCGACCGTTACCTCATGTACTACATCCGCACCGCTGACCGTCTGCAGCGCACCGCACGCTGGCAGGAAGAGCTTGATGGCGACATCAAGCACGTCGAGGACGTAGTGGTCAACGACTCCCTGGGCATCGCCGAAGAGCTTGAGGCGGCCATGGCCAAGCACATCGACACCTACGAGGACGAGTGGGCCGAGACCCTGAAGGACCCGGAGCGCCTCCGCCGTTTCCGTTCCTTCGTCAACGCCCCCAACCAGAAGGACGAGTCCATCTCCTTCGTTCCGGAGCGCGGCCAGATCCGTCCGGCCACCAACGAGGAAAAGGGCGGCGTGCTCATCGCGTCCACCATCCCGGTCCGCAGCGAAACCGTCGGCGTAGAAAACTAGGGGTTCACCATGCAGCTCACCATTGATCTCACCGGCCGCGACGTCCTTGTCACCGGATCCGAAAAGTCTGCCCGCCAAGCAGTCCGCCGTTACCAGCGGGCCGGCGCCAAGGTGTACCGGCTCAGCACGCCGGAGGGCGTGCCGGGCGACGGCCAGCTGCCGGAGCGCCCCTTTCTGGTGGCGGTGGTGGACGACGGCGAGGCCGGCTGGTCGCCGCTGGTGGAACGCTGCCGGGAGGCAGGGATCCCCGTTGCCTTTGAACCTGCACCCGGAGCCGAGGGCCATGTGACCCTGGTGGGTGGAGGTCCGGGAGCCTTGGACCTGCTCACCGTGGGTGCCGTGGACGCCCTGCGGGATGCCGACGTCGTGTTGTATGACCGCCTCGCCCCCTACCAGGAGCTGGCCGGGCTGACATCTGCAGAGCTCGTGGATGTTGGAAAGCAGCCCGGGCTCCACAAGGTAACTCAGCGGGACATCGAGAAGCTCATGGTGGAGGCTGCACTGCTGGGCAAGAACGTGGTCCGGCTCAAGGGCGGCGATCCGTATGTGTTCGGGCGCGGCGGGGAAGAAGTGGCTGCCTGTGTTGCTGCCGGTATCCCGGTGAGGGTCATCTCCGGCGTCACCAGTGCCATCTCCGTACCCGCGGCGGCCGGAATCCCCGTGACGCACCGCGAGGTAAGCCACATGTTCACCGTTGTTTCCGGCCACGCCCCTTTGACGGAGAAGGAACACACCCACCTCGCAGGCCTGGGCGGGACGATCGTGGTGCTCATGGGCATCGGCACCCTGCCCCAGCTGGCGGCAGGCCTGCGCCGCGCTGGAATGAAGGCGGATATGCCCATGGCCGTGGTGGAACGCGGATACCGCCCGGGACAGCGCACCACCATCGCTGACCTCGGTACCATCGAAACAGCAGCCTCCGGCTGCAGCAACCCGGCCGTACTGGTCATCGGCGAGGTGGTGAGGGTTGCTGAAGCCAACCGGAACCATGCCGAAGCATCCGCTGAACTGAGCCGACTCGCGGCTTCGCTCCTTGAAGCCTGAAGGTAAGAACACATGACTGTTACACGTGCCATCGAAGTCCCGGACGCTGCTGCCGCGCCGGAAATTTCCGAAGCTGTGGAAGCGCCACTGGATGGTTTCCGCATTGGCGTCACTTCGCACCGCCGTTCCCGCGACCTCATCGAGGCACTGGAGCGCCGCGGTGCGAGCGTGTTGCACGCCCCTGCATTGAAGATTGCCCCGGTGCAGGAGGACATGGTCCTCATCGAGGACACCCGCACCATCATCGCGGCCAAACCGGACATCTGCATCGCCACCACTGCGTACGGGATGCGCCGCTGGTGTGAGGCTGCGGATTCCTTCGGTATTGGCGAGCAACTCCTGGACACGCTGTCCGCATGCCGCATGTTCGTGCGTGGGCCCAAAGCCCGTGGTGCCGTACGGGCGGCAGGTCTCGCCGACGTCGGAATCAGTAGTGACGAAACCACCGCCACCCTGGTGGACATGCTGCTGGCCGAAGGCGTGCGCGGTAAGACCGTGGCCGTGCAGCTGCACGGGTACACGGACGTCCGCCAACTTGAACGGCTCCGCATGTCCGGCGCCACTGTCCTGACCGTCACGCCGTACCGCTGGGTCAAACCCGACGGCGAAGACAAACTGCCGCGGCTGATCGAGGCAGTGGTGGGCGGGAATCTGGACGTCCTGACGTTCACCAGTGCACCCGCTGTGGACGCAATGTGGAGCACCGCCCACGAAATGGGCCTTTACCGTCAACTCATCGAAGCGCTCAAGGGTCCGGTGACGGTTGCCGCTGTTGGGCCAGTCACTGCGCAGCCCTTGGTTGACGCCGGACTGAGTCCGCTGATCCCGGACCGCTACCGCATGGGTGCGCTGATCAGGCTGGTCACCGAACATCTCTCGCTGAACCATGTGCGCAGGCTGGAGACCAAGAGCGCCACCATTGAGCTCCGAGGACGCTGCCTGCGGATCAACGGTGAGGTGGTTGACCTTGCACCGGCGCCACTGCTTCTGCTGCGAGCGCTGCTCGGAGCGGGTGGGGCCGTCCTGTCCAGGGAAGCTCTGTCTGACCTGTTGGACTTGCGCGGTTCTGTGCACGCGCTGGACATGACGGTGAGCCGGCTTCGGTCTGCGCTTCCAGATGGCAAGCTCGTGGAAACCGTGGTGAAGAGGGGTTACCGGCTGCGGGCCTAAGTTCTCCCGTAAGTAGTTTCCTGCCACGCTAGGCCGCCTTCACCAGGGGAAGTTCGTCCCAGTTGGTGGTGTAGCGGGGGCTGAGCATGTCCCGTTTCATGGACCAGTCCGGGCCGCCCTTGATGCCGGCGTGGCCCAGGCCGATGGAGCCGCGGCCATATCGCTTGCTGACTTGCTCCAGCAGGGGGCCGATCCCGCGTTCCTCGTGCCGGTTCTCGAAGATTTCCAAGGGTTTCTGGTTGCCGCTGGGGCGAAGGTCAGTGACCATGATCCCTGCTTTGGCGTATTTCACTCCTTCCTGGATTTTGGGGACCAGCGCGTGCGCGGCCTTGGTCAGCAGCACCGGGTCCGAGGTGGGCATGGGCAACTTGACGTTGACAGTGGGGAACGACTTGTCGTTGGGGTTGTAGACCGAAGTTGCGGCAAAGGCAGTCAGCAGTTTGGCCTGAAGATCATGCTTGGCCAGCCTGGCACTGGCCATTTGGCCATAAACGCTCAGCACCTGACGTAACTCCGCGGACGTGGTGATCGGCGTGGAGAAGGACCGGGAGAAGATCAATTGGTCCCGCCCGATCCGTTCCTCCTCCATGGGGATGCAGGGCGTGCCTTGTAGTTCCAGGACAGTGCGCATCATGACAATGGAGAATTTGTCCCTCAACGCCACGGGGTCCGCACTGACCAGGTCCAGGATCGAGAAGATCCCCATCGCATTCAGGCGTTTGGTGAGCCGGCTGGCTACGCCCCATATCTCGATCACGGAGAGCCGCGCCATGAGCGCTTCGCGCTGGCCCTCGGGGATGGAGTCCCAGCGGCACACCCCGTTGAAGGCCGGATTATGCTTGGCCCACTTATTGGCCAGTTTGGCGAGAGTCTTGGTGCGCGCAATTCCTACGCAAACGGGGACGCCCACATGCCGTTGGCAGGCAACCTTGATGGTACGGCCCAATTCCAGCAGGTCTTCCGGTTGCCCCTTCACTCCCAGGAACGCCTCATCAATGGAGTACACCTCCTGCCAGGCTGAGTACCGGGCCAGGAGCTCCATGACACGCGAGCTGATGTCTCCATACAGTTCGTAGTTGCTCGATAGGGCTATCAATCCCCATTCCTTGGCCCGTGGAGCGAGTTTGAACCATGGCTCGCCCAGCCCGATTCCCAGCTTCTTTGCCTCGGGCGACCGGGTCACGGCACAACCGTCATTGTTGGACAGCACTATCAAAGGCTTGCCCTCCAGCGCAGGGTTGAAGGCCCTCTCCGCCGAGGCGTAGAAGCAGTTGATGTCCACGTGGGCGATTTCCTGCATCCGATGCATGAGCGCTGGCTTGGACATTCCACTCCTTGGCTCGGCACTAGCACGCGAACCCCCATTCAGGTGCGGGACACGCCGTGCATTCGAACATATATTCGAATACCTCTACTGTACTGCCGAGGTCCGACAAGAAAGCATCCCGCCCGCCGTATGTGGAAAAGTCCGGCGGACGGGATGCAGCCACGTGGTCAGGCGCTGGTGGCGTCCTGGACTTCGCCGACGAGTTCTTCGATGATGTCCTCAAGGAAGAGCACGCCGGTGGTGTTGCCTTTGGCGTCGAAGACCCGTGCAACGTGGGAACCTGTACGGCGCATGGTCGCCAGCGCATCTTCGAGGTCGCTGCCGCTGAAGGCGGATGCGAGCCGTCGGATGCGCTTCGCGGGCACCTGGGTGGTGAATTTCTCCGCGGAGGTCAGGTCCATGACGTCTTTGAGGTGCAGGTAACCGGATGGGTCGCCGTCGTCATTGGTGAGGATGTAGCGGGAGTAGCCGTGCTCCGCCACGGCTGATTGAATGTCGGCCGGGGTGGCCGATGCGGGCAGCAGCACCATATCGCCGATGGGAACTTCGACGTCCGACACTTTTTTGGCAGTGAACTCGAAGGCCGCCGTGAGGGCGCCGGTGGTGTCGCTGAGCATCCCGTCCCTGGTGGACTGCTCCACGATGTTGGCCACTTCATCCAAGGTGTAGGCGCTGGTAGCTTCGTCCTTTGGCTGGACTTTGAACAGGCGCAGGATGGAGTTCGCGATCCCGTTCAGGGTCCAGATGACAGGCTTGACGATCTTGGAGACCACCACCAGGGGCGGTGCAAGGATCAGCGCGGCGCGGGTAGGAACGGAGAAGGAGATGTTCTTCGGGACCATTTCACCAATGACCACGTGCAGGAAAGTCACCAGGAGCAGCGCCGCGACAAAGGCGATGACGCCGATGGCTTCCCCGGAGAGCGAGGTCAGCCCCAAGGGGATTTCAAGCAGGTGATGGATAGCCGGTTCGGAGACATTCAGGATCACCAGCGAGCAGACGGTGATGCCCAACTGGCTTGTGGCGAGCATGAGGGTGGCGTGCTCCATCGCCCAGAGCGTGGTTTTCGCGGCTTTGCTCCCAGCCTCAGCCTTGGGTTCAATCTGGGAACGCCGGGCTGAAATGACGGCGAATTCAGCGCCGACGAAGAACGCATTGACAACCAGCAGCACGATGAGCCAGATGATGCCGGGAAGGTATTCACTCATGGGTCAGCTCCTGCGTGAGGTTCTCAACAATCCTGTCGTGGGCGCTCATGGGCGCTTCCCCGCTGTCATCAGGGGTGAAGCGGAGCCGTTCCACGTGCGTGCCCACCACGCGTTCCACACGCAAACTTCCGCCGTTGATGATGACCTCGTCGCCAAGTTCGGGGAGGCGATCCAACTGGTCGGTGATGAAGCCGGCCATAGTGTCGTATTCCTCACCGTCAGGGACCACGATTCCGGTCCGGTCGAGAAGTTCATCGGGGCGCAGGGAGGCATCAAAGGTGATGGAGCGGCCGGTCCTGACCACGCCCACGCGCGCCCGGTCGTGCTCGTCTTCCAGTTCGCCAACGATTTCTTCCACCAGATCCTCAAGCGTGACGATTCCGGCCGTTCCTCCGTGTTCGTCCGAGACGATGGCAACCTGCAGGCCTTGTTTGCGGAGCAGGCCCAGCAAAGTATCGACGCCCATGGATTCGGGGACCCGCAACGGATCGATCATGAGAGCCTGCGCGGTGATGGCCCCGCGGTCATCGAGGGGAACAGCGAAGGCTTGCTTTACGTGCAGCACACCCAGGACGTCATCGCGGTCTTCGCCGATCACGGGGAACCGGGAATAACCGGTGGCCGTGGCCAGGGCCAGGATGTCTTCGGCGGAGTGGTGGACGTTCACTGCGGCCATCCGGACCCGGGGTGTCATGACGTCAGCTGCGGTGTGCTCCGAGAAACGCAGGGTGCGGTGCAGCAGGACGGCGTGGTCAAGGTCCAGGGAACCCTCCAAGGCGGAGCGGCGGACCAGGGAACTGAGTTCTTCGGCGCTGCGGGCACCGGAGAGCTCTTCTTTGGGTTCGATGCCAAAGGAGCGGATGATGCCGTTTGCCGTGTTGTTGAACAGCAGGATCACCGGCTTGAACACTGTGGTGAACAGGGTTTGGAAGGGTACGACGACCTTGGCCGTGGCCAACGGAAGGGCGAGAGCGAAGTTTTTCGGGACCAGCTCACCGATGACCATGGAGAAGATGGTGGCCAGGAAGATACCGGCCACCGCGCCGATACCGGGCACTACAGCTTCGGGCAGCCCAATTGACAGCAGAGGGCCGCGGAGCATCGAGCTGATGGCCGGCTCGAAGGTGTATCCGGTGAGCAGGGTGGTCAGCGTGATGCCCAATTGCGCGCCGGAAAGGTGCGTTGAGGTGATCTTGAGGGCCTTGATGGTGGGCCCCAGGCGCTTCTCACCGCGCGCCTGGCGGGCTTCGAGGTCATTGCGGTCGAGATTGACCAGCGCGAACTCGGAAGCGACGAAGAATCCGGTGCCGACCGTGAGGACAAGGCCGATGCCGAGCATGATCCATTCATACATTCGGGCGCCCCTCTCCCGTGGTGGCCGGTGATCCGGTCAGAAGGTTGAGGGGCCTGGGCATATGTGAAGGAGGGTCATCCATAGTGCACTTGATTCTACGGGGCGTAGGAAGCGCTGTGCGGCGTGTGCGCTGTAGGCGAAAGCGGCAGGATCAGGGCAACGGTCAACACCAAATCCGCCCTGGCGACGCCAGTCATTAGATGTGATGCAGGCACGTTGTGGCCACGCCCCAGATGGTTAGCTCGGACAGCGCAGGCACCCGAATGTCCGGATACTTGGGATTGTCCGCCTGCAACACCACTCCCGACGGCGTGACGCGGAGCCTTTTGATGGTCAACTCACCGTCAAGGACGGCAACGACGACGGACCCATCCTTGGGCTCCAGCGCCCGGTTGACGATCAACTCATCCCCGTCACTGATCCCGGCGCCCTCCATGGATTGACCGGTCACCCTCACCACGAACGTGCTGGTGACATCCTTGATCAGGTGCTCATTGAGGTCAATCCGGCCGTCAAAATAGTCCTGCGCGGGCGAGGGGTACCCCGCCGCCACCGGAAGAGGAGCCAGCAGTACCGACATCAGGGAAAAGCCCGCATCTATCACGCGGGGGCCGACTATCACGCCCACAACACACCTTTATTCGAATATATGTTCGATAGTTCAGTGTACAGCCGATAGAGGCCGGGTTCCGTCAGGGGCGCAGTGTCACGCGCCAGCGCCCACACGGTACGTCACGTGCGTGACCAGTCCGGTGCCACTCACGGCGGTGGGTTCAAGGCGCAGGTTCCCCACGCCGTCGAGCAGGCGCTCGCCACCGCCCAGGATGATGGGCGCTATGTGAAGGCGTAATTCGTCGATCAACCCGGCCGACAGGAACTGGCGGGCAGTCGACGCACCACCAGCGATTGCGACGTCCTTGGCCCCCGCAGCTGCTTGCGCCTGGGACAAGGCAGCTTCGATGCCGTCATTGACGAAGTGGAACGTCGTTCCGCCCTGCATTTCC
This sequence comes from Paenarthrobacter sp. NPDC091711, assembly GCF_044756605.1. Taxonomy (NCBI): domain Bacteria; kingdom Bacillati; phylum Actinomycetota; class Actinomycetes; order Micrococcales; family Micrococcaceae; genus Paenarthrobacter; species Paenarthrobacter sp. NPDC091711. Next base: position 202,708 of record NZ_JBIVTF010000005.1, read on the forward strand.
AGAGGCTCACGTACATGGTGGGTGAGCACGTACACCGGCGCGCGGTAGGGCGGCTCCTCGTCCCACCAGCCACGCCAGTCAGCGTCCCAAGGCCCGGGGCCCGGTCCGGCGAACATATTCCGGCCCATAATGAAAGCCCCTGCCGCGAGGATCCCCTCCACTTGGGCGGCGTTGGCCTCCCGCTCCTCGAATTGCCAGCGGTGCAGGGCTTCGCCCCGCTCCCCCAGAGGCTGCTGCAGGCTTTGATGGGGACCGGCAACAAATCCGTCCAGGGAAACGGTCAGATCACATGTGACTTGGCTCATGCGCTCATCATGCCACCACGGCCCCGGCGGCACGCTGAGACTCTGGAAAAAGGCCACAGCAGGGCGGACACTGTGGCTATGTCTTCGGGCACCTGCCCGGACCTTCAGGAGGATCCCATGACACGAACTTCGAACCTGGAGCAACTGAACATCCTGATCGGCGAGTGGGAAACCACCGTCCCGGAGCGGGGCGTGAAAGGCCGGACAACCTTCGAGTGGTTGGAGAGCGGCGGCTTCCTGATCCAGCGCTCTACGGTTCAAAAACCGGAGTACCCGGACTCGATCAGCATCATCGGTGCTACAGGATCCGATGGCGCCCTGCAGCAGCACTACTTCGACTCACGTGGCGTCGCCCGAATATACGACGTGACGCTGAAGGATAACGTCTGGATGATGTTCCGGGACGGCCCGGACTGGCCCCAAAGATTCGTGGGCCACGTTAGCGAAGACGGCAACACCATCAACGCCCGCCTGGAGCGGGGAAGCTATCCTGGCGGACCGTTGGAGCACGACTTCGACATGGTGTACACGCGGATCCGCGGGACCTGAGTGTGATCCACGTTATTACCGGCCGGTAAACACCACGCTACGGATAAGCCAGAGATGGCAACAGCGGCGAAACACCCGCGAAAAACCAGCCCCCTACGCTGATGATCAACAGCAGGTCATATGAGCGAAAGGGCCAAACATGTCCGCCATCCCGTCCGCACCTTCCCTCCACATCGTCATTGCAGGCGCTGGTCCAGCGGCCCAGGCTTTGGTGCGGCGACTTGCCGGAGGGTCCGACTCCCGGCAGCGCGCTTTCCACGGAACCATCACAGTTCTCAGCAACCGCGACGAGTGCCCGGAGGCCCTGTTGGAACTCGCTGAACTCCCCCGGGTCTCGGTCCGGTTCGGGCAGGCGGCCAGCTTCATCGACGCCGACGCAAAGATTGTCACCACCGTGGACGGCATGGAGTTCTCCTATGACCAGTTGGTCATTGCCACCGGCTCGGCCCCGGCCCTTCCTCCGGTGGCGGGCGCCGAATCGGGCCTGAGCTACTCCACCATCGACGACGCAGCAAACATTGGCGAAGCGGTGAAGGACCTCACCCGGTTGGTGGGCCGCCGTCCCCTGGGAATCCTGGTGGGAAACGGTCCTGCAGCGGGCCAGGCTGAGGCCGTGTTGCGGGCCCGCGGAGTCCGCCCCGTCCGCACAACCCTCCGCCCCACCGCCGTCGTGCCTTTCACTGGGACCGGCACCGACACTCAGGGTTCCACGCTGCCGGCAACCGGCATCCTCTTCGAAGATGGCAGCAGCATGAAGGGCGACCTGGTGGTCCTGGCCGAGGAACGCACTGCCCGCAACGAGCTCGCCGAAAGCGCGGGACTCACAACAGCTCCCGACGGCGGTATTTCAGTGGGGCGCGACCTCGCCACGTCCGTGCCGGGAATCTGGGCGGTGGGCGATGCCGCATCCTGCGACGGACTTCGCCTGGGCCTCCTTCTCTCCGCCGAGTCCTCTGCAATGTTGTGCGCCTCGGGCTTGCTCCTCAGTGCAGGGAAAGAGGATCAGCAGGCATTGCTGGCCGCCTGAGCTGCTGCTGGCGGGGGCCGGAGAGGCCCCCGGCGCATGTGGCAAGATGGTCCTTTGACGGGCAGTGACAACCCTGCGGCCACCGGGCCGGCCACGCCCTGCACGGAAGGATTCCATGAGCAACGAAGCCGTCGCCCCTGCACATATCGCCTCCTACATTGACCACACCCTGTTGAAGCCGGAGGCCAGCGAGGCTGACGTCCTCAAGGTGTGTGCGGAGGCCGTTGAGTACAAGTTCAAGTCAGTCTGCGTGAACCCGGTGTGGGTCAAGACCGTCACCAAGGCCCTCAAGGGTTCCGGTGTGCTCACGTGCTCGGTGATCGGGTTCCCACTGGGCGCCACCCCCAGCGACGTCAAGGCCTTTGAGGCCCGCGGTGCCGTGTTGGACGGTGCCGATGAGATCGACATGGTGATCAACATGGCTTCCGCGCGCGCCAACGACAAGGGCGCGCTGGTGGATGACATCAGGGCCGTGTCCGAGGTTGTCCACGCCGGTGAAGCCATCCTGAAGGTGATCATCGAAACATCCATGCTGAGCGATGAGCAGAAGGTCATCGCCTGCGAAGCGGCCGTTGAAGCGGGGGCTGACTTCGTCAAGACCTCCACCGGATTCAATGGCGGCGGCGCCACCGTAGAAGATGTTGCCCTGATGCGCAGGACCGTTGGACCTGATCTGGGGGTCAAGGCCTCCGGCGGAGTGCGATCCCTGGCCGATGCACAGGCTATGATTGCTGCTGGTGCAACACGTATCGGAGCGAGCTCCGGAATTGCCATTGTCAAAGGTGAACAGGGTTCATCTGCCTACTAAGGCTTCCGCTGCCGCCAGAGATTTTTGAGCCCTACGGGGCCGAGGAGGAATGAATGTCCAAGAACGCCACAAGCGCCCCCATTGAAAAAGAGAACAGTCTCGTCCAGAGCATTGTGCTGTTCGTGGTCATGATCGTGCTTTTCCTGGGTGCTATTTACTCGCTGTCGTTCCTCACGCTGGACAACCCGTGGCCGATGGCCGTCTGCCTGGGCCTCTTCGCTCTGGCGTTCTGGATCCCGCAGACCATTTTTGGTCGCTCTGACTCCGCCGGTGAAAGCTAAGCTCCGCTGATGACTCTGAATGGCCCGGGCTCCCGCCTGGGCCATTTCTTTTTCTTGCCGCTTTCCCTCGCCGCCACGCTGCTTCTGGCAGGGTGTGGTTCGTTGAGCGCCGTGGATCAACCGGATGCGCTGCAGCGTGCGGAACCCGGTTCCTGTGATGCCTATGGAAGCAAGGCCACCAGCGTGCGGGAGTGGGCGGTGGATGGCTCCCTGGACCCCCGGGGCACGTCCGCATCATTGCAACGGGCAATAGATTCGGCGTCCAGGAGCGGCGGAGCGATTGTTCAACTTCCCGAGGGTGTCTTCACGTTGGAGCGTCCCTTGGTGATCAAGAGCAAGGTACACCTCAGGGGAGTCGGGCCCACGACGGTCCTGAAAGCGGGCCCGGATTTTCTTGAGTTTGACGGGCCTTTCGGAGGCCACCCTTTGATCACCACCAACGGCGCACAGAACGTGACCATCTCGCAGCTCACCGCAGACCAAAATGGTGAAGAGCTGGACGGGAACCTCCCGGGACGCCTGCACGAGTACTTGGTGGATATCCGCCACTCCACCAATGCCTTGGTTGAGGGCGTCACAACCCGGAATCCCTACACGTATTCCATCGCGGTAGTGGCCAGCAGCAATTTCTGTGTGCGGGAGAGCCGGACGATGGTGACCAGCAGCGGCCGATACGACCAGTTGGACGGCATTCACATCACCGATTCCCATGACGGCCTCGTGGAGGGCAACACCGTTGACCAGCGGCAGGGAGGTGATGGCGACGACGGCCTCGTGGCCCAAACCCTGGGGGCACCGGTTCATGACGTGATCTATCGAAACAACAACGTCCGCGGCGGATCTCACGGTTCAGGCCTGCAACTGGCCGTCGGCACGCATGAAATCTTCAACATCACCGTGGATGGCAACCGTTTTTGGGGTTCGCCCGACGGCGTCAAAACCGGATACTACGACGGCGGCACCGCAGCGGTCCGCGGTGTAACGGTCAACAACAACGAATTCTTCAACCTTCAAGGCCCCTGGCTCAATTTCCACGGCGACCTGGAGGACATTGTGGTGACGGACAACGCCACCTGCCAGGCCGGCACCCTGATGCTCGAGGATGCGCCGGGAAATGTAGTGGCCAACAACGCGACCAGCTGCTGACCAGGAGTCACGCTAAGGCAGTTGTACTACCCCGCCCAGAGCCGCCAGAACGCCGGGCCAGTGCTGTTGCGCCAGCGTCCACGCGGCGGCGCCCATGCCCACCATGGCGTAGCCGCTGACGGGTATCAGGACCAACCACTCACGTCGGGAACCAGCCCGTCCCAGCAGGGGGATGGAGAAGGCACCGTTCGGGCGCCAAATTCCCCGGATCACGGATTTGCGCAGGAACTTCGGCGGCTTGATGACAATGGGCCACAAAAGTGGCACCCCGCCAACAGTGATCATGTCCCCCACAATATGCACCACCACACCCGTGAGCATGGACAGCGGCAACCAGCCCCATTGATCCGGCGCAAACCACGTCACCAGGCCTGCCATCACCACCGCGAACAGCCAGTTGGTAATCCAGCCGGACTTCGGGAAGAGGTTCAATGCCTTGGCCGCCAGGTTGATCATGAACATGCACAGCAGCCCGGCGCCGATGGAAAGCTTACCTACCGGCGTCACCATCTGGAACTGGGCCGCCATGGCTGCGAGCACCACGAACGCGGAAGCTCCCAACAAGGAGTGCGTCCCCTGCCGGTGCCCGCCGCTGGCTTTTTCTATTCCCACCGCAATCACATTGGACAGCGGCGGCAGCGAGTTCGCGATGGTGCTGTGCCGGTGGTCCCAGTCCACCACCAAAGCAGTTCCCGCCGTCGCCATGGCGCCAATCAAAATTCCGGTGGAATCCAAGGGGTACCAGCCCAGCGCGTACGGGCCTGTTGAGGCAATAGCTATCCACGCCGCGGCTCCCGACGCGGCGTGATGTCCTCCCATCATGCAGTTAGCCAGCCTTCACGGGTACATCAGCGAAAATCGCTTCAATGACGTTGTTGGCCCATTGAAGGATCTCCGCGTCCTGGAGGTCCCGTCCGCCGATCCTCGCGGTCTTGGGCTTGGGAATCAGCACCGCGTCCAAGGCAGGCTTCACCTGCGAGCCCGGATACATGCGGTTCAGGCGCATGGTTTTGGACTCGGGCAGTTGCGCCGGCGAGAAGCGGATGAAGTTGCCTTGGAGTGCGACGTCGGACAGGCCGGCTTCGCGCGCACCCACCCGGAAGCGGGCCACGGCAATGAGGTTTTGGGCGGGCAGCGGCGGCTCTCCGTAGCGGTCCACGAGTTCGGCCAGGACTTCGTCGATGGCCTCGTACGTGATGGCGGACGCCAGTTTGCGGTACGCCTCCAGGCGCAACCTCTCTCCGGGTACGTAGTCGTGCGGAAGGTGCGCGTTGACGGGCAGCTCGATTTTCATCTCGGCTGCCTTTTCCTCGGCCTCGCCGCGGTATTCGGCAACAGCCTCGCCCACCAGACGGATGTAGAGGTCGAAGCCCACGCCCTGGATGTGGCCGGACTGTTCGCCACCCAGCAGGTTGCCCGCACCACGGATCTCCAGGTCCTTCATGGCCAACTGCATACCGGCACCAAGCTCGTTGTGCGCTGCCACCGCTTTGAGGCGCTCCAATGCCACCTCGCCTAAAGGTTTCTCCGAAGGGTAGAGGAAGTAGGCGTAGGCACGTTCCCGGCCTCGGCCAACACGGCCGCGGAGCTGGTGGAGCTGCGAGAGGCCATATTTGTCAGCCCCATCCACAATCAACGTGTTGGCGTTGGAGATGTCCAGGCCGGTTTCGATGATGGTGGTGCAGACGAGGACGTCGAATCGCTTCTCCCAAAAGTCCACGATGATCTTCTCAAGCCGGCTCTCGGACATCTGTCCGTGGGCAACCTCCACGCGGGCTTCAGGGACCAGCTCGCGGATCTGCGCGGCGATGCGTTCAATGGACGAGACGCGGTTGTGGACGAAGAACACCTGGCCTTCGCGCATGAGTTCACGGCGGATCGCTGCGGAGGTCTGCTTGTTGGTGTACGGACCCACATAGGTCAGCACAGGATGGCGTTCCTCCGGGGGCGTAGCCAGGGTGGACGTTTCGCGGATACCCGTCAACGACATTTCCAAGGTTCGTGGAATCGGCGTTGCACTCATGGCGAGCACATCCACGTTGGTGCGCATTTTCTTGAGCGCTTCCTTGTGCTCCACACCGAAGCGCTGCTCCTCGTCAACGATCACCAGGCCGAGGTCCTTGAACTGGAAGTCCTTGGACAGGAGCCGGTGGGTGCCGATCACTACGTCCACAGCTCCGCTCTTGACGCCCTCAGCTGTTTCCTTGGCTTCCTTGCTGCTCTGGAAGCGGGACAGCGGCTTGACCCTCAGGGGGAAGCCGGAAAAACGCTCGGTAAACGTTTCGTAGTGCTGCTGGGCCAGCAAGGTGGTGGGCACCAGGACCGCCACCTGTTTCCCGTCCTGGACGGCTTTGAAGGCGGCCCGGACGGCGATCTCAGTCTTGCCGTAGCCAACGTCGCCGGAAACCAGACGGTCCATGGGGATCTCCCGCTCCATGTCCGCTTTGACCTCGTTGATGGTGGTCAGCTGGTCCGGCGTTTCAACATACGGGAAGGCTTCTTCAAGCTCGCGCTGCCAAGGGGTGTCTGCGGCAAAGGCGTGGCCACGGGAGGCCATACGGGCAGAGTACAAGCGGATCAGCTCACCCGCGATTTCCTTGACAGCCTTACGCGCCTTGGACTTGGTGCTGGCCCAGTCCGCGCCGCCCATCTTGCTCAAAGCCGGTGCGTCACCGCCCACATAGCGTGTCACTTGGTCCAGCTGATCGGTGGGGACGAAGAGCCGGTCCCCCGGAGCACCACGCTTGGACGGCGCGTACTCCAGCACCAGGTACTCGCGCAGCCCGGCATCGGAGGACGACGTACCGGCCACCTTGCGCTGGATGAGCTCCACGAACCGGCCAATTCCGTGCTGCTCGTGAACCACGAAGTCGCCGGCATGCAGCTGCAACGGGTCCACGGCATTGCGTCGCTTGGACGGCATGCGGCGCATGTCCTTGGTGGAGCTGGCCGTGGCCCTGCCCAGCAGATCAGCTTCGGTCAGCAGGCCCAGTTTGAGGCCGTCCAGGACAAAACCACGTCCGACGGCGGCGGTGGTCACCTCGATGATGCCCGGCTGGGGTTCTTTATCCAGCGAGTCAACGCGGGAACACGGAATCTCGGCGTCGTGGAACAACTCAGCCAAACGCTGGGCAGGCCCGGGACCATCGGTCACCACCACCACACGCCACTGCTCACGAACACGGGAGCCGATGAACTCCAGCATCTCGGCCACGTCGCCTTGGTAGCCACGAGGTTCGCGGGCACGCATGTTGAGCACATCGATGTCCAGGACCAGGTCCTCATCGGAGGCAAGGGACGTGATGGACCACCAGGACACGCCATGTTCCAGGGCTGCCGAGCGGGTGTCGGTGAGCGAACGGAAACTGGCAGCATGCAAGTCGGTGGATGCTTGGGAGGACAGGTCAAGGGGCGCCGCACCGCCGTCGGACGCAGTTGACCAGGCAGCTTCCAGGAACTCTTCGTTGGTGGCTGCGAGATCGTGCGCGCGGGTGCGCACCTTCTCCGGTTCGATGACCACTGACAGCGAGCCGGCGGGGAGCTGGTCCACGAACGGGACCATGGCGTCCACCAACACGGGGGCCAGGGATTCCATGCCTTCAACGGCGATTCCACCGGCGATCTTCTCCAGCATGTCGGCCGCAGCAGGCATGTCTGCCTTGAGCTTGGCCGCACGGGACATCACCGAGGCCGTGATGAGAATTTCCCGGCACGGCGGGGCGTGCAGTTCAGTGGGGTGGTGGATGCCGGGTGCGGACAGCGAGCGCTGGTCTGCCACGGCGAACCAGCGCATCTGGTCTACTTCGTCGCCGAAGAACTCCACGCGGATGGGGTGGTCCTCGGTGGGCGGGAAGACGTCAAGGATGCCGCCTCGGACGGCGAATTCGCCACGGTGCGTCACCATGTCAACGCGGGCATACGCGGCGTCGGACAGTGCCCTGACAACTTCCGTGAAGGATCGCTCCTGCCCCACCTGCAAGGTGACGGGGACCAAGTCACCCAAGCCCGCCACAATCGGCTGGACCACTGCGCGAACCGGGGCTACCACCACACGCAAGGGGGCCGCCGTCGAGCTTTCCGGGTGCGTCAGGCGGCGCAGCACTGAGAGTCGTCGCCCCACAGTGTCAGAGCGCGGCGAAAGCCGCTCGTGTGGAAGCGTCTCCCAACTGGGGAAAGTGGCCACGGACTCCACGGGGAGGTAGGAGGCGAGCGCCGCGGTGAGGTCCTCGGCTTCGCGGCCGGTCGCGGTGACTGCGAGGACCACGGGCGCGCCATCTTTTTCTGCCCCGGCGGAAGCCAGGGCGTCGGCCATTTCGGCCAGCAACACCGCGCGCATCCCTTGCGGGGCGCTGATCTGGTAGTCGGCGTTCCGGTCGCTGAAGGACCGCTGCGCCTCCGTGCGGACGCGCGCAAAAGTCTTGTCCTCCGCCAGTGCGCGGCGCAGACCGTTGAGGCTCATGGCAGAAACTCCTAGGGTGGGTCCAAGGGCAGGCAACACAAATGCCCGGAAATTCAGATGAATGCCGGGTCATTCCAGCCTACCTCTACCCCCAGCCACAGGAGTTCCTTTGCAGCCTTCGGAAGCTACGCATTCCAATACCCCGCAGGAGACCAAGACGGTGCTGGTCACCGGCGCCACCGGCTACATCGGCGGGCGCCTGGTCCCCCGGCTCCTTGAGGCCGGTCACCGGGTCAAGGTCCTGGTCCGCACACCACAGAAAATTGCCGATGTTCCCTGGCACGATCAGGTGGAGATCGTCCAGGACAGCCTCTCTGATGCCGGCAGCGTGGCAACCGCCCTTGCCGACGTGGATGTCCTCTACTACCTGGTCCACTCCATGGCTTCCGGCAGCGGATTTGAAGCCAAGGAAGAGTCCATGGCCAGGCTCGTGGCAGACGCGGCTGCGGAAGCGGGTGTGGACAGGATCGTCTACCTTGGCGGCCTGCACCCGGAGAACCAGGAGCTTTCCATCCATATGCGGTCCCGGGAGACCGTGGGCCGGGTCTTCCTTGAGTCGGCCGTTGACGCCATCGTGTTCCAGGCCGGGGTGGTCATCGGTTCAGGTTCGGCATCTTTCGAGATGATCCGGCACCTTGCTGAGACCTTGCCCGTCATGCCGGCGCCCAGCTGGGTTAATAACCGCGTTGAGGCAATCGCCGTACGAGACGTCCTGCACTACCTCGTGGCCGCGGCCTCAATTCCGGAAAAGCTCAACCGCTCCTTCGATGTGGGTTCCCGGGATGTCCTGAAGTATAAGGACATGATGAATGAGTACGCCGTGGAGCGTGGGCTCCCCCGGCGGCTGGTCATAGCCCTTCCGGTGCCCGCGCCCAAGCTCGCGGGCTTGTGGGTGGCCCTGGTGACTCCCATCCCCTTGTCCATGTCCCTGCCCTTGGTGCAGTCACTGCAGCACGACGCGGTGTCGCGGGAGCACGACGTCGACCGTTACATTCCACAGCCCGACGGCGGCCTGACCCCTTATCGGCGCGCCGTGGCCCTGGCATTAGGCAAGGAACGGGACGGCCAGGTTGAGACCACGTGGGCGAACGCCGGCATTGACGCTGATCCACTGCCCAGCGACCCCGACTGGGCCGGGTACAAAGTGTTCCTTGATGAACGGACCTTCCACAGCGAGGCCAAGCCTGAACATGTGTGGACCATCATTGAGGGCATCGGCGGGAAGAACGGCTGGTACTCGCTTCCTTTGGCGTGGCGGGTGCGGGGTTGGCTGGACAAGTTGCAGGGCGGCGCGGGGCTCCTGCGGGGACGCCGGCACCCCAAGATCCTGAACACGGGAGAGGTAGTGGACTGGTGGAGGGTGGAGGCGATCGACCGCGGACACCTGCTGCGTTTACGCGCTGAAATGCGGGCCCCCGGCGGAGCCTGGCTTGAATTGGCTGTGGAACCCGATGGTGAGGGCAGCCTCTACAAGCAACGGGCCATCTTCTTCCCGCGCGGGTTGGCTGGAAGGCTGTACTGGCTGGGCGTGTACCCGTTCCATGGGTTCATTTTTCCCTCCATGGCCCGCAACATTTCGGCGGCTGCGACTACGCTGCAAGAAGCCGGTTCAGGGGTGTCCACCGAGACCCCGTAGGATGTTGGGAGCTAAAAAGCTTCACCACAACCATCCACGGAGGACCCATGGCCCTGAGTGCATCCACTACCCTGCCCCACAGCGTTGACCGCGTAGCCGCAGTCTTCGTCAACGAAGATTTCCTGCGTCACACCAGCGAATACGTGGGCGGCTCCTTGGAATCGTTCACCGTTGACGGCGACACCGCCGGTGCTTTCACCACCACCACGGTCCGCACGCTGCCCACCACGCGCCTGCCGGACATCGCCCGCAAGTTCGTTGGCGAAACGTTGAAGGTTACCCAGACCGAGAAGTGGGAAGCCCCGGCTGCCGACGGTTCACGGTCCAGCACTATTGCCTTGAAGATCTCCGGCGCTCCGCTGGATGTCACCGCGGTTCAGCGCCTCGTGGCCGAAGGCGCCAGCACCCGGATCGAACTCGAGGGTAACGTCACTTCCTCGGTCCCGTTCCTCGGTGGCAAGATCGCCGATGCTGCCGAGCCCATGGTGGGCAAGGCTTTGGGCATCCAGTCCCAGCAGGCTCAGGCCTGGCTCGAAAGCCACTAGCGTGGAGATCCCCGCGATCCTTGCGGTTGTCCTGATCGTTGCCGGCGTCTGGTCCTTGGTGGTGTGGCCGCAGTTCCTCAAGCGTGTCATGAAGGACCCCCGGGCCCGCGACGCCGCAGGCAAGGCCACCAAGTTCCTCACGGTCCACGTTGTGCTGGTCACCATCTCCATGGTGCTCGGACTCGCGACGGCGGGCATAGGGATCGCGGGCCTGGTCGCCTAGGTTTCACCCAACTATGTAGCAGATCAGGTCGTTCTGAGCGTTCAGAACGACCTGATCTGCTACCCAGTTGGGTAAGATGGATAATGGTGTGCCGGGAAGTCTGGTCGGCGGAGTCATTTTCGTGCCCGCACACCATTGAAGGAGCCCTTGTGGCTGACCGTCCCAGACTGCCAAACAACTCTTCCCAGACAAGCAAAGTCTTCTCCCGCTCCAGCTACCCCGAGTACCGCAGGATCCTCGCGATCCTCCGCACGGAAACGGTTGGCGGAGCCCTCCTCCTGCTAGCCACAGTTGTCGCCCTCATCTGGGCGAACTCCCCTGCAGCAGATGGCTACTTTGCACTCCGCGACGTCAAGATCGGTTATGAACCGTGGCATCTTGAGCTGAGCCTGGGCCACTGGGCCTCGGACGGTCTGCTGGCGGTGTTCTTCTTCCTCGCAGGGCTTGAACTCAAACGCGAATTCGTCGCAGGAGAACTCCGTAAACCGGCCAAAGCCGTTGTCCCCGTGGCCGCTGCTGTTGGTGGCGTGGTGGTTCCGGCCCTGATCTACGTTCTCTTCAATCTGGGGAGCGTCGGCGAAACGCTCAAAGGCTGGGCCATCCCCACTGCCACGGACATCGCCTTCGCCCTTGCGGTGCTGGCTGTCATCAACACGCACCTGCCCGCCGCGCTCCGGACGTTCCTGCTGACGCTCGCCGTGGTGGACGACCTGATCGCCATTGGCATCATCGCTTTCTTCTACTCCAGCGGCATCCAGCCGCTAATGCTCCTCGCGGCCCTGGTGCCTCTTGGCCTCTTCTTCTTCCTTGTCCAAAAACGCGTCCGCAGCTGGTACCTGCTGGTTCCGCTCGCGTTGGCGACGTGGGGCTTTGTCCATGCTTCCGGGATTCACGCCACCGTGGCCGGGGTGCTGTTGGGCTTCGCCGTTCCGGTCCTGGCCAGCGGGAAAAAGGGAGAACCTGCAGAGGGATTGGCCGAGTACCTTGAGCACAAGCTTCGCCCGTTCTCGGCGGGATTCGCGGTGCCCGTTTTTGCGTTCTTCTCGGCCGGCGTGGCCTTGGGCGGACTCGACGGCATGGGCGCCGCGCTCACGGACCCTGTGGCCGTGGGCATCGTTGCGGCCTTGGTGGTGGGCAAGGCAGTGGGCGTCTTCGGCACCACGTTCCTGGTCACCAAAACCACCCGTGCGAGCCTGGATTCCAGCATTGCCTGGATTGACCTCTTCGGTCTGGCGCTGCTGGCCGGCATCGGCTTCACCGTCTCGTTGCTGATCGGCGAGTTGAGCTTCGGGGCTGGCTCCGCCCACAACGACCACGCCAAGGTGGCCATCCTGGCAGGTTCCCTGATCTCGGCGCTGCTCGCCGCCGTCGTGCTTAAAGCCCGTAACCGGCGGTACCGTCAGGTGCAGGCGGATGAAGAACGGGACGACGACGGCGACGGCGTGCCTGACGTCTTCGCCCGCGCCTGAGGCGGAGCTACTCCGGTAGCGGCTACGCGGTGGCCTGGTTGAGGGCGTCCTCGGCCGCCACCCAGGAAATCATGGCGCACTTGACCCGGGCAGCGTAACGGGCAACTCCTTCAAAGGCTGCGGCATCGCCCAGGATTTCCGGGTCTGCCTGCACTTTTCCGCGGGACCGGAGAACCTCCCGGAAATTATCGATGACCGAGTGGAGCTCCTCCACGGACATGCCCTCGCCAAGTTCGCTGAGCACGGAGGCCGAGGCCATGGAGATGGAGCAGCCCGCACCGTCCCAACTGATTTGCCGTACGGTTCCCTCGGAGACGGCAAGCCGCAGGGTCACCTCGTCTCCGCACACGGGGTTCAACTGGTGCGATTGACCGGTGGACGTACCGTCGGGCGCATCCGTTTCGGCAAGGCCACTGCCGTGCCGCTGCTTGGAGTGGTCCAGGATGATCTGCTGGTACAGCTGGTCAAGACTCATGATGCGTGGTGCCTCTTCTGGGGAATTCGTGGTTGACGGCTACGTGGCCAAAGGCCGGTGCCGCATGTCAGGCCTGGAAGTAGGCCCGGACACCCGAAACGGCGTCGAGGAAAGCGTCGACGTCATCGGTGGTGTTGTAAAGGTAGGTGCTGGCACGGGTGGTTGCCGTCAGGCCCAGGCGGCGGTGCAGCGGTTGGGCACAGTGGTGGCCAACGCGAACGGCGATGCCGCGGTCATCCAGGAACTGTCCGACGTCGTGCGCGTGGACGCCGGCGACGTCGAAGGCTGCCAGCCCGATCCGTTCGGTACCGGACGCCGGACCAACCACGCGAATACCGTCAATGCCCTCGAGCCCTTTGACCAGACGCTGACCCAGGGTGGACTCCCACGCGTGGATGCGGTCTATGCCGGTTTCGGTGAGGTAATTCACTGCAGTTGCCAAGGCAACCGCCTGGGAGATGCGCTGGGTTCCGGCCTCGAACCGCTGCGGTGCGGGCAGGTATTCCGCCCGTTCCATGGTGACCGTGGTGATCATGGACCCGCCCGTCAGGAACGGCGGCAGGACATCCAGCAGTTCCTGCTTCCCGTACAGGACGCCGACGCCGGTGGGTGCCAACATCTTGTGGCCGGAGAACACTGCGAAATCGACGTCCAGTCCCTTCACGTCAACGGCCATGTGCGGCACGGACTGGCAGGCGTCCAAGACAACCAAGGCTCCGACCCGGCGGGCCATGGATACGAGCTGAGCTACGGGGTTGATGGTGCCCAGGACGTTGGAGGCGTGGCTGAAAGCGAGGAGTTTAGTCCGATCCCCCACGATCTCCGCCGCTGCATCCAGCCTCAGGGAGCCATCGTCCGCAATGGGGATGTACCTCAGCGTGGCACCGGTCCGGAAGGCAAGTTCCTGCCAGGGAATGAGGTTAGCGTGGTGTTCCATTTCGGTGACCACGATCTCATCGCCGGGACCAATCGCAAGGTCCTTCAGCGCCGAACCGCCACGTCCCTGGGCTGCCCACAACGCGGCGTTGGACAGGGCGTAGCTGATGAGGTTGAGGCCCTCCGTGGCGTTGGAGGTCCACACGGTTTCCTCATACTGTGCACCGATGAAGTCCGCCACGGTCTGGCGCGCATCCTCAAAGACCTCCGTGGCTTCCACGGCAAGGTGGTGGGCGCCGCGGTGAACGGCAGCATTGCGTTGCTCGTAGTATTCCTGCTCGGCTTCGATGACACTGAGCGGGTTTTGAGATGTAGCGCCGGAGTCAAGGTAGATCAAGGGTTTGCCGTTGACCAGCTGGTCCAGCACCGGGAAATCATTCCGGATCCGCAACACCTCCGCGTTGTCCATGGCATGCATGGATCGCTGCAGTGAGGCGGGAGTTGATACGGCAGTCAAGGGACGCTCCTTGGAAATCCTTCAGGGACTCCTCATTATCCCACGGTGGCCCCTGCCGTGCGGTGCCGCAGGTGTGCCGTACAGCACGTTCAGCCGCCGGCCCTCCCGGGCACCCAGCCCAGCGGTGGAACGATTCCGCTGTCGAAGGCGCTCCGGAGTCTCTCAAGGAGCACCGAGGCCCGGCGGCTGGCGGCAGCCCGGGTCCTGGCCTCGTAACCCGCAGCGGCCCGCGAATAGCACAGGGCTGCATGGGCAAACTGCCGGTCCGCGGACAGGCTCCGGCCCGCCGCCTCAAGTGCTTTGGGGTCGTTGTCCATCAGGGCGGCAGCAAACGTCCCCAACGCTGCCCCGCCCGGACCGTGAACAGCTGCTGCCAGCACGCCAAGGCGGCGCTGGATCGCGGGGTCGTCGACGGCGGCACTGGCCGCGTTCAAGGCCAGGAGGGAGAGCGCCTCAGCTTCCATCAACGTGCTGCCCTGGGAGTGCAAATGGTCCGCAAGCGCCATCAGATGCCGTGACGTGCCGGCGGCTTGGTCCTGGGCGGCTGCGGCGTACACAGCGCTGAGCTGGGTCAACAAACCAGGCTGGGGCGACAAACCAGGCCGGGGCACCAGACCGGTCGGATCCTTGCCTGCGGGGTGGTCAGCGGATTCTGACGCGGATCCCTGCGCCGCTTCTTGCACGGCTGTGCTTTGCCGGACCCTCGCCATGGCCTGCCGGGTGTTCCCGCACAGCGCCTCCGAGTAGGCCAGCAGCGCCGCAGCCAGCGCAAGGACCTGCGGCAGTCCGGCGTCGTGCAGTTCTGCCAGGACCGGCTCCAGCGTGGCACGGGCTGCGCGTGGGAGTCCTTGGCTGAGCTGGACGTAACCGCGGGCCACGTCCAGGCACACCGAGAGGTGCGCGGGCATGGTGTAGTCGGCGGGAGTGCCCAGGAGCGGATCCACCAGTTCCCAGGCCAGGTTGTACCGCAGGCTCATCACGTGCCGGAGCAGGGCGCCCGGCAGGAACATGTCCAAGCTCGGGTTGGTGTTGATGGCTTCCATGGCAGCAGAGGATCGTTGCAACGCTTCCGGCGCCGCCCCGGACAGCAGCAGACGCTCCGCAGCGTGCAGGTTGGCCAAGATCAGTGCAGCAGGATCCAGTGCAGCAGGATCCGGCCCAGCATGGTCAGGGTCAAAAGCAGCAGGGTCCAGAGCAGCAAGATCCGTATCTACAGGTTCGGCCCCTGTCCCCCAAGGTGCGGCACCCAGCAGCCCCAGGGCCAACAGACGGTAGGCGGCGTCGACCTTCACTTCAGGGGGACCGCCCGCGGTTGCCAATTGCCGGAGTTCCGGACCTGCTTCCCGGATATGGCCCTCGGCGATCAACGCTCGTGCCCTGACCAGCCTGGCTTCGTCGTGATGATCGGCACCCGTCACTGCCGAAGCGGCCCTGAGCGCAAGTTCGGCGGTGGATGGCCGGTCAGCGGCGGGGGCGGCAGCGAGGAGAAGTTCGTCAGAGAGCGTCAGCCCGCAGTCCAGGGTCCACGTGATCCATCGCAGCATGGTGGGCGCCGTCTCGGTGGTCAGCCCGGGTTCCTCCACACCCAGCCGGAGGGCCAGGCTCCGGGTACGCGGTACGGACAGCCGGGTTCCTTCTCCTCGCAGCCACGAGCTTGTGCGGAGGAGCGGGGGCTGGCCGGGCAGCACCCTGATGTCGTGATTCGCCAGGAGATGTTCCACGGCTTTCCGGCCGAAGTGGTGTTCCACCACCTCAAGGGCCACGGGCTCCGAGAGCGCGATGAGTTCCAGGGCCTGGCGCTCTTCCGGCGGGCGCGAGATGTTCTCAGCCCGGACGTGCCCAACCACGCCGGGCCAGTCACAGCGCGCCCGGACATCGATGGTCCAGTAACCATCAATCCGGGCCAGGAAACCGGAGCGGCGTGCATCGTTGACGGCCAGGCACAGCAACCCCACGTTGAAGCCGCTCATGGCGGCGAGGAGGCTGCTCGCACGTCGTTGCACATGTCCGCCAAGGACGGACTCACACAGCGCGTGAGCCTCGCTGAAGGTAAAGGGTGGCAGGAAATACTGCTCCAGGAAGCCGTCTTCCCACAGTTGGTAGAGATCCGGCGGCAGGGGATGGCGGCTTTCGGCCGTGGCAACCAGGGTGGCACCGAAGCCGGGAATGAGTTGCAGCAGGACCGCCAGTGAGGCCGGATCGATGTAGTGGATGTCGTCCACCAACAGGACCAGCTGCGGCCGTGCCGGTTGAACATGCCGCTTGCTCCGGCGTCGTCCACGTGGTGGCTTGTACAGGTAGTCGGCCGGCCCCAGAGTAGTGGTCAGGGCCCTGAGAACGTGGAGCCCCGGCGCTACGGCCTCGTCCGCTTCAGCTGCGGAAATTGCGCCCAATGCCCCGAAATTCAGGGCCCTCCGTTCCGGTTTGCCGGTGAAGGTGCGGACATCCACGGATTTGGGGAGTCCTTCTTTGACGGAGAGGAGAAGGTGGCTCTTCCCGGAACCCCGCTCCCCCACCACCACGATGCCGCTGGTGGACGCGGAGGGTACGGCCGAAAGGATGAGGTCCAGAAGTTGCGCTCTATCCGGAAATGTTGATTGCCTCAGACCAGCTGCGACGGTGTCTTCGTCCAGCCAAGGGTCCGGCAACATGCACACTCCAATAGCAGCAGTCCCATGGTCCGGGAGGGGTTTGGGGTTCCGCGATACGCGGGTACCTGGCCTAGAAGCCGGCGGCGGCTGGGGGGAGAGTCTCGGTCTCAGAAGACTCTGTCGCCGCCGGCTTCGTACAGGGCCGGACCACCAATCGGTGGCCGGAGCATCGGCTCAAGAGACCTCCGATGCGGGTGATGCGATTTCCGGAATCCCGGTGATGCTTGGGGCTGAACCGTTCTTCCAAGATCAATACTGCCGGGACGCAACTTGCCGTACATCAGTAGTTGGTACTCGAAAAACAGGCCGCTTTTGCGCCCCCGGTACTCTGTTGTACTCAGTCCCCGGACAGGGCACTACTTGGTTGCGACACGAAATACCTGCGCATTACTCCATTGATTGGGTAAATTCCGCGTGATTCCAAGGGCGGGGATGTATGGCGAGGGTTTTGCGGGTACTCAGGTGCCTGTGTCACGGACGGACGGCAGCGCCCAGATCTTCCCGCCTGCGGATACCCAGTTTTGCGTAACTCCGGTACAAGTGGCCTTCCACGGTCCGGACTGACACCATGAGTTTCTCGGCAATTTGACGGTCGGTGAGGCCCGAGACAGCCAATGCAACAATGTCCTGCTCGCGTCGTGTCAGCGGCACGGACCGGTCGGCCTCGGTATGTGGGTCATGGACCAAGGCGTCGCCCAGGCTGGCCTCACTGACATCCCGCAGTACGGCTGCCTGCCGGGCTTCCGGGCGCTTGCCTTCGGCGTCAAAGGTCACAGCCGCTTTATCGAACGCCACCGCGGCCGGTCCGGGCATTCCGGAGGCGGCCAGCAGGTTACCTGCGTTCACCAATCCTTGGCCCTCACCGCTCAGCTGTGCCGCCGCCATTGACTCCCAGCCGGTTGCCCAGCTTCCGGCCATGGACGACGCCGTTTCCCGGAGGGACTCCATGGCTTGCACGTCCCCGAGCTCGGCCCTGAGCACCAGGTTCTGCAGCAGAATGCCTGGTAGCCGGTGGAGATGGCCCGATTCCGGTAGGTCACGCAATTTTTGCAGCCCCGTGCCAGTGGTGAGGAGTTCCTCCCCGGCGAGCCTGAACAGCTCCGCGAGGGCCTCCGCGTAGGCACCACCGGCGGCAGCGGGGACCTGCTCACTTTCCAACCGCCGTGCCAGCGAGGTGTTGCCGGATTTGGCCGCCGCGTAGAACGCCAGGGCGGTTCCGAGGCTTCGGAGCTGCAGCGGGTCGCTGACCCGCAAGGCTTCGACGGCGGGCGTCAGCAGTTCGCCGGCCTTTTCCAAGCGGCCCTGACGCAGCAATGACAGGCCTTTAAGCGCCTCGATGTCGCCGCCAAAGTAGACGAGTCCCCTGGCCGAAGCGGCGGCGTAGCGGTCAAGGCCGGTCCCGGCAGCCTCCCAATCTCCGGATTCCAAGGCGGCCAGGGTGTAGCGCAGCAGGACGAAGTCGCTGAGGTACAAATGCTCTTGCTGGTGCTCGTCCAACAGCAGCAAGGCTTCGCGGCCGGCGTCCAGTGCCTCAACGGCCTGACCTTCCACCGTCAGCAGTTCACACTGCATGGCACGCAGGAAGATCCGGTGTACCGCAAGATCCCGGCCATCGTTTGCGAACTCATCGGCGAAGCGGTCCAAACCCTCGCGGAGTTCCTCGTAGTGGCCATCGTTGGCGAGTGCCGCCACTTCCAAGGCCCGGACGTTCGCTTCGATGTCCAGGAGTACAGGGTCAGACAACTCCCGCTCGCCCATCAGGGCTTTTGCAGCAGTCTTGGCATCGGCCACAATGTCAGCCGGCGCGTCGCCCGCGGCGGCCCGCGCGGCGGCCCACAACAGGCTCGCACCCAGGGGTACCGATGCGTCAGCGTCCAGGAACCCGGAGCCTATTTCCAGCAGCTGGACGGCGCCGCGGTAGTCGCCGTCGATGTAATTGACCAGCGCCATGACGGCGCGTGCCTGCGGTCGCAGTGCGTCCGAGCGGACCTTGGCTGCCGCTGCCATTGCCAGCGGGTGCTGGAGCGTCTTGGCGGCAAGGAAGGCTGCTTGCAGCAGCTGTTGATCGTCGACGTCGGCGCCACAGTCCAGGGCCCAGCTCACCATCCGCAGCAGTCCCTCCTCCGTGGGCGGTTCCGCGGGCAACTGCGGTACCAGACGCTGGCGGATCTGGAGACTGCGGGCGGGCGAAACGATCTGCCGCAGCGCCTCGCTGTACATGGGGTGCCACATCTTCAGCGGTCCGCCGGGCCCGTTGGAGGAGACCACCAGCCGGTTGTCCATCAGCGCACGTACGGTGTCCCGGCCTACCTGCGTATCCAGCACGGCGGCAGGGACGGGCTCGGACAGGGCAATGACGTACATTGCCTCCCGTTCGGCTTCGCTGGTCCGGAGGACCCTGTTGCGGACCACCTCGGCAAGGCTTTCGCCGCTCCCGGCGAGCTCGCGCGTCAGGAGCCATACTCCATTCCGGCGGACCAGGTTTCCGTCAGTCTTGGAGTCCTCAAGCAGGCAGTGAAGCAGCAGGGGGTTGCCTTCGGACAGGGCGTGCAGGATCTCTGCGGCACTGGTCATGACCGCTCCCCCGAGGGTCTTTTCTGCCAGCTCCGTAACAGTTTCCTTGTCCAGCGGGTGGAGCTCCAGCCGCTCGGCCAGTCCGTCATACCAGAGCTGCAGCAACGCTGCAGGCAAGCCGGGCCTGGGCCTGCTGGTGGCTACCAGGCGCGCCCATCCGGCGGTGACCAGCTCGGCCAGGATCTGGGTGCTGCCTTCATCAAGGTCATGGGCGTCGTCCACGATCAGCAGCAGGCGCGCCCCTTCGCCGCCACGGCGTCTCTCGAACTGGGACCAGAATTCGCGGAGGATCGCCACGGGCGAGGTTGCTTGCTCCACGGGAAGATCCAGGAGATACGGGGCCAGGACGCCGTAGGGCACGGCGGACAACGCAGGGCTCCCATGAACCCTCATCACCACCATTTCTCCGGCCAGGCGGGCTGCGATTTCGGCTGCCAGGGCGGTCTTGCCAATGCCGGGATCGGCAACCAGAAGCACGGCTCCGGCGCCTTCCTGCCTCAAGATCTCCATGGCCAGGTCCAGTTCCGCGTCCCGGCCTACAAGGTGCTCAGCCTGCATGGGCAACCGATGCCAGGCCTACGGAAGTGTCTCGCTTTGATTCACAGCAGCCCATTGAGCTCGCCCCGAGACGATACGCCGAGCTTGGTGAACACCTGGTACAGATGGCCTTCTACAGTTCGCACAGACACCCCAATATCCATCGCGATTTCACGGTTGCTGACACCCTTTCCCGCGAGTTTAGCAATCTGACGTTCCCGTTCGGTCAATACCGGCGCGTCGCTGCGTGGCTGGATGGGTAGTGCGGGGACAGAATGCTCCAACCGTTCGAGCCTGAGCTGCGCCGTTCGGGCCGCCGTGGTTTCGCCGGCGTCCCGGGCGTAGTCAAGCGCCATGGCCACGCATCGGGCTTCAACCACCAGCAAGTCCAGGGATGCTGCGGCATCGGCGGCCGCGAGCAGCGAACGGGAGCTCTTGGTCAGTGCGCCGCGGGCGAGGTCACCGGAGATCTTGGCCAAGGGCCCTTGCCGGCGGCCGGCAATGTCTTCCAACAGCCGGTATTCCTCATCAGTGCCTTCCACGGTGGCCCCGAAAAGGTTGATGCCGGCCGTGGTGAACCGCTGCTGGTCAATGTCGTTGCGGACCCGGGCCAGCAGCCGCTGCTTCACCTCAGGATCCCCCATCCAGCGCCCGGCCATCTCGGCACAGAACTCAGCTACGGATTCGGAGAAGAACGTCCCCACTCCCCTGCATGTCCTGTAGAGGTCAAGGTATCGGCCGGCCTCCACGGAATTGCCCAATTGAGCGTAGGCAAAAGCTGTGGCGGCGTAGGCAACTTTGTTCATGTTCATGCTGGGCCGAAGCTCCAGCTGTGCAACGGCTGATCGCAGGGGTTCAATCGCGCTGGCCGGCTTGCCTGCATAGGCGAACGCGAGCCCGACGCCCAGTTCGGTAAGCGCACCCCGGTATTGAAGTCGCGAGGACCCCGAGGGCGTGCGGCGCATGAGTTCGATGCACTTGCGCCATTGCCCGGACAACAGGAGCACCAGGAATGCATGCTTGGCGAACGATTCTTCCAACTGTGCAAGGCGGCCCGCGTCCCCCAGGTGCCGTGAAACGGTTCGAGCGAGTTGTTGTGCCTCCAACTCCCTGCCCAGCATGCACCGTGCCTCGATCAGTAAAAAGGAGGACTTGAGCCAATGTTCGCGGTCCTCCGCCGGGTCCTTGGCCAGCTCGGCTTCCAAGTCATCAATCATTGCCGCGTACTCACCCGTGTAGGTTTTGTACTCGTAGCTGCAGAGCTGGAGGCGGTTGCGCGCCTTGGTCATGGCCTCTGCCGGATAATTCGCGGCCTTGGCTTCCAGCGCTTCCAGGCCGGCAGCGATCACGCCCGGCACCATTCCTGAACGCCCGTCAATCCACGTCATTGCCTGGCACTTCGCTGCAGTGACTTCCGCGAACTCCAACGGTTCCAGGGCCGCCATGTGGGACTCGGACACCTCATCCAGGGCCTGGACCGCATGCAACGGCAGGTCCAGCATGAGGTAGGCGGCAGCCTTCACTCGCTGCCCGGGCACCCATTCGCTGTTCTTCGGCTCCAACGACAGGGTGCATTGGATGGCAAAGTTGGGGTCGTAGTCATCCAGCGCCGCCCGCCCGGCCGCAAGTGCGTGCGCGGGCGACGGCGCGGGCTCGTCTTCGGAAGCATGCATCCACGCCGCGTAGCTCAGGAGATCCTGCGGCGCCAACGCGTGCAGTTCAGGCTCTGTGGGACCGTGCAGCATGAGCCGCAGCTCGCGCATACGTCGGGTGCTCAACCAGCCGCGGACCACTTCTCCCACGTAGGGGTCCCGGAGCGAGACCCAGTGGTCACCGGTCTTCCCAATAGTCAGCAGTGCCGACTCCTCCATGGCCACCAAAACCTCGGTGCCGAAGATCGCTGCCAAATCCAGCAATGGTGCGCGCTGCGCACAGGCAAGGATTTCGACGACGGTCCTGCTGGCTTGGGGTTCGCGCGCCAGCCTGGAGCGGACAAAGTCCTCCACAACCGTGGCGCCCTCCAGATGGATCCTGTCACGGAGCGTCCAGACGGAATCGTTGAGGACCAGGTTGCCCGTATGCCGCTGCTCCTCAAGAAGGGCATGCAGGAGCATGGGGTTACCACCCACAGCGGAATGCAGTGAGCCCACCAGCGTTGAGGAAACGTAGTGTCCAAGGACTGAGCCGAGGACTTGCTTGGTCTGTTCCTCGCTGAGCGTGTTCAGGTGGACCTCACCCAGCCCTCCTTCAAGGACCAGCCGGTGGAAATCGGCGGGGAGGTCGCTGGCGCGTTGAACGGTGGCGATGATTTTGGCGGTGCCTGTGGCCATGAGGTTCAAAAGGACGCCCGTACTCATCGGGTCCATACCGCCAGCATTGTCCACAATGAACACGGTGTCCCGGCCCGCGGCTTCTGTCCTGATCAAGTTGGTCACTGCGTGCAGGATGGCGGTTGGCGAGCCCACGGCTCCCGACGGCAAGCGGGCCAGCAGGAAGCCGAGGCATCCGTAGGGAGTCTGGCCGCTGGCTACGGTGTTGCGTAGTTGGAGGCTGTGGACTTTGGGGCCCAGGGATGACACCACTGCCCTGGCCAGGCCGGACTTGCCGATTCCCCGTTCTCCGGTGAGGACCACTCCATAGGAGTCAGGTGATTCGAGGTGCTTGCCTGCCTTGGATAAATCGTGGCTCCGTGCCAGCAGTGACCACGTTTGACGGTCTGTTGGGCCGCCCAAGAGATCGGGAGCCGCAGCCCTCGCTGCGCCTCCACCGCTCCTGTTTAGCAACTCCGCCGACATCCGCATCCTTAGCTACACATTCGCGGTAGACCCCCACCGCTTACCTGCGTACCATGCACACTACCGTCGGGCGCCCGCAGTTTGTAGGCCTAAAGGTCCTCGGGACTGTCAGGCTTTCATCAGGCTTTCCTCAAGATTTGCTCAAGCTTTGGCAGGGTGGTGTTTCTGTTGCGCAGCGAGCAGCCCTTGGTCCATCAGCAGTTCCACGGCGTCAGCCGCCTCGTCCACGAGGAACGGCAACTCCTTCTTCTCTGCGGTGGCGAAATCCCGGAGCACGTAGTCTGCCGTTTCCATTCGTCCCGGTGGCCGGCCCACCCCTACTCTGACGCGCAGGTAATCTTTGGTGGCAAGTGCTTTGGAGATGTCCCGAAGGCCGTTATGACCGCCCTCGCCGCCGCCGATTTTTAGCTTGACTGTGTTAAAAGGAATGTCAATCTCGTCGTGGACTGCGATGACGTGGTCCGGCGCGATGTCGAAGAAGTTGCACAGTCCTGCCACGGGTCCGCCGCTGAGGTTCATATATGTCATGGGCTTGGCGAGCACCACGCGGGGACCCCCGATACCCAACCGTCCCTCCACCACCTGGGCGCGGGCTTTGTGGACCTTGAACTTCCCACCCATGCGCGAAGCCAGTTCATCCAGCACCATCTGGCCAACATTGTGGCGGTTGTTGCTGTACTCACTGCCGGGGTTGCCGAGGCCTGCAATCAGCCAGGTGTCAGTCATGGTCTCATCCTAGGTAGCGTGCTTGGATTCAGCAGGAAGTGTGGGCGGTAACGAAGAAAGTGGCCGGGACCCAAGGGGTGCCCGGCCACTCAAAGGCGGAAGCCTCAAGCAGTCAGAAGACTACTCGGCGGCAGCTTCCGTGGTCTCTTCTTCTTCCGAGCTGGCAGCTTCAGCGATGCGGACCACCAGGGTGTCGCCTTCGGTGAGCAGGGTGGAACCCTTCGGCAGGACGAGGTCAGAAGCGTGGATGTTCTCGCCGGCCTTGAGGCCTTCGATGGTGACCTCGACGGCGGTGGGAACGTGGGTTGCTTCAGCCTCAAGGGAAACCGTGGTGGCTTCGAGGCTGGCGACAGCACCCGGAGCAACTTCGCCCGAAACGTGGATGGCGATGTCGACGGTAACCTTCTCGCCGGCCTTAACGGTCTGCAGGTCAACGTGCTCGATGATCTGCTTTACGGGATCGCGCTGGATGTCCTTGACGAGCGTCAGGTGCTGCTCGCCGTCGACGTCGATTGCGAGCAGGGCGTTGGAAACGCGCACAGCCAGGGTGGTTGCGCGGCCCGGCAGGTTGATGTGGATGGGCTCTGCGCCGTGACCGTAGATGACAGCCGGGATCTGGCCGGCCATGCGTGCACGGCGGGCGAAACCCTTGCCGAATTCGGTGCGCAGTTCTGCGGTGAGCTTCTGCTCAGACATGTGTACTCCTTGATTACTGTGGCACCCGGAAAGTCCGGGCTGGTCTATCAGCAAGGGCGGAGGTCTGGAGACCTTCTACGCCCGGCTGAGATCGGCCGCCGAGCAGCCGTTCCGCCTGTGTTGAAGGAGATGCAGACCCAGTCGATAACGGAGACCCGCAACCCTGGTCCACAAAATGCGAACCGGATGTGCTCTCCCTCGCCAAGGTATCCCCAAGAGTTTAGCAGCGCTACGCGCTCTTTCTGAAAACGGCCAACGAAAACGGGCCACCCGCACGCCCGAAGGCGGCGGATGGCCCGCTCAAATCAGCAGTCTGGCGCTACGCCTTGCCGTCGAACAGGCTGGTGACCGAACCGTCGTCGAACACTTCACGGATGGCGCGCGCGATCAAGGGTGCGATCGACAACACCGTCAGCGACGGGAAGCGCTTCTCTGCCGGAATGGGCAGCGTGTTGGTGACCACAACTTCACGGGCACCGGAATCCGCGAGGCGCTGCGCGGCAGGATCGGAGAAGACGGCGTGCGTGCAGGCGATGATGACGTCCTTGGCTCCGGCGTTCTTCAGGACCTGGACGGCGCCGGAGATGGTTCCACCGGTGTCGATCATGTCATCGATCAGAACACAGGTGCGGCCTTCAACCTGGCCAACAACGGTCTTGGAAACCGCCTGGTTGGGGACCGTGAGGTCGCGGCTCTTGTGAACGAACGCGAGCGGGGCACCGCCCAGGCGCTCGGCCCACTGCTCTGCAACCCGGACGCGGCCGGTGTCAGGGGAAACCACGGTGATGTTATCGGCTTCCACCTTGGTGCGGATGTAGTCAGCCAGCAGCGGGATGGCCATCAGGTGGTCAACGGGTCCGTCGAAGAAGCCCTGGATCTGCGAAGTGTGCAGGTCCACGGACATGATGCGGTCCGCGCCGGCGGTCTTGTAGAGGTCGGCAACCAGGCGGGCGGAGATGGGCTCGCGGCCGCGGCCCTTCTTGTCCTGGCGGGAGTACGGGTAGAACGGGGAAACAACCGTGATCCTCTTGGCGGAGGCGCGCTTAAGGGAGTCGATCATGATCAACTGCTCCATCAGCCAGTTGTTCAACGGAGCCGGGTGGGCCTGGATGACGAAGGCATCGGTGCCTCGCACGCTCTCAGCCGAACGGACGTAGATTTCCCCGTTTGCGAAGTCGTAGGCGTCGATGGGCAGGAGCTCGGTCTCCAGCTCCTTCGCGATTTCCTGCGCCAGCTCCGGATGCGCCCTTCCGGCGGCGAGAATCAGTTTCTTCTCGCCGTGTGCGGTAATTTCGCTCATGCCTATTTGCCCTCTTCTGTGGTTGCCGGGGATTGTGAGGATGTGGAGGCGGGCGTCAGCTCGTGCGCGGCCTCTGCCAGCTTTGCGGAGTCGGTGCCCGGACGGTTGGCGATGACCCAACCTTCAGCGTTCCGCTGCGCGGCCAGGCTGAGGGCCAGGGCTCCCGCGGGAACATCCTTGCGGATGACGGCCCCGGCGCCGCTGTAGGCACCGTCGCCAACCGTCACAGGAGCCACGAAGACCGTGTTGGAACCTGTGCGGACGCCCGAGCCGATCACCGTGCGGTGCTTCTTCTCGCCGTCGTAGTTGGCGGTGATGTTGCCGCAACCGATGTTGGTGTCTTCGCCGATCTCAGCATCACCGGCGTAGCCCAGGTGGGACAGCTTGGAGCCACGGCCGATGGTGACGTTCTTTGTTTCGTAGAACGCGCCGATCTTGCCGGTCTCGCCAAGGACCGTGCCGGGGCGAAGGTAAGTAAAGGGTCCAACGCTGGCCTTAGCCCCGATGGTGGCGCCGGAGCCGTGCGTGCGGATCACCTTGGCACCCTCACCCACCTTGACGTCAGTCAGCGTGGTGTCCGGACCCACGACGGCGTCGCGCGCCACAGTGGTGGCACCGTGCAGTTGGGTGTTGGGCAGCAGGCGGACGTCTTCGTCGAGGGTGACTGTGGAGTCGATCCATGTGGTGGCGGGATCCACCACGGTTACTCCTGCGCGCATCCAGGACTCGATGATGCGGCGGTTGTGCTCGGCGCCCAGCGCGGAAAGCTGGATGCGGTCGTTGGCACCCTCAACCTGCCAGCGGTCTTCAGTCACGACGGCGGCCACCCGACCGCCAGCATCGCGGGCCAAGCCGAGGACGTCAGTCAGGTACATCTCGCCCTGCGCGTTATCCGTGGTGACCTTCGCCAGTGCGGTCCGCAGCACGGCGGCGTCGAAAGCGTAGATACCGGAGTTGACCTCGCGGATGGCGCGCTCGGTATCGCTGGCATCCTTGTGCTCGCGAATACCGGTGACGGTGCCGTCCTCAGCGCGGAGGATGCGGCCGTACCCGGTTGCGTCGTCCAACACGGCAGTCAGGACCGTAACGGCGTTGCCTTCAGCCTCGTGCGTCGCCACCAGTTCACCAAGAAGCTGGCCGGTCAGCAGCGGGACATCGCCGTAGGTGACCACCACGGTGCCGGAAAGCTCGGCGTCGGCATCCAAGGCGTTGAGCGCTGCTTCCACTGCGCGACCGGTGCCGGGAACCTCGTCCTGGTCAACAATCAGTGCTTCCGGATCAAGACCGGTGACGTGCTCGGCTACGCGGTCACGCTCATGGCGGACAACCAAGGCCAGTTTCAGTGGATTGATGGCACGTGCGGCAAGAAGGGCGTGGCCAACCATGGAGCGGCCGCCGATTTCGTGGAGGATCTTGGGAGTCCGCGACTTCATGCGCGTTCCGGCACCTGCGGCCAAAACGATCACCGCTGCGGGACCGATGGTTTCGGGGCTCACGTACTGGCTCTCCTTGCTCGGTATGTCCCGGGTAACCCGGCTTCGGAACGCTGCCATCCAACAATGGACCCAGGCACCATGAGAGCCGCTACAGGTACAGAGAAGGAGCGCATTTTCCGACCGTTCCGCCCATAGGATTCGAACCTATACTCCACGGCTCCAAAGGCCGGGGTGCTGCCATTACACCAGAGCGGACCGCGCATGCTTTTGTCCCCCGAATCTTGCGGCCCGGAGGGTTTCCCGGATCACCGGGATGCACACACAAGAATCTAGTTTGCCATGACCACCGCGTGCTTCGCGACTTGACCGCCCCGCATACGCTCCGAGCCTCCCCCTTCCACCCTCCGTGAGCCCCTGCATCAGCCCCTCCAGAGGCTACTTAGGGCATGATGGTCACGTGAGCAACCGCACTGACCTCCCCCGCCCGGCGGCCGCGTCCGAGCCCGCGGAGCACGTCACCCACGCTCCCGCAGTGCGCGTACGGATGACCGGGCAGCAGCGCAAATCCCAGCTCATCGGTGTCGGACGCGCACTCTTTGCAGCCCGCGGACTGGACGGCACCACCATCGAGGAAATCGCCGCCTCCGCCGGTGTTTCCAAACCCGTGATCTACGAGCACTTCGGATCCAAGGAAGGCCTGTACCGGCAGGTGGTGGAGACTGAATTCCATATCCTGCTGGACTCCATCACCGAGGCCCTCAGTACTGAAGCCAAACCCCGGGTGCTGGTGGAAAGGGCGGCGCTGGCCCTCCTGGGGTACATCGAAGACCGCACCGACGGATTCCGGATCCTCATGCGCGACGCTCCGCCCTCGCAGCCCGAGGGCGCCTTTTCCACGCTCCTCTCCCACGTCACTGCCCGTGTGGAACACCTGCTCTCCGACGAGTTCGCGCGCCGGGGGTTCAGCGCGGCCGACGGAGCCATGTACGCCCAGATGCTCGTTGGAATGGTGGCCATGACCGGCCAATGGTGGCTCGACAGCCGCACTCCGGACAAGAGGGCCGTTGCAGCGCACCTGGTGAACCTGGCCTGGAACGGCCTGACGGGGCTGCAAAAAGAGCCCGGGCTCCGCAGCGAGGACTAGGACTATTCCCGCGTTGGGGCCGCCATCCGCGCTGTGGCAGCCATCCTCTGCGTGCTGCTCCTTCGTCGCTTGACGCACGCTGCCGGATGCCAGCCACAACGCTCTCTCACATCCCACCCCCTTGAGCCCCACCCTCTCTCACATCCCACCTGCTTGAGCCCCACCCTCTCTCACATCCCACGTGCTTGATGATTTGTAGGATGTAGTCATGACGGCACCGCAGCTCTATGTCAGCTTCCCCGGGACGGCGCGTGAGGCGCTCGGCTTCTACGCGGAGATTTTCGGCGGGGAACTTTCCTTGTACACCTACGCTGAGTTCAGCCGGACTGACGGGCCGCTTGATGCGATCGCCCACGGCGTCCTGAGTGGGCCGGTTTCACTGGGTGGATCTGACGCTGCGGATGGCGAAAAATCGGTAGCCATGGAAGGCGCCATGCTGTCTTTACTGGGTGCAGCCGCACCACATGTTCTCCACGAGTGGTTCGACAAGCTGGCCGACGGAGGCCGGATCGTGGACCCGCTCGCGCCAAAACCGTGGGGCGCATCAGACGGCCAGGTAGTGGACCGCCACGGGCTGCACTGGCTCATAGGCTACGAACCAGCCCAGTAACCCGAGGATGTGCAAGAGGGATCGCCCCCAAACCCGAGGGATGTGCAAGAGGGATCGCCTCAAGCCTTAGGGATGTGAGAGAGCGTTGGTAATCGGCGGTCAGGCGTTCGGAAGCGGGCGGCTAAGCGACGGCGAAACGCACCAGCTCCGCCCTGCTCGCCGAGGATTTCGTCCTGCTCGCCGAGGATTTCGTCCAGCGCGCCGAGGATTCCGCCCTACTCACCCAGGGTTTCGGCGGCCTCCAGCCATTCGAGCTCCAGGCCCTCTTTTTCCTCAAGCAACTCCTGCAGCTTGGCGTTGAGCTCCCCTAAAGCGTCGAAGTCTCCGGATTCGGACTTCGCAGCCATCTGGGTGTGGAGCTTTTCTTCCTGCTGGGAGATCTTGCCGAGTTGGCGGTCGATCCTGTTGAGGTCCTTCCGGGCTTCACGCTTTTCCGCTTCGCTGGCACCGTATGTAACAGCACCTGACGCGGAGGAACCCGAGGCCGCCGTCGGGGCACTCTGGCCACTGCGGACTGCGCCTGAAGCCAGCGCGGCTTCGCGCAGTTCAAGGTATTGATCCACGCCGCCGGGCAGGCCACGGAGCTTGCCGTCCCCGAGCAGCGCCATCTGGTTGTCGGTGACGCGTTCCAGGAGGTAACGGTCGTGGCTGACCACCACGAGGGTTCCGGGCCAGCCGTCCAGGACGTCTTCGACGGCGGCAAGGGTGTCGGTATCGAGGTCGTTGGTGGGTTCGTCGAGCATGAGGACGTTGGGTTCCCCTACCAGCAGGCGCAGGAGCTGGAGTCGCCGCCGCTCACCACCGGAGAGGTCGCTGACGGGTGTCCACTGCTTTTCCTTGGTGAACCCGAGTTGCTCCACGAGCTGGCCGGCGGTGAATTCTTTGCCGCCCACGTTGAAGGACCGCTTTTCGCGTTCGATGACCTCGATGACGCGAAGGTCGGAGACGTCGTCGAGCTCTTTGACGTCCTGGGTGAGCACGGCGGTGACTACTGTCTTGCCGCGTTTCACCTTGCCTGAGCTGGGCTGGATTTCACCGTTCAACAGCTTCAGCAGAGTGGACTTTCCGGCCCCGTTGACGCCCACCAGGCCAAGCCTTTCACCGGGCGCAAGGCGCAGGGTGATGTTGTCGAACAGCTTCTGTCCCTCGGCTCCGTCGAGGAAGTCCAGCGTCACATTCTCGAGGTCCAGGACGTCCTTGCCCAGGCGTGCGGTGGCCATTTTGCTCAGCGCCACGGAGTCGCGGGGATCCGGCACGTCGGCAATGAGGTCGTTCGCGGCTTCGATGCGGAACTTGGGTTTGGCGGTTCGGGCAGGAGCGCCGCGCCTGAGCCATGCGAGTTCCTTCTTGACCAGCTGCTGACGTTTGCCTTCGACGACGGAGGCCATGCGGTCGCGCTCGGCGCGGGCCAAAACATACGCGGCGTACCCGCCGTCGAACATGTCCACCATGGCGTCGTGGACTTCCCAGGTGTAGTTGCAGACTTCGTCAAGGAACCAGCGGTCGTGGGTAACCACCAGGAAGGCGCCTTGGTTGGCGCGCCAGCGCGTTTTCAGGTGGCGGGCCAGCCAGGCGACGCCTTCGACGTCGAGGTGGTTGGTGGGTTCGTCCAGCATGATGACGTCGTGGTCTTCGATGAGGAGCTTGGCCAGCGCTACACGGCGTTTCTGCCCACCGGAGAGGGCATGAACGTTGGCGTGCCAGTCGACGTCGCCCACCAGTCCGCCCATGACTTCGCGGATTTTGGCGTTGGCGGCCCATTCGTGGTCTGCGCGGTCGCCGACGATCGCAGCGCCCACTGTCAGGTCGCCGTCGAGCACGTCGCCCTGGTCCAGGTAACCGACGTTGACGTCGCCGCGTTTGGTGACGCGGCCGGAGTCGGGCGTCGAACGCAGGGCGAGCAGGCGCATGAGCGTCGATTTACCGTCGCCGTTGCGCCCCACCATGCCGATGCGGTCGCCATCCTCCAAGCCGAGGGTGACGCCGTCGAGGACAGTGCGGGTCGCGAACGAAACCGTGAGGTTTTCGCCGCCAAGCAGGTGGGCCAATGGGTACTACTTTCTACTGCTGGAATGCGGGGGTACAGGAGGTGAGGGGTACTACAGGAGGGTATCGGAGATGATCCGGGCGCCGGGAACGGGACCGTGAACGGCCAGGGCATTGTGTCCGCGGTGGGCCAGTTCTTCCGCAAGAACCGTGGCAGAGACAGAGTCCCGGGCCAACAACGCGATGGTGGGGCCGGAGCCGGACACCATACCGGCGAGGGCGCCGCGCGCTTCACCCAGTCCAATGGTGTCGCGAAGCCGGGGAGCCAGGGTGATGGACGCCCGCTGCAGGTCGTTGATCAGCACCCGGCTGAGGGTCTCAGGGTCTCCGTTGCGCAGGGCCTGGAGGATGGTGGGGTCTACATCAACGGGTTCTGGAATCTCAGCTGCTTCCGAGTCCCGAAGACCGTCAAGCGTGCGGAAAACATCAGGGGTGGACAATCCGTAGTCGGCGAAGACCAGGACCCAGTCCATCTGTGCCTTGGCCAGTGCTGGTGAGAGTTTGTCTCCCACGCCAAGCCCGACGGCGGTGCCTCCCAGAAGCGAAAATGGAACGTCCGCGCCCAGTTCGGCCGCCAGGTGCGCGAGTTCCTCGCGTGAAAGGCCGCTGTTCCAGAGTGCGTCGCACGCCAACAGGGTGGCTGCGGCATCTGCAGAACCGCCGCCCATTCCACCTGCCACGGGAACGCGTTTGGTGATTTCCAGGTGCACACCCGTCGGCTTTTCGGACATTTCAGCCATGATGGCTGCAGCCTTGTAGGCGAGGTTGCGCTCGTCCAAGGGAATGTCCACGCCATCGAGGTCCAGCGTGCTGTCCGGGCTGATGCTGATGGTGATTCCTTCAGCCTCCGTGCTGGTGGCAGCCACTTCCTCATACAGGGAAACGGCCAGGTACACGCTGGCAACCGAGTGGTAACCATCGGGGCGCAACGGACCCACGCTCAGGGAGACGTTGACCTTGCCCGGGGCTTTGACGCGAACCGTGCGGGCATGGAAGCGGTCCCCCACAAACGGGAGGCTGCTGGGTTTACGGCTACCCGGGTTCATGCGTCCACGGGGTGGCGGGCTTCGGCGATCTTGACATAGGCATTGATGTCCAGGACCTCGCCGCGCGCTGTGGGGTCAACACCGGCGGCCACAAGGCACCGCTCAGCTTCGGATGCGCTCCCCGCCCAACCGGCGAGTGCGGCGCGCAGGGTCTTGCGCCGTTGCGCGAACGCGGCATCGATGACGGCGAAGACCTGTTCGCGGGTTGCATGCGTTACCGGGGGCTCGTGCCGGGTGAAGGCCACCAGGCCGGAGTGGATTTTCGGCGCGGGCCAGAACACGTTCATCCCGATCACGCCGGCTTTTCGCATGTGCCCGTACCAGGCCGCCTTGACCGACGGAACACCGTAGATCTTGGAGCCCGGGGTGGCGGCAAGGCGGTCAGCAACCTCATCCTGCACCATGACCAGGCCATGTTGAAGGCTGGGGAAATGCTGCAGCAGGTGAAGCACCACCGGCACGGCCACGTTATAGGGCAGGTTGGCCACCAAAGCGGTGGGAGGCAATGGCAGTTCGGTGACCTTCATGGCATCGGAGAGCACCAGGTGGAAGTTCTCTTCCGCCCCGGGCCGCCACGCGCGCACGGTCTCCGGCAGCTTCGCCGCCAGCACGGGGTCAATTTCGACGGCGACCACCGCCTTGGCCGCGTCCAGCAAGCCGAGCGTGAGGGAGCCGAGGCCTGGGCCTACCTCCAGCACGGTCTCACCGTCGGCGATGTTGGCTGCGGACACAATCCTGCGGATGGTGTTGCCGTCGATCACAAAGTTCTGCCCCAGGGTTTTCGTGGGGCGTACACCGATTTCCTCGGCGAGCCGTCGGATATCTGTGGCACCCATCAAAGGCGCGACGGCGGCGGGTTCGGAATTCGGTTCAGTCACCTAGGTATCGTATCGCCTGTGCGGTGTCAGGCCGCGTGGGCGCAGCCCCAGTCGCTGAGGCCGTTCTTTGCGTAGAGGCGGTTAGCGATGTCAATCTGCTGTGCTTTGCTGGCCAGGCTGGCGTTGGGAGCATAGGCTCCACCACCGTTTGCCAGCCACGTGGGGCTGGAGAACTGCAGTCCGCCGTAGTAACCGTTACCGGAGTTGATGGACCAGTTTCCGCCTGATTCGCACTGCGCAATCCTGTCCCACATGGCTTCGTTCGGGGCGCCCGTGGGGCCGCTGGCTGCGGGGGCAGCGGCTGCTGCTGCCTGCGGTGCGGGAGTGGCGACGGGGCGGGCCTTGGTGCCGACGCTGATCTTCTCAGCTACCGGCTGCGTAGCCACGTTGCTGGATACCAGGGTGCGGGAGGCTTCACGGCCGTCCACGAGGACCAACTTGAACGTCTTGACCAAGGATCCTGCGACGCCTTCCTGGGTCACTTTCTCCTCGCCCTTGAAGAGCTCTGCACTGTCACTCTTGACGCTTTCGAAGGGAACTTCTTCTGTGGCTTCGGCTGTCTTGCTGGTGTCCACGCGGGAGACCTTGATCACCATGTCCTGGACGATGGGAGCATTGCCGGGCTGGGAGATGTGGTCGTTGGCGCCCACGGTGACTCCAGTGTCCTTGAGCACGGTGGCGACGTCGGTCGCCGTCGTGGTGGTGCTGGTGTCCTTGCCGTCAGCTACGACGCTGATGGTCTTGGGAGTGGAAATGGAGACGAAAGAGCCGGTCACTTCCAAGGAGGCTTCCTTGGGCTGGGAGATCTCGGAGGAACTTGCCACGCCGAGTTCGCTCACCAGTCCAGCAACGTCAGGGGATGTGGTGTTGACGGTCTTCCGGGCGCCATCGAGTTCGATGGACACGGCCTTGGCGAGGTTGACGTTGACCACGGAGCCGTTGTCGATCTTCGCGTCGAGTGCCGGTGAAACGCGGTCCGCGTCCTTCAACTCGACCTTGGCCGCCTTGACCACCTGGTCCACAGTGCCGCCGAAGGTCTGGATGGAGCTCACTTTGCCGTCCACGTTGAGGGTGACGGTCTTGTTGTTGCCCACAAAGGCCACAACACCAACCACCAGTGCTGCAACTACCAGCAACTGGGTACCTACTTTGAGGAAGCTGAACTTGCCATCCGTTGTGAAGAACTTGATCACGATCGCCCATTACTCTCAGACCATCCGGGCACGGGGAAAAGCGCAAAAGTAATGCCGACCGCAAAACGCAAGGGCCAGGCAATACGCCTGGTCCCACTCTTGCTGCCGGCATCTGCGCCGCCAAAAAACATTGAACTGATTGCACCGGAATGAACCGGAACAGTTGTCCGAAGGCCTTCCCCGACCCCGGCTATTTGTTTAACACAGTAACCGATCCGTTATAAACGAACCAAGTAACGTGCATACCGGGTATCCAGTGAGACCTCTGGGAGCGGAGTCGAATGAGCCCGCTTAAGCCCAGGATCCGTAGGCATTCAGGGTATTTTCGGCCAATCGCGAACATAGTTCGGACAAGTCATCTCCTGTCACGTCCGCCATGGACCGGACCGTGTAGGGAACCATGTAGCTGGCATTCGGCCTTCCACGGTGGGGATGCGGTGTAAGGAAGGGCGAATCCGTCTCCACCAGAATCCTGCTTGGTTCGGCGACGGCCAGGGCGGCACGGAGGTTCCCCGCGTTCTTGAACGTCATGGTGCCGGCGAAGGACATGTACCAGCCGTTCCGGTTACAGATCCTGGCGAGTTCTTCATCTCCGGAGAAGCAGTGGAAAACCACCCGTTCCGGAGCGCCTTCCTCCTGCAGCACCTGAACAACGTCGTCGTGGGCGTCGCGGTCGTGAATTTGGAGCGTCAGGCCAAGCCGTTTCGCGATGTCGATGTGGCGTCGGAAGGAGTACCGCTGATGTGCCAGCCCCTCACCATGGGTCCGGAAGAAATCCAGCCCTGTCTCACCGATGGCCCGGATGCGCGGATGGCCGGCCAGTTCCTCGATCTCGGCGAGCGCCGATTCCAGCTCCCCACGGGCCGCGTATTCGGGGGCGTCGTTGGGGTGGATGGCCACAGCGCCGAGTAGCCGGGGATCAGCTTCCACGGCCTGCACTGTGAATCTGGACGATTCCAGATCGCATCCCACCTGCACGGCTCCCTGCACGCCCACCGCTTCTGCCGAGTCCATCGCATCCCGGACGGAAACCTCGATCAGGCCGTGCCTGAAGTCCAGGTGCGTGTGGTTGTCCATGACCGCCACGGGGAGCGGCTCCGGCGCTGGCGGGTATTCCCGACGCTGATCTTTTTCTTCTGTTGCATCGGATGGCGCCCTGTAGGGTGCGGGGGCGAGGGAGTTGCACATGCTTCCACCTTAATCGGACTGCGGTCCTCCTTGGGCAACGAGGAAGGTGCGCACCTTAAATTCCATATGGCACATAAATTCGGGAGCGCTATGTCTGCGGCAGCCATTGTCTGGGTAGTCTGGAACGGACAAGCGGCCACCACCAACAGCGTTAAGCGAAGATTGCTGTTGCCTAGGCCACGGCTGAAGGGCGATTCATGGAGTCCAAGCGACAAGTCACCGTTGAACCCTCTCCTGTCCAGGGCGAGGCGTACAGCCCCCTGCCGCGGGATGGCGCGGGACTCAACGGGCATAGGCCGCACGTCATGGACGCGGAGCGGTTCCATGACGCCAGCGAGCGCATCCTGGGTTCCATCAATCAGGTCATTGACGGAAAAGCCGATGCGGCAAAGCTTGCTCTGACGGTCCTCCTGGCCCAAGGTCACCTTCTTCTGGAGGACGTCCCGGGTGTGGGCAAGACCCTGCTGGCAAAGACGCTGGCGCGGAGTGTGGACTGCACGGTGTCTCGAATCCAGTTCACCCCGGATTTGCTGCCCTCCGATGTGACCGGCGTGTCCATCTACAACCAGTCTTCCCGGCAATTCGAGTTCCGCCCCGGCGCCGTGTTCGCGAACATTGTCATTGGCGACGAAATCAACCGTGCATCGGCCAAAACCCAGTCGGCCCTCCTTGAATGCATGGAGGAGCACCAGGTGACCGTGGACGGTCACTCGTACCAGCTGGGTTTGCCCTTCATGGTGGTGGCCACGCAGAATCCCATCGAAATGGAAGGCACATATCCGCTGCCTGAAGCCCAGCGTGACCGTTTCATGGCCCGAATCTCCATGGGCTACCCGGACAAGGATGCCGAGATCGAGATGTTGGAGACCCACCAGGCGTCATCGCCCCTGGTGAAGGTGACTCCTGTGGTGACGGCCGCCGATGTTGCTGCCATGATCGCCACCGTCCAGCAGGTCTACGTTTCAACAGCCATCAAGGAGTACACGGTGGCCATTGGACGGGCCACCCGGGACAGCGCCCGCCTCCGTCTCGGTGCGAGCCCGCGGTCCTTGCTCCAATTGTTGCGGGCGGCCAAGGCCACGGCAGCTTTGGATGGCCGGGATTTTGTCCTCCCGGATGACGTGGTGGACGTGGCCGAGTCGGTGCTGGCCCACCGGATCATTTTGGACCGCAAGGCCGCGAGTTCGGGCGATACACCGCAAAGCATTCTCCGGGGTATTTTCGCTTCCCTGCCCGTTGCCCAGGAACCGCCCGGCGCATGGCGCAGGGACAGGAACAGCGTTTAGGAGACGTGCCCTCATGGCGCTCATGGATCGGCTTCCCAAGCACTTATTCACCAACCGCGGCTGGGGGCTCCTGGCAGCCGGGGCGCTCTCGCTGGGGTGCGCCTACGTCATGGGCAGGCGCGATCTCCTGTCCTTGGCCATTTTGCTGATTCTCCTTCCCTTGGTTGCGCTTGCCGGTGTCAGGGTGCTCAAACCCAAGTTCCAGGTGTACAGGGAGTTCAATCCGTCCACGGTGGAGACCTCAAGCACCACCACTGTTCGCTTGGCTGTTGCCCGTTCCTCGTATGCCACGGGGCAGGTCATTATGGAGGAGCAGTTGCCTCCTCGTTTCGGGGAGCCTCCCGCTTTCCGTTTTCCGGCCAGATCGGCGTCCGGTGGCACCAGCCGCTACGAATATCACCTCCGCTCGGGCAAGCGGGGACAGTTCAGGATTGGTCCGGTCACGGCTGAGTTCAGTGACCCGTTCGGCTTGTCGTTGCGCAGGCACGCCATTGACGACGGCGACATCCTCACCGTGACGCCTGCCGCCGTCGAACTTCCCGTCACCGGCCTCGCCGGTGCGCGCGGCAACGATGGCGTGACGGCCACCCGCATCCGGGCCAATCCCAGCGATGACGACATCATGACCCGTGAGTACAGGCACGGTGACCCCATGCGCCGCGTTCACTGGGCCGCTACCGCACGGCATGGCCAACTGATGGTCCGTCAGGAAGAGTCGGTGACCACACCGGAAGCCACCCTCATCCTTGACCAGAGGTTCTCCGCGTTTGCCGCCGGAAACGGGTCCGTGTTCGGGAGCCGTGACGAAGACTCGGATTTGGTGACCAGTCCCAACTTTGAGTGGATTGTTACGGCGGCGATGTCCATCGCCGCGCACTTGGCGGAACGAAATTACTCCCTGAGGCTCCTTGACTCATTCGGCGGACCGGCGTTCCACCGTTCGCGGTCCGCCACGGATCCGGATGCTGAGGAGTTCCCGGGTGCGGGCGGTCTTCAGGCAATCGCCGAGGCACTGGCGGCCGTGGAGCTCAGCGGTCCCAGGCACATCAGGGCGGAACACCACCGGACCGAGCACGCAGACCACAAATCCGGTTCAGAACACAAAGAAGGCTCCCCCGGCGTAGCCG
This sequence comes from Paenarthrobacter sp. NPDC091711, assembly GCF_044756605.1. Classification (NCBI taxonomy): domain Bacteria; kingdom Bacillati; phylum Actinomycetota; class Actinomycetes; order Micrococcales; family Micrococcaceae; genus Paenarthrobacter; species Paenarthrobacter sp. NPDC091711. Next base: position 240,257 of record NZ_JBIVTF010000005.1, read on the forward strand.
CAGCAGAGACTGCAGATTCTCCCTTCAACGACCGCCTGATGGACAAACTCTCAGCGCATCGCTTGCGTGGCCCCCTGCTGGCCCTGCTGGGCAACCTGACTCTCGCGGAGGCGCGGGCGCTTGCTCCCGCGGCCGGGTACGGAGCCAATGCCTTCGCCCTGGTGATGACCGATGCTTCACGGAACAATGACGAAGTACTGGAGATTCTGCGCCTGGCAGGGTGGAGAGCGGCCGCTGTCACCTCAAAGACCCTCTTGACTGCAGCCTGGTCAGCCTTTGATGAGGGTGGGATCGTAGCTGCAGCCGATGCAGCTATGGATGTCCGTCGTGGAGCGGCGGTGCCCCGATGACGGCCACGTCCCACCGCGGCTCCCCCAACGCGCCGGTCCAACCCGACGACGGGTCCGCACCGCGACCGTCCGGACCATCACCCCGCGTGAAACCCCCGGGAGCAGGGCCCTATCCATGGGCAATGGCTGGATCAATTGCCGTGGCTGTTCTTGGCGCTGCCTTGTCGCTTAATGGCGTCCTCCGGGGCTGGGCCTGGTTCATGCCGCTGATCACCACAGTGGTGGTGGTTGCGCTGACGCTTGCAGCGCTCCGGGCGCTCCGTGCCCAGCCCTTGCTCGCCACGTTGGCGTCCTTTGCCTCTTTGGCCGGCGTTCTTAGCTTCATTTTCTGCCGTCAGGAAAGCTTGGCGGGGTTCATCCCCACCACCGGAACCTTCACCGCCGTCGGACGCCTTATCAAGCGGGCCGCGGAGACGGTGGTGTCCGAGAGCGCGCCTGTTGCACCCAACGCGGGGATCGTTTTTGTCATGTGCGCCTGCCTGGGCCTCCTGGTGATCTTGATCGATGCCCTTGCCGTTCCCTTGTCCATGCCGGCCGCCAGCGGCATTGGTCTCCTGGCGGTGATGGTGGTCCCGGCCACCATCAAACCCCAGAGCGTGGGAATCGCCGGGTTCATCGGTGCCGCAGTGGGCTACCTGCTGATCCTCGGGTGCAGCCACTGGTTCGCCCCGGACGCCAGGCTGCAGTCCGGTTCGGGACGTGGAGCCGGCCAGTTCAGGCGTTCGGTGGTGACAGGGGGCCTGGCGCTGGCCCTGACCATGACCGTCCCCCTGGTGATTCCCGGCTTCGAAACCGGTACCTTTCCGCAGGGCTCCCGGCTGAGCCCGTGGGGAACTTCCAATGGGCTCAATCCCATGATCACCCTGGGCAACAGCCTCCGCAGCCCCACCGGTTCGGGGCGCATCACGTATGCCACCAGTGCCAGCGCTCCCCTGTACCTAAGATCCGTCACCATTGACAACTTCGACGGCGAAACCTGGGCCCCCGATGATCGGGCCGCCGGGCGCCGGGCGGGTGCGGACAGGATCGAGACCGGATACGCAGTGCAGGGCGAGGTGGTCAACGCCGTGACGTCGGTCAACGCGGGACTGTTTACCAGCCCGTATCTTCCAGCTCCTTTTGCCCCGGCTTCCGTGAACGGCCTCAACGGACGATGGACCTGGGATCCGGCCACGTTGAGCATCATGAGCACGGAGACCACCACCCGCGCGCAACGGTATGTGGTTTTCTCTGCAGCCCCCAAGATCACGGCACAATCCTTGTCCCAGGCCACAGCCGTTCCGCAGGGCATTTCTGAAGACTTTCTGAGGATCCCGGGGAACCTTCCGGACATCGTGCGGCAAACGGCCGATTCTGTCACGGCCTCCGCAGGCAGCAATTACGGGAAGGCTCTGGCCATCCAGAAATACCTGCGTTCAGGCGAGTTCACCTATTCCCTTCAGGCTCCCGTTCAGAACGGTTATGACGGCAATGGTCTCTCGGTCCTGGCTGACTTCCTCGCCGTGAAGAGCGGCTATTGCGTCCACTTCTCCTCCGCCATGGCGGTCATGGCGCGGGCTGAAGGCATCCCCAGCAGGATCGCTGTCGGTTACGCGCCCGGCCGCCTCACGGGTGAGTCGGTGGCCCTTGTGGGTCAGGGATCCTTCCCCGAGTACGAGGTCGACGCCCGGGATGCCCACGCGTGGCCTGAGTTGTACTTCGAAGGCCTGGGGTGGGTCCCCTTTGAACCGACGCCCTCGCGTGGCGTGGTTCCCGAATACGCCACGGAGAGTTCGGTACCCGGCAACCTGAGCACCAATGCCGATGAGAAAGAGGTCCCCACCACCCCTGCCCCCGCCCCGGCTCCTGCCGCCCCGCTCCCCGGCCTGGATACGCCAGCCGCCGGTTCCGCCGCCGTGAACCCGTGGCCGGCCATCGGCGCCGGAGCAGCCGGGGTCTTGGTGCTTGTTGGATTCTTGTGGTCCCCGAGGCTGAGCAGAACGGTTCTCCGGCGACGCCGGCTCAGCCAAAAACCTCCGGACGATGCCGACCTCCCAGGCTATAAGGATCCCGCCCCGGAACTGGCGTGGGCGGAGTTGCAGGATCTCGCCACCGACTACGGCGTGCCATCAAAACCCAGCGAGACGCCGCGGCATTTCTCCGCCCGGTTGCGCTCCAGTTCCGCGCTTGGTGTCACTGGAGGACTCGACGACGCCGCGCATGAGGCAGTCGCGTCCCTCACCTCGGACTTCGAACGGCAGCGGTACGGCCGTACGGGTGCGTCGGCACCGGCAGCGGCCACCCGCGTTGCGGTCATCCGCGAGTCGTTGCGCAACAATGCCCGCTGGCTGGTCCGCTTCCGCGCTGACTGGTTGCCGCCATCCATGATGCGCCGCTGGGTCCACGCACTCGGTGCCCCGTTCCGGGCCGTCGGAAGGTTCGGCAGGGCAACAGCGCGGGCCGTTGCGTTGTCCGGGCGCAGGCTCAAGGGGCTGCTCCCCCAGCGTCGCTAGGTTCCGGACCGCTGATTGGGGTACAGACAGCAAAGGGCCCGACGCCGGAACTTGTGGTTCCGGGGCCGGGCCCCTGTGTTTGTCAGCCGTTCTTGTTGCGAGAGCGGCGAACCGGATCCAGTCCTGCCTAGTCGGCGTACGGGTCCGCGATACCTACGTACTGGGTGTAGAGGTACTCTTCGATGCCTTCGGAACCGCCTTCACGGCCCAGGCCGGACTGCTTGACGCCACCGAAGGGTGCTGCGGCGTTGGAGATCACGCCGGCGTTGAGGCCGAGCATGCCGGTCTCGATCCGCTCGCTGATGCGCAGTCCGCGGTTGAGGTCCTTGGTGAAGACGTAGGCAACCAGGCCGTATTCGGTGTTGTTGGCCAGACGGACGGCGTCATCCTCGGTGGAGAAGGTGATGATGGGCGCTACCGGTCCAAAGATTTCCTCGCGCAGGATGCGGGCATCGGCGGCAACGTTCTTCAGCACGGTGGGCTGGTAGAAGTAGCCGGGGCCCTCGACGGCGGCACCACCGGTGACGGCAGTGGCACCTCCTGCTACGGCTTCGCTGACGAGGGCGTGAACGCCGTCGCGGGCCTTGCCGTCGATCAGCGGGCCCACCTTGGATTCGGCCTCGGTACCGCGGGCGGTGGTCAGGGCACCGATCTTGGCGGCGAACTTCTCCGCGAAGGAATCGGCGATGGACTCGTGCACAATGAAGCGGTTCGCTGCGGTGCAGGCCTCGCCCATGTTGCGCATCTTGGCCGCGATGGCGCCTTCAACGGCCTTGTCCAGGTCGGCGTCTTCGAAAACGACGAACGGAGCGTTGCCACCGAGCTCCATGGAGGTACGCAGGACCTTGTCCGCGGCTTCGCGGATCAAGGCCTGGCCCACCGGGGTGGAGCCGGTGAAGGAAATCTTGCGGAGACGGTCATCCTTGATCAGCGGGCCCGTGACGGCGCCGGCGGTGGAGGTCTGGATGACGTTCAGGACACCGGCGGGCAGGCCGGCTTCCTGCATGACCTGTGCGAACAGCAGGCTGGTCAGCGGGGTCAGGTTGGCGGGCTTGAGCACCATGGTGCAGCCGGCAGCTACAGCGGGGGCGATCTTACGGGTAGCCATGGCCAGCGGGAAGTTCCACGGGGTGATCAGCAGGCAGGGACCCACCGGCTTCTTCTGCACCAGGAGGCGGTTCTTGCCATCCGGAGCTGCAGAGTAACGGCCGGACACGCGGACGGCTTCCTCGGAGAACCAGCGCAGGAACTCGGCACCGTAGGTGACTTCACCACGGGCTTCGGCCAGGGGCTTGCCCATTTCGAGGGTCATCAGCAGTGCGAAGTCTTCGGCACGCTCGGTGACCAGCTCGAAGGCGCGGCGCAGGATCTCGCCGCGTTCGCGCGGTGCGGTGCGGGCCCAATCAGCCTGGGCGGCAGCAGCTGCGTCGAGGGCGGCAGCGCCGTCTTCAGCACCGGCGTCGGAAATGCTGAGGAGGACTTTGCCCGTTGCCGGGTCCTCAACATCAAAGGTCTTTCCGGAACCGGCCGGGCGCCACTGACCGTTGATCAGCAGGCCGGTAGGGACGGAAGCCAGCAGTTCGCTTTCGCGTTCAACCGTGACAGTCATGGCGACTCCTTCGTCTTGGGTGCATTGGAGAATTGCACCACTGGGGTTCGTTGCCGGAAGTGGCTTGAATTACTGCCACGGTACTGCCCCGCGAGAAGCAGTGTCTACGCCTTCACGCACTGCCTCACGGCCGCCGATTTGTGCAGGTGCACAACGGGGTCACCGCGCTGCGAGCACCGCCGAGTAGAGCTCGCGCTTGCTGACCCGGGCCTCCTCGGCCACTGCTGCCACGGCCTCCTTCAGCCGGATGCCTTGGGAAATGAGCTCATTGACCGCTGCAACGTGGTCTTCAGGCTTCCCGGGTTCCTGTTCGGGTGCACCGCCCACTACCACGGCTATCTCCCCACGGACCTCGTTGTTCTCCGCCCACTCCAGCAGTTCACGCAGGGTGCCCCGGATGACTTCTTCGTAGGTCTTGGTCAGCTCACGGCAGACTGCCACCCGGCGCTCGGCCCCGAAGCGCTCGTGCAGCGCCCGCAACATCACTTCGAGCCTGTGCGGAGCCTCGAAGAAGACCATGGTGCGGCGTTCGCCGGCCAGGTCTGCCAGCCGTGAATTCCGGTCCCCCGACTTTCGCGGCAGGAAACCTTCAAAGCAGAAACGGTCGGTGGGCAGGCCTGACAGCGCCAGCGCCGTCAGCACCGCGGAGGGGCCGGGAACGGCAGTAACTGTCAGTCCGGCAGCAACCGCGCCCTCCACCAGGCGGAATCCGGGGTCCGAAACTGCCGGCATTCCGGCGTCGCTGACCATCAGGATGGTCTTGCCCGCGCGGACGTGGTCCAGCAGTTCACCAGTCTTGGCTACCTCATTGTGCTCGTGGTAACTGATGACGCGTCCAGTGACTTCGACACCAAGGGCTGTTACCAGCCGATGCAAACGCCGGGTGTCCTCCGCGGCCACGATGTCAGAGGTGCCAAGGAGCTCGATCAAACGCGCTGAAGCGTCGCCGACGTTGCCGATAGGTGTTGCCGCAAGCACAATCCTGCCAACGCCGGGGGTCGCGCCTGAAGCAGAAGGAGCCTCTTCCAGGTCGTCGTTGAAGGGAGCTTCGTCAGGGGTGCCGCGTTGTTCGTCCACCTGCCAAGCCTAATACCGCACGGGGTTCAAGGATGCAGCCGCGGGGTTCAGGGATACAGCAAGGATGGAAAGGTAGCATGGGCGGGTGAACCAGTCGCCCGTTCCTGCCACCGCTTCCGGATCGCCGGCAGCGTCCCCAGCGAGCCCGGAACCTGGAGACAGCGCGGCGGAGGGCAGCGGTCAGTCGGATACAACGAAACCCGGGGGCACATCACTGGCCAGGCGGAGGGCGGGCTCCATGGGGGCCACGCCTCTGGATGCCGCCGATGACCGCACCGAAGGGCTCCCGCCCGGTCAAGAGCCGCCGGGCCGCGAGCTACCCGGTCATGAGCTGCCCACCGGCGGTTCAACCGCTCGGGTTTCGCCTGGCCGCAGCTTGGAAGGGCACCGTTGGATCGCACGGCCATCCGAGGCCTACACAGCCGCGGCATTGAAGGAACGTCTGATCGGCGCAGCCCAAAGCTGGCGGGACTACCCGGCGTCTTTGCGCTTATGGTTTTGGCTGATCCCTACCCTTACGGCAATCCTGGGCGGCATTCTCCGCTTCTTCCGGCTTGATGCCCCGCACAGCCTGGTTTTCGATGAAACCTACTACGTCAAGGACGCCTACTCCTATGTGGTGAGCGGCTACGAACGCAGTTGGCCGGCCAACGCCAACGACTCCTTCATCGCCGGCAACCCGGATGTTCTCCTCAACACTCCCGAGTACGTCGTCCACCCACCGGTGGGCAAATGGATGATCGCGTTCGGGATGTGGCTGTTCGGTGGAGACAACCCCTTCGGCTGGCGGTTCAGCGCAGCTTTGGCGGGCACGGTGACGGTCTTCCTCGTTTCGCTCATTGCACTGAAGCTGTTCCGCTCACACACCCTCGGGGCCGTTGCCGGTCTCCTGCTGGCCATCGACGGCCACCACCTGGTGCTTTCCCGGACGTCCCTGCTGGACGTATTCCTGGCCCTGTGGATCCTGGCCGCCTTCGGCGCCTTGCTCATGGACCGCGACGACGGCCGCCGTCGTCTGGCTTCCCGGCTTGCCGCGCAGGCGGCTGCCTCGCCGGGTGGCCCCACACCCACCCAGCTGGTGACTGGCCCGTGGCTTGGCATGCGGTGGTGGCGATTGGTTGCAGGTCTTTGCCTTGGCCTCGCTGTAGGGACCAAATGGTCAGCCCTGTTCTTCGTCGCCGCCTTCGGGATCATGACTGTGCTGTGGGACCTGAACGCCCGGCGCATTGCAGGCATCCGGAGCTGGTTCAGCGCCGGCATCATCAAGGACGGCCTGCCCGCGTTCGTGACCATCATTCCGGTCGCTGCCGTCACGTACGTGGCCACGTGGACAGGCTGGTTCCTTTCGAAAGACGCCTATTATCGGCAATGGGCTGTCACCAACCCTGCACCGGGCTGGGATTGGCTTCCCAATTCCGTACGCTCCCTGGCGCATTACCACCTTGAAGCGTACAAATTCCATCAGGGGCTCAGCTCCGACCATCCGTATGAGTCCAGCCCCTGGACGTGGCTCATCATGGGCCGTCCCACCTCGTTTTTCTACCAGACCCCCAAGCAGGGCACTCCCGGCTGCGTCGTTGAGACGTGTTCCTCGGCCATCCTGCCAGTGGGAAATCCGGTGGTTTGGTGGGGCGGGACCATTGCCCTGGTGATCCTGTTGTTCTGGTGGGCCGGCCGCCGCGACTGGCGCGCCGGTGCCATCCTTGCGGGAGTGGCCGCCGGATACCTTCCGTGGTTCATGTACCCGGAACGCACCATGTTCATCTTCTACGCCGTGTCCTTCGAACCGTTCCTGGTTCTGGGCCTGACGTATGTGTTGGGGTTGGTTCTGGGACGTAGCAGCGACCCCGTCTGGCGGCGACGATCCGGTCTCTACATAGTGGCCCTCGTCCTGGTGTTGGCCGTGCTGGCAACGGCATTCTTCTATCCGGTGCTCACGGCGGAGGTCATCAGTTACCAGGAGTGGCGGATGAGAATGTGGATGCCATCGTGGATCTAGGAGGAGGCAAGCAGTGAGGGAAGCAAGCACGGAACTTCTGGTCGAGGCGGACCCGAACACCAACGTGACGGACCTCCTCCTGGAACGCTGCCACAAGGATCCGTTCGGCAACCTTTACGCCCACAAGACGGCGAACGGTTGGCTGAACGTCTCTGCGGCCAGGTTCCTTGCCGATGTCACAGCCCTGGCCAAGGGCTTGATCGCGGGCGGGCTCAACGCTGGCGATCCTGTGGCTGTTTTGTCCCGCTCAAGCTTTGAATGGACGCTGGTGGACTTCGCCATCTGGATGGCCGGCGGGGTCACCGTCCCCATTTATGAGACGTCGTCGGCAAGCCAGATCGAATGGATCCTCGCCGATTCGGGAGCCCGGCGCATCTTTGTGGAGGACTCCGGCAAAGCTGATCTCGTCCATGCACTAGTGGAGAACTCCGCCGTTCTGGGCGAGGACCCCGTGACCATCATCCGGATGGAGCACGACGGCGACGCACCCAACCTGACCAGCGTCTCCGCCGTCGGGATCGGCGTCATGGACAACGAACTGGAGCGCCAGCGCAGCGCAGCGAACCTGGCCAGCGTCGCCTCAATCGTCTACACCTCCGGAACAACCGGCAAGCCCAAGGGCTGCGAAATCACCCACGGCAACTTTGTCCTCGTGGCACGGAACGTCATCCCGTTCCTCCCCGAGCTCCTCATGCAGGAAGGTGCCCGGACGCTGATGTTCCTGCCCTTGGCACACGTCCTAGCCCGTGCGGTCCAGGTTGTCTGCCTGACTGCCGGCATCACCCTGGGTCATAGCGCCGGCGCCAGTGGGCTGATGGCAGACCTGGGCTCTTTCAAGCCAACTTTCCTGCTCGCCGTGCCCCGGATTTTCGAGAAGGTTTACGCCGGGGCCAACCACAAAGCGGCCATGAGCGGTAAGTCCGCCCTCTTCACAGCAGCTTCGGCCACCGCGGTGCAATATTCGACGGCGGTGGACCTCGCCGCCCGTGGCGAGGGGCCAGGTCCGGGCTGGCTTCTGGGCCTGAAGCATTCCACGTTCAACAAGCTCCTCTACCCCAAGGTAAGGGAGCTGTTCGGCGGCGATGTAGGCTACACAGTTTCCGGTGCCAGTCCCCTCAGCCTCCGGGACAACCACTTCTTCCACGGAGCGGGCATTCCGGTTCTTGAGGGCTATGGGTTGACGGAGACCACCGCGCCTTGCACCGTCAATACGCCCAGCATGTCCCGGATCGGTACGGTGGGGATTCCCCTGCCGGGAACCACCATCAGGGTGGCCCAGGACGGGGAAGTGCTGGTCAAGGGCATTGGTGTCTTCAAGGGCTACCACAATGATGGGGAGGCCACCGAGGCTGCCTTCGTTGACGGTTTCTTCCGCACCGGCGATTTGGGCGAACTCGACGCCGACGGATTCCTCACCATCACCGGCCGCAAGAAGGACCTCCTCGTAACCGCCGGAGGCAAGAACGTGGCGCCGGCTCCCTTGGAGGAGAAGCTGCGCGAACACCCCTTGGTGGGACAGGCAGTGGTTGTGGGCGATGGCCGGCCGTTCGTTGCCGCATTGCTTGGCCTGGACCCTGACGGGCTCACGAACTGGTGCGCCGAGAACAAGGTGGGGGTCCTCTCCCCCGAGGAAGCCGCGTCCGATGACCGGGTGAAGGCAGCCGTTCAGTCTGCAGTGGACGAGGCCAACAAGTTCGTCTCAGCTGCTGAATCCATCAAGAAGTTCGCATTCATCACGGCCGAGCTCAGCGTCGAGTCCGGGCACCTGACGCCGTCGCTGAAACTGAAGCGGGCCGCGGTGCTCAGCGACTTCTCAGCGGCAGTGGAAAAGCTGTACGAGAAGTAGCGGCTCCACCTGCTCCGCTCCGGAGCACTTGGAACCGCGCACCCCTAGCGGGTGGCGTCCGTTGTTTCCTTGGACAGGCCGGCATCCTCAGGCGTTTCGTCCGAACCCTCTGCATTCTCGTCCGCGGCCTCCTGCTTGTCCGCAAGGCCACGACGCCGCTTGGTGGGCCACGTGAAGATGAACGTCAGCGTCGCTGCAAGGAACACCAGAGCGCCGATCACGATGCCCGCATCAATCCAGAACTGGCCCGGGAAGAGCCGGATGAGCGTGTCTTCCAGCGAGAAGGTCCACGTTCCATTGGCAAAGAAGATCCGGTGGAACTCTGTGAAGAACTGCTGCCAGCTCAGGGCAGCCAGGACTGCGAGACCAACGATGATGACCAACGTGACGATTGAACCGGCAAACAGACCTCGCCGGATCCCGCCATTGCTTCGCTTGCGCAGATACAGGATGGCGATGATGCTGAGGATGATCAGCAGGAGACCTGCCCCAAAGGAGGACAGGATGACCAGCTTCACGTCGGCCATATGGGAGACTTCGCTGTCCGTGAAGAGCTTCTCCCCGTCCTGGTTGACCAAGCCTCCCAGGTAGCGCGGACCAGCCCAGTTGCTGAGGTAGTCCACGGCGTACGAACCATACGTCATGCGGTCATCAGTGCTGAAGCCATATCCGTCGCCGGGGAATCCCGGACGGTTGTATTCCACCCACAGGAACAGCGGACTGGTAATTGCCCTGACGGCGAGCACCAGGAGAATGACGGGGTAGAAAACGGCCAGCAGCACCTGGAAAATCCGTGGGCCGATCGGCTTCACTTTTGCTGCTTGCTCGCGTTCTGCATTTCGTCGCGCCACTTCATCGTCCGGTGGACGAATCTGGAGAGCCGACGTCGGCAAAGGTTCCGAGTAGTGCGACGGCGCCTTGGTGGTGGAGGTCTCCGCAAGGGTGTCGGCGAACAATGGAGTTTCAGTACCGGTGTCCGCAGCCTCAGCAGCTTTGCGGTCCGCTCGGCTCTCAGGCTGGCCGTTGGCCGGCGTCGCAGTTGAGGGAGTCGCTGCCGATTTGCCTGCCACGGGGGCGGCTCCGGTGTTGGCTGCAGGAGTTGCCTCGGTAGAGCCACCGGACGTCTTCGGCTTCATCCAGTCGAAGGCCGGTTCGTTGGGGTCCTCATGGACGTCCGTGTCCGGTTCTTGTGGTTTTGGGCTCTTGTCGCTCACAGCGGGTTCACTTCCGTAGGCATCCACCGGCGATTGCTTGCTGCCGGCTCTCTTGTCTGCATTCGAGCCTACCGCCCGGCCTTACACAGACACGCGGTGCCACCCCGGCTGCGACCAGATTGAAACGTAACTGTAAGCTCTACGCTGCGATGCTGCGATATCCGGCGTCGTTGGCATCCATGTCTCCCGTGACACCCGCGCGGACTGCTTTCCCGCCAAGGATCAGGGTGTACACCCAGTAACCAGCCAAAACCAGCGCGCCAATAGTGATCTTGGCCCATACGGGGAGCGGGCTCGGTGTCACAAAGCCTTCCACAATGCCGGAGACCAGCAGGACAAGGACCAACCCCATGGCAATGGTGATCAGCGAACGGCCTTCATCGGCCACAGCCTGCAGCCTCGTCCTCGGGCCCGGCCGCACCATGGCCCAGAAAATCTTGAGTCCCGCAGCACAGGCTATAAAGACGGCCGTGAGTTCCATAAGGCCGTGCGGAAGAATGTAGCTGAAGAAAATGTCCATCTTCCCGGTTGCGAGGAAGAGCCCCGCCGCGATTCCCAGCCCCTGCGCGTTCATGAACAGGATGTAGGGCACCCAAAATCCAGTGACGCCGAAGGCGACGGCCTGTGCGGAGATCCAGGCATTGTTTGTCCACACCGCTCCGGCGAAGGAAGCCGCAGGATTCTCGGAGTAGTAGTCGATGAAGTCTTCCTCCACGTACTGCTGCACTCTGGCGTCGCTGGAGGCCACCGCCCTCAACGCCTCAGGCGAGGTGCCAATCCACAGGGCATAAGCACCCGCCACCACCACAAAGGCGAGACCACACCACAGGGTCAGCCACCGGATGCGGTAAAACGCCGCGGGAAGCGAAATGACGAAAAACCGCGCCAGATCCTCCATGAAATTCGAGCGGGCCCCGGTGAACCGCGTCCGCGCCTGGGCCAGCGCTGCGGACAAGGAGGCGGACAATCCCGTCTCGGGCGCAACAGAACGGATCAGGGAAAGGTGCCCGGACACCGTCTGGTAAAGGCGCAGAAGTTCGTCCGCCTCGGCACCCGTCAGCCTGCGCTTGTGCGCCAGGAAATGAAGCCGCGACCATTTGTCCTCATGTACGGCCGAGAAGGCATCAATGTCCACGCCACCACCCTAGCGCCTGTATCCACCGTGCGGTCAGCCCCGCCGCCGCTAGACTCGTTGGTGCGGGCACTCAAAGCGCCCACGGAATTGGCAAAAACTTGGGGGCGGCATGAGTTCAATCATCACAGGCGAGGCAGTGGTCCTCGAGCTTCGCCCCGCCTCCTTTGCCGCGCGGGCCCTGGGCCTCATCCTGGATGTCATCTCCCAGGTGGTCCTCGCAATACTCCTGATCATCCTCATCAGCACAGCTTCCCGGGATCTTGACGACGCCGCCATCCAGGCGCTGGTCCTCAGCAGCGTTGTGTTTTCCGTGGTCATCGTCCCCGTCACTGTGGAAACCCTCACCCGCGGACGCTCGCTGGGAAAGCTCGCAACAGGGCTACGCATAGTCCGCGACGACGGCGGGTCCATCCGCTTCCGGCACGCCCTCATCCGCGGGCTCCTCGGCTTCCTGGAGATCTATATGACCTTCGGCGGACTCGCAATCGGTGTGGCACTTTTCAACGACAAATCCAAGCGCCTCGGCGACATCGTTGCAGGCACCTACTCCCTGCGGCAACGCGTTCCCTCAAAACCCCGGATCATGCCCATGGCCCCGCACCATCTGCAATCATGGGTGGCCATGGCGGACATCGGCAGGGTACCGGATGCCACCGCCCGACGAGCCGGAACTTTCGTGCAGCAGGCCTACCTCATGGCACCGGCGTCGCGCGTCAATATGGCGGCCTCGCTCGCATCTGAACTCGCCCGATACGTGGCCCCTCCCCCTCCGGCCGGCACCATCCCCGAAGACTACATAGGCGCAGTCCTCGGGGAACGGCGCAACCGCGAACTCACCCGACTGCGCCAAGCCGAACAGCGGAACGCCACCATAGGCGAGCGACTCAGGAAGTTGCCGTTCACTGAAGCCTGAAACTTGGCCCGACGATCGGCCGATGGCCGACATCCTCTGCCTGCTCGCTCATTCTTCGCTTAGACGCAGGCTGCCGGATGCCGTCCACCAGCCGCTAACTGGGGAAGTTTTAGTACCAGTGATCCGGTTTGGTGAGTTGTGGGGGTAGGAGTGTGTTGCGATCTCCTTCGGCGGCGTTGATCTGGGGTTGGGTTAGGTAGAGCGCCTTGGAGAGGTCTGCGTTGTGGAGCCGGGCTCCGCGCAGGTCGGCTCCCAGGAGGTCCACGGCGGTGAGGTCAGAGTTAGTGAGATTAGCTCCGATCAGGTAGGCACCGCGGAGGTCTGAACCACAGAGACGCTGGTTCGCGAGGTCAGCTCCCATGAGGTCGGCGCCCGGCTGGAGGCCGCCGTCGGGGGTTTGCCGGTCGTCGGCGCCATAGGAGGCGCGGGCGTCTTCGCTGATCTCCATCAGGAGCGCCCGAACCTCTCCGTGGAGTGTTTCGACGTCGGCGGCCAGGACCGTGGACGCCTCGCCTTGGGCGGTGGTGGCTATGCCCTCGGACAAGTGGTCCGCCGCCGCCGCTAGCTCGGGATCGAAAGTCCGTTGCCTGGCTTCGGCAAGGTACCAGAGCATCTCGTGAAGTTGCCTGACTACTTTGAAAACGGCGAACATCGAGGACTTGGACGACGGGTCCTGTGTCCAACTGGTTCCGGCGAAGGTGTGTTGGGACACCACTTGGCCGGCGCCGAAACAATCAAAGACCGTGCATCCACGGAACCCCCGGGGCCTGAGGCGTTGGTGGATGGTGCAGGAGAAGTCGTCCGCCATGTTCGGGCACGGCGAAGCGGCAGGCTTGTCGATCGCGAAGTCAGCGGATCGGGCGAATCCGAGCGCGGTACAGCAAAGGGCAAAACAGTTGCCGCAGTCCGGGCTGAGGCTTGGTGAAATGGTCATGCGTGCTCCAGGTGAAGAGAAAGGGTCCGGGGGAAAGAGCCGGGGAACCCAGGATCGGGTTCCCTTGAGGGACACCCGTGATCACCTTGGAGGGCAGCACAGAGAGCAGGGCCGACGTGGTGTCAGCGCTGGAGAAAGGGGTCAAAGCGCGCAGGAAAGAATCACTGCAACGATCTTAACAGGAAGCCTAGCGCTGAGCGTAGCTCGCCCAGGGGATGTTCCAGTCTCCGAAGCCTTCCAGCGGTTCCACTGCCGGTGCTCCAGTGTTCAGGATCTGGACGACGTCTCCGGTCTTCATGTTGTTGAAGAACCATTCAGCATCCGCAGGCAGCAAACCCACGCAGCCGTGAGAGACGTTCACCCGGCCGATGGCACCCCACGCCGATTCGAGGGCTTGGTGGACATAGACGCCGGACCATGTAAGGCGGTTGGCGTAGTCCACTACCATCGGGGCGTAGTAGCCCTTGTCTCCGGGCTTCAGGCCGATGCTGCCGGCGTTGAAGTTGGATTTGCGTTCTTGTTCCAGGATCACCGCATAGCCGGTGGGTGAAAGCCAGTCTTCGCCACCCAGGGAAACAGGAGCGGTGTGGACGAGTTGCCCGTCGGAGTAGACGTTCATGGTCTTGGTGGTGTCATCCACTACGGCCACGCGCTGGGGGCCAGTGGTGAAGGTGGAGACCACATCCGCGTTGCCGATCATCTTGTTGCCAAAGTCGACGCCCAGCAGCTTCATGTCCACGGTAACGGTGGTGCCGGAAACCCAGAACGCCTCAGGACGGATCCTGACCTTCTTGTCCGAATACCAGTGCCACGTCACGGGCTGGCCGGACGAAACGGTGATGGCAACCCGCTTCTCCATGGCAACTTTGTCTACAACGGGCTCGCTGAAGTTGATTTCAATGGGCTGCCCGGATCCCGCTACGGTGCCGTGGCGGGGGTAAATGGAAGCGTCCGCCTCGTAGGCTGCGGAAACCGTAGTGAAAGTTTGAGACTTCTTGGTTTCCTTGCCCGCGGTGTCCACCACGGTGAAGGCAAAGCTGTACTGAGTCTTGAACTTCAGGACTTCAAGTGTGGTCCAGGTGCTGCCGTCAGGGCTGGTCTGGCCCTGAACGGACACGCCGCCACCCACCGGCGTCAGCATGACATCCTTCAGCTTGCCGTTGACCGCTTTGATCTGGGGTCCCACCACGGGGTTCCACTCCACAGCGCCGTCCAGCGGAGTGATGCCCAACTCCACGGGTTTGGCCTCCACGGTGGGAGCAGGCGAAGGCGCAACGGCCGCTCCTTGCGGAGAGCCTGCCAGCAGTCCGGGCACCGTGACCACGCCGATTCCGCCCACCACAAGTGCTGCGCAGACTCCAATGATGGCAAGGATCTTGCCCTTTTTCCGTGTGGCGACTTCCGTCATGGTTCCCGTCATCCTGTCCCCCGCAAGCATTACTGAACACCCAATTCTAGCCGAAAGGCCGGACTCGCTGGTCGCGTGTCCGGCCTTTCACCATCGATTTGGGTATTGCCGGCATCGGCAAACAGTGAAGCCTAGTAGCGGTAGTGCTCCGGCTTGTACGGCCCTGCAACGTCCAGATCGAGGTAATCAGCCTGATCCTTGCTCAGTTCCGTCAGCTCAACGCCCAATGCATCCAAGTGGAGGCGCGCAACCTTCTCATCAAGGATCTTGGGGAGGACGTAGACCTGGTTCTGGTACTCGCGCTCTCCAGCGGGCTGGTCCTTCTTGGTCCAAAGTTCAATCTGCGCAATGGTCTGGTTGGCGAAGGAGTTGCTCATCACGAACGACGGGTGGCCAGTGGCGTTGCCCAGGTTGAGCAGCCTGCCCTCGGACAGCACAATGATGGAACGCTCCGAATCAGTGCCTGCCTCGAACACCCACTCGTGGACCTGCGGCTTGATCTCAACCTTCTTGACGCCAGCAATCTTTGCCAGCCCGGCGATGTCGATCTCGTTGTCGAAGTGGCCGATGTTTCCCACGATTGCTTTGTTCTTCATGCCCAGCATGTGCTCGGCCATGATGACGTCCTTGTTGCCCGTGGTGGTGATGAAGATGTCACCCTGGGCGAGCACCGTCTCCAGCTTGGCCACCTGGTAGCCGTCCATCGCAGCCTGGAGCGCACAAATGGGGTCAATCTCGGTGACGATGACGCGTGAGCCCTGGCCGCGCAGCGCTTCAGCGGCGCCCTTGCCGACGTCGCCGTAGCCGCAAACAACCGCAACCTTGCCGCCCATGAGGACGTCCGTGGCCCTGTTGATGCCATCCGGCAGGGAGTGCCGGATGCCGTACTTGTTATCGAACTTGCTCTTGGTCACGGAGTCGTTAACGTTGATGGCCGGGAACAGCAGCTTGCCCTGCTCCGCGAGCTGGTAAAGGCGGTGCACACCGGTGGTGGTTTCCTCGGTGACGCCCTCGATGCGGGCAGCCAGGCGGGTCCACTTCTGCGGATCAGCGGCAAGGGTCCTGCGCAGGAGGTCCAGGACGAGGACGTACTCTTCCGGATCTTCCTCGGTGGCGGTGGGCACGGCTCCCGCGGCTTCGAATTCGACGCCCTTGTGCAGCAGCAGCGTGGCGTCGCCGCCGTCGTCGAGAATCATGTTGGGACCCAACTCCGGGTTGGCGTCAGCGCCGGGCCAGGTGAGGATCTGCTCCGCAGTCCACCAGTACTCCTCAAGGGTTTCGCCCTTCCAAGCGAACACCGGAACACCCTGCGGGTTCTCCGGGGTGCCCTTGCCAACGACGACGGCGGCAGCGGCTTCGTCCTGGGTGGAGAAGATGTTGCAGGAGGCCCAGCGAACTTCCGCGCCCAAGGCAGTGAGGGTTTCGATGAGCACCGCGGTTTGTACCGTCATGTGCAGCGACCCTGCGATCCTTGCACCCTTGAGCGGCTGCGAGGCGCCGAACTCTGCGCGGAGCGACATAAGGCCCGGCATTTCGTGCTCGGCAAGACGGATCTGGTGGCGGCCGGCCTCCGCGAGAGTGATGTCAGCCACTTTGAAGTCAAAAGTCATGGAAGTCCTTAGGGGTACCGTGCGGATGTGGTTCAAGAAGGCGCGTTAGGCCTTGGAATCGTGCTGGCTCGAGGTTGCCGCGTTGGCTGCAGCCAGCAGTTCCGGTGGCAGGAGCAACGGGATGCCGTCCTCAATGGTGTAGCGGAGCTTTTCGCCGTCCGCAGCGGCATCGGTGGAAACCAACTCATCGGCCTCTTGGACCAGCGGTGAACCCGTCACGGGGCAGCGCAGGATGGACAACAGTTCAGGACTGACCTTTGGCATGAATGATGCTCCCTGGGTGGCGCCGGCATGGCGCCGCTGGCGGATATATCTGCAGATTCCAGACTACCGCGCACGGAGAACGTGTTTTGATCCCGACGACGAATTGCGTCCACCGCCCGCGAATCCGGGGGCTGAGGGGCGGGTCAGGACGGTTCGCGGAGGATACGCAGATGCCCTCGCCGGGTGCCCTCGGTACCGGCAGGCGGCTCCATCTGCGCGTGGCTCTGCCGGGCAGGAGTTTCGGTAGTGGCCGAGGCAGCTTCCCGGACCGCGTTGGCAAGTGCCAACAAATCATCCGGACCCGGCTCCTGCGGCGTTGTGGGCATGGCCAAACGCAGGACTTCCCAGCCCCGCGGAACCGTGAGGGACTCGGCATGCTGCGAGCAAAGATCATAGGCATGCGGTTCCGCGTAGGTGGCCAGAGGCCCCAGCACTGCGGTTGACTCTGCGTACACGTACGTCAAAGTGGCCACCGCGGACTGGCGGCAGGCTGATCTGGAACATTGACGAATGGCACCCACAACATCCCAGATTAGCGCCATTGGGCACGGACATTGTGCATTGATCGCCCGTGCCTCACTAACTCACCGCAGTATTGACGAGGCAACTCTTCGGAGTATCACGTCACGCGGCGCGGTGCAGGCCATGAGGTCGCGTTGGCGGGTCCGCCGGACTAAAGTCGATATATGCAGTCACAGCCACATGTTCCCGGATTCACTATCCGGTGGACTGACGCCGATGGCGATCAGGCCCAGGAACACGCCGGTTCGGAAGTGCGGGGATTCCGGCGACGCCGGCGCAACCGGCACGGCCGGGGACTGCGCGGAGAACTAATGCTCCCCAATCTCCCCGGATTCCGCACCCGCGCAGAGCGCTTTGATGACATGGTGCTGGACTCCGCTGAGCGGCTCCAGGACATGTGGGGCAAACAACTGGACGGCGTTCTCTTTGCGGTGGACGAAATTCCGCCCAACCTTGAGCAGCTCGTTGCCATGGGTAACACCGCCCCGTTGGGCTCCTACACACCCGGTGGTCGCGGCGAGGCACCCATGATCACGGTGTACCGTCGGGTGGTTGCGCAAGGCGTTTCCAGCCGGGAGGAGCTCCAGGACCTCGTCCACGACGTGGTGGTGGAGTACACGGCCGAGATGCTCGGCGTGCCTCCTGAGACGCTGGACCCGGTTTACCGGCGTCGATACCAATAAATCTGCTTCGGCTAGTAGCCTGCCGAGACTAGTAGCCCACCGAGACAGGGACCTTCTGCAGTCCTGCGGCCGCATCCTGAATTGCCACGACGGAAACGTCCGTGCGGCCTTGTTTGCCGAGTACCAGCGCGCCGTATACGGGGTCACCCGCGGCAGAAACCACGTAGCCCGCCACCACCGAACCGCCGGACTTCTCCGGTAGCTCAATCATGGAGGTGGTCCCGCCGGACATGTCAACGTCAACGGCCTTGCCCACCTTTCCGTCGGCAGTCACCGGAGCGTAGCTGACCGTGCCCCGCCCCTCAGGGACTCCGAGGCTCAAGAACCTCTGACCCTCCCGGGGTACGGCCACCAGGTGCTGGCTACCGAGACGGGCCGACGACGGCGACCAGGCAAAGTCCGTTGCATCCTCCGCTTTGGTACCTCGCGTTACCCTCGATGATGCCAGGAAGGAGACATCCGAGCTGGCCCTGACGGTGTAGCTGCCGGCTGGAACACCATCAAGGTTGAGGGTGGCCACGGTACCGCCTTTGACCGTCAGCACTCCCCCGTTGGGAATCTTTCGTTCCCCGTTGGCACCATAAAGGCTGACTTGCACCACGGCGTCAGTGGAACCGGGGACGGCGATCTGAAGGGCCGGTACGGCATCCGCGAAACCTGACTTGGCGGCCAGCGCCTTGACGCCCGCCGGATCCTGAATGTCGACGCCGGACATCACCTGCAGGTTCGATGGCCCCGCGCCCGGCGAGAGGTACTCGACGCCACCTGGCGCGATTCCACGCAACACACTCTGTTGGATGGTGGCTGCAACCGGGCCACCTGTACTGCGCACGTGCACGGCAAGTTGCGATTCCCCTGGCGCGAGTCCGGCCAGGTTCACGGAACGGGTGGTGCCCGGAGCCACCAGGAGACCACGAGCCCCCGGCGCCTGGATCTGACCGTCGTATCCATACAATTCGAGGTTGACCGTTGCTGGGGTTTCGGAGGCATTGCTCACGTTCAGCACGGCAGTCCGGCCAACGGCGGTGTTTGCGCCCAACAGCCAAGCATCATTTCCCGGTGGCTGGCATTGAGTGGACGCCAGGCCCCGGAGATCGCCGTCCGTGGCCGAGTAGCTCAGGTTGCCGGCCAAGGACGCTTGCTCGTTCCCAACGGCCTCGGCGCCCACCACAGTAGGGGAAGTCACAGGGCTAATGGACGCGACGCCTGCCGCAAGTACCGGCGGACCAACGGTGGGCGTCGGCGTACTGGTGGGGGAATCTGCGATCCGGGCCACCGTGCCACCACCGAGGGATTCCACGCTGCTCCCCGGCACCGTTCCGGCCGGGTTGCTCAGCACCACAGCGTTCAGGGCACTGGTAGCCGTGGTGGACACCGGACTGAAGTCAGCATCCGTCCCTACCACGGTTCCGTTCACAAGCCTCGCGGGTTCGGGACAAACACCCAAGGCACGGCCGGCAGGTACGTCGGCCTGGCGGATGTCCATGGTGGTCCCCCCGGAAGGTTCAGGCACCATTGACGTCGCGGCCACTGCGCCTCCGCCGGCCGCAAGGATAACCACTGCCGAGAGGACGCCGGTGATGACTCCTTTATTGGAGCTACGGCTGCTCGAGCTGCGGCTGCCGGAGTTCCTGGCCTTCTTGGGCTCGGGGGCTCCAGTGCTTTCGCCGGACTCGTTCTTTTGGTCCTCAGACACTGCTGTACTCCTTACGGAGGGAGACTTCGTCCCTCGACATGCCGGTTCGGCTGCGGCGTGCGGGCATCGGCACGGCCAACAGAACCGTCAATCCAATCACCACTGCCTGCAATATTCCGAACCACAGGGCCCAGGGGTTGGTATAGCGGATTTCAAGGTCACCCCCGCTGGCCGGCAGCTCGAAGGCCTGCGACCAACCGGATGTTGTGGACTCCAGTTGGCGGCCATCCAACCAGGCAGTCCACCCGGGATCGGAGCGTTCGGCGAGGACAATCTTTCGGCCCTCATCCCCCGCTGGCACAGTGGCGTCCACGGACACTTCCTCGGATGGCAGCGTACTCAGGAGATTGCCTTGGGAGTCCATGATGCGCACCCGGTGTGCGGTGTCGGCGGCAGTAGCGGCCTCCTGGTTACGAGGCGTCACCCGCCACAGCCACCCGGCGTCGGTCTGGCCAACGGCCACGAGTCCCGGGACGGCGTCCATCCTGCTGGCCGTCAGTTGGGCGGCGTTGTCTTCTGCCTTAAGGACGATGAATCCGGCACCAAGCTGTTCAAGATCTGCGCGGGGGTCCACGCCCGTGCCCGCCACGATGGTGGCGACGGCCCTGCGCAGGGACGCCGTGGCAGCATCGTCGTCCGCGATTTCCTCACGTCCCGGTGCGCCGATGATGGTCCGTGCAGAAGCAATGGTGGACAAGCTGTCCAGCGTGGTACCTGCTCCGCGCATCAGTGATGAGGAGAAGGCCCCCTGTTCGCCGCTGGTGATGACCAGTGTTCGCGTGCGCTCAGGTCCCTGTCCACGATCAACGGCCGTAGCGGGCAATGTACCCGTCTCTACCGGCCATATGTGGCGGCGGGTGCCAAGGGAGGACGCCTGTTCGGCAGTCCGGGAAGCGGCACTCGATCCGGCAGTGGGCGTGGGCTGGAGGACATTTTGGGCGGCCCAGGCAGCCATGCCCGCAAGGGGGCCGGCAACCAGGAGCGCCATGGCAACAGCCGAGGCAACGCGACGGAGCGGGAGCGGACGCGGGGAGCCTTTCGGCGTCTTTCGTGGCGCCGCGAAGAGCTTCTCAGCCCCAAGAACGGCAGCACCCAGGAGCAACATGCCCGACGCCGATACGGCAGGGCCGGTAAAGGGACCAACGATCACGTTGTTGTTGACACCGGTGGCCACATGGCCCACCAACCAACCGCTCGCAAGCGTAGCCAAAGCAACCAACCAGAACACCCGGGCCAGCGCAGCGCGTTTTCCGGGCAGGAACAAAGCGGCAACAGCGAGGATCAGGACTGGTGCGATGACCAGGAGAGCCAGCAGCAGAGCCCACGGCACAGGGCCTGGACCGAAGACCGCCAAACCGGTCACACCGCCGTCGATAGTGAAAGCCAGGGGTTGGCCGAGAAGCTGCTGCCATAGCGGAGCTGCCTCGAACGTCAGTGGCAATCCGGGATCGGCAAGCAAGGAACGCGGCCTGTCCAGCACGGATATTCCATAGGGCAGGAACAAGGCGACGGTTGGCAGGAGCGACCACCACAGTGTCTTACCCCGTTGCCCGAGGACCACCGCAGCCAGAACCACCGCAACAACCACCGGCCCCAACAACGACGGCGCAGAGGCGGTAACCACGGCCATCGCCAGACCCGCAGCGGCTGCGGCAGTCCACGATGGTGTTCCGTTGATGCCGGGCTTTCCGAGGATCAGGGCAGGACGACGGCTGAGCTGCCTGCCCGCCAACGCCGGGCCCTGGGCTACGGCGGATCCCGAGGCGCGCAACAGGGCGAGCAGCAAAAGTGGCATCATGACGTGGGCCACCAAGGCGCCGGCACGGCCCTCATTGATCGCTATCAGGAGCGCAGGAGCAGCGGACCAAGCCAAGGCGGCCGCAAGCCGGAAACGACGTTTGGTAGTAAGCGCGCCTGACGCGAACCACGCACCCAGAGCGGACAACGGCATGGCAAGGATCAGCAGCCACACCATCGCAGCGTTGCCGTCACCGCCCCCAAAGAGCGAGAGCAGCCACAGCACATAGCCGAACGGATCGCCGTGTCCGGGCAGACCAGCGCCCAGGGAGATCCACCACGTGGACGCATTGGCCCAAATATCACCTGGCGAGGCAGACAACGGCAGGAGCCCGCCACCGGCAACCGTGCCTGAGCGGAGCAGTCCCAGCAGCCCTACGAGTGCCGCGGCGAGGGCCAACAGCGCAGCTGCCACCGCGCCTGTGCCCACCCAGCCACGTTCATTGGTGGCCAGTGCGGCGAAGTCATCTGCAGCGTCCCCGCTAGGTTCCGGGGCAAGAAGATCGGAGAAACCCACGGTGTCGTCGGCTGGGCGGATCGCCTCCAGCAAGGAGCGCCTGTTGGCACGCACCTCCCGTGTAGGCGTCTGCAGTCCGCGGACCACCGAGCGGTGTACGCGGCGTGTCCTGGCCGCAACGCGGCGGCCCTTGGCAATGGCAACGGGCCGGACAAGGGCAGCGATAGTGGCCGTGAACTGCGAGAGGCCATATCCCGGTTCTTTGACCAGGATGCTCAGCACGAGCCGGACCACGGCACCGAACAAAGCGCCCACCGCTTGGAAGGGTACATTCCACCAAGGGGTGTGCTTGAGTCGCAGGTGGATCTGGGCTTTTCGTGCCGCGGAGGATGTGCCCAGACCATGCGGGCGGTGTTCCACATGGAACATCCGGGCACTGGGGACGATGACCACGCGATTGCCCGCGAGCCAGTTTCGCCAACAGAAATCCACGTCATCGCCACTGCCCGGAAGTGCAGGGTCAAAACCTTGCAGCAGCTCCCAGACATCGCGACGGATCAGCATGCCCGCGGAGTTCACGGCGAAGGTGTCGGTCCGGGCATCGTATTGCCCTTGATCCACTTCATCAGCGTCGATCAGTGTCAGGCGTTCAGCCCAGCGGCTCGTCGAAAGTCCTACATCCACCAGGTGCCGCTTGTTATCCCACCCAAGCTGCTTGCAGCCCGCCACCGTTACAGAGGGCGCGCGTTCAACCGCATGGAGAAGTTCCGCCAACGCATCAGGCGCGGGCGCGGCGTCGTCATGCAAAAGCCAGATCCATTCGACGGAAGAGATCTTCGCGCTGCTGTCCGGTGCGGTATTGCGTGCAGCACCCCCGCCAGCATCGCCTTCCGCACCGTGTGCGGCACCTCCTGAGGGAGCGAGCTCCTCCAGGCCGGAGTGGACGGCTGCCCCGAAGCCCGTCTTTGCATGGTGGAACGAGGTCACATTGCTCTGGCCGAGGGCCTCGCTGAGCAATTCAAGCGAGTTATCCGTGGAACCTGTATCAATGCCAATGGCGGCATCTGCCGGACGCGTCTGGTCCGACAATGCCGCCAATGTTCTGGGCAGATAGTTGCCGCCGTCGTGGGAAACCACGACGGCGGTAACATGCACTTCCTTGAGAATTAGACCGCTCGCTTCCTTAGCCGACGACGCTCCCGCTCGGAGAGTCCGCCCCAAATACCGAACCGCTCATCATTGGCGAGAGCATATTCCAAGCACTGCGAGCGGACGTTGCACGCCCCGCAGACCTTCTTGGCATCCCTCGTAGACCCACCCTTTTCAGGGAAGAAGGCTTCAGGATCGGTCTGTGCGCACAGCGCGTCAGTCTGCCAGCCGAGTTCGCCTTCGTCATCGAAGTCTCCCTGGGGAAGGCCGATCCACACGGGTTGCCCCGGTGTTTCGAGGGGACGACGCAGCTCCATGGGAGGGTCGTCCAAATCTTCATCCGGCCCAGCGGGCAGGTCACCAATCAGAGCCTCATGTGCGGCGAGGAGGGCGGTAGCCTGATCCTCCAAAGACTGCTGCACATTCTGGTTGTATCGGTCTGCCGCTTCCGGGTCCGCCGGGTCCACGTACCAATCCCCCGGTACTTCCCGCGAACGGTATTTCACCGACGCATGTTCTGCGACGACTGCATCTTCCTGGATACGCAACGCTTGCCCCATGGCGTCCCTCCTGATTTTGCAGCTGCTGCTTGGATGTGTTTCCGATTCCCGGTGACGTTCCGGTTATCTGTGCAGCGGCGTTGATTACTAATTACACGCGTGTAACTACCCGGCAGTCAAGCCGCGCCGGGATAATAATCAAGAATCTGTAGAAACGTGGGATGCGCCACGCCCAACTTTTTGGCCGCGCCGCCGCGTGTCCCCGCGGGAAATGGAAGCCGCGGATCGCTTCAGGTTAACTTTCATTGAATTTCCGCGGAAAATTACCGCCACACCCCCGGCGCCCCAACGACTGGAGATATTGGGGTGTGTCGCATTTCACAATCACGGCACAAAGCCCAAGGACGCCGCGGAACCAGCGTGGCAAGATTGACGCATGAGCATCCCGGCAGCGAACCTGATGACCGCCCTTCGATCCGGTCATTCAACGTCACCTCGACTCACCTGGTATGGCCCCGACTCCGAGCGGGTTGAGCTTTCAGGCCGCGTACTGGACAACTGGGTAGCCAAGACAAGCAACCTGCTGCAGGACGAACTCGACGCCGAACCCGGGATGTCCATCCGGTTGGATCTCCCGGCGCACTGGAAGTCCTTCGTCTGGGCCCTGGCTGCATGGCAGCTGGGCATGGAGGTGGTCTTCGACGCCACCTCCGCGGATCTCCTGGCAACGGATAAGCCCGACGACGGCGCGGGGGCCGGCTTCGATGCGGTGGTCGCCGTGCCGCTCGCCGCACTTGCGATGCGATGGCCGGGAGAGCTGCCATCCGGCGTCGTGGACTACGCGGCTGAAGTGCGTTCGCACGGCGACGTCTTCATGGCCCACAACGAACCCGAGGCGGGCTTGCCCGCCGTACGTGGAACCGCGGGACTCCCCCACGGCGAACTCATTGACGGTTTTGCGACCACTCAGGAGCCAGGCGTCCGCCTGCTGGTACGCGCGGCCGACGGCCTGGAGCAGTGCCTCGCAGCGTCTTTGGGTGCCTGGAAAGAGGACGGCTCCGTAGTCCTGGTACATCCGGAGCTGGACGTGACCGAGCACCTGCTCGAGAACGAGCGCGTCAGCGGTTCCTAAGCGTTAGAGGTTTTTTACCGAGGGCAATTCGCCGGTTGCAGGATTCGCGCCTGTTTCGGAACCGCTCTTGGACTTGTGGTGAAGCTCGATAATCTCGTGGTCGTGCGAGAATTCGGGTTCGGCGTCCAACTCTTCGTTAAACACCCAGAAGCGGTAAGCGAAGAACCGGAAGATAGTGCCCAGGATGAGGCCAACAACGCTGCCGGCGATGAACAGCGACGGCTTGTCGTTGAGGTCCAGGATGTACTTGGCGAACCACACACAGCCGGACGCAATCAGGAGTCCTACAAGGTTCATGACGGCAAACAGGACGGCCTCACGAACAACGTTGGCCTGTTTGCGATGCCGGAACGTCCAAAAGCGGTTTGCAACCCACGAGAAAATGCTGGCAACAATGGTTGCAATGGCCTTCGCCCACACTTCGCTGCCGTGCATCGGACCGGAAAACAGCCAGATGAAAACCGCCGAGTCAATGACAAAAGCAACACCGCCGACGGCGCCGAACTTTGCTACCTCACGCCAAAAAAGTGAGGCAAGTCCGCGGATGCGATCTGCAAGTGTGGTGATCATGACCCTCCATGGCCGTTGAAAAAGTGGGCCGATGGGCCAACCCCATTTTAGCGCCGATTTCCTTGCGCTGCCTTTGAGAGGGCTGTGAGAAGGCCGATACCGGCCCTTCGCACCACAGAAAACCGTCCGCGGGGGCGGCAGAATCAGTGATCCTGCCGCCGGTTCGGTAGGCTGAACCTTGTGACTTTTCCAGTAATTGGCGTAGTTGGCGGCGGCCAACTCGCACGAATGATGGCTCCGCCCGCTACCGCCCTGGGCTTCGAACTCCGTGTTTTGGCCGAGGGTGAGGACGTTTCTGCCGTGGCTGCAGTGGCCACTGCACCTATTGGCGACTACAAGGACTTGGACGCTCTTCTGGAGTTCTCCAAGGGCCTGGACGTCATGACGTTCGATCACGAACACGTCCCGACGGAACACCTGCAAGCCCTCCTGGATGCCGGAGTCAACGTCCAGCCGGGCCCCGATGCTTTGGTTAACGCCCAGGACAAACTGGTGATGCGTGCTGCCATTGACCGTCTGGGCCTGCCTAACCCGGAGTGGTCAGCGGTCAACACTGTTGATGAGCTGGTGGCCTTTGGGGACAGGATCGGCTGGCCTGTGGTTCTGAAGACGCCCCGCGGCGGCTATGACGGCAAGGGAGTCCGGATGGTTGACTCCCCTGAGGAGGCCGCGGATACCGCCGACTGGTTCCAGGCCATGAGCCCTCTGCTTGCCGAAGCAAAGGTTGATTTCAGCCGCGAACTCTCCGCCCTTGTGGCACGTCGCCCCAGTGGAGAATCCCGTGCCTGGCCGGTGGTTCACACCATCCAAGTGGACGGTGTTTGCGACGAAGTGATCGCGCCCGCCCAAAACATTTCCGTTGAGGTGGCTGCCGCGGCGGAAGAGGCGGCTCTCCGCATCGCCAACGAGCTCGGCGTCACGGGGGTCATGGCTGCAGAACTCTTCGAAACGCCCGGCGTCGGAGTTGGCTTCCTCATCAACGAACTTGCCATGCGCCCGCATAACACCGGTCACTGGACGCAGGACGGTTCTATCACCAGCCAGTTCGAGCAGCACCTGCGTGCTGTCCTGGACCTTCCATTGGGCGCAACCGATGCCTTGGCCCCGGTAGTGGTCATGAAGAACTTCCTGGGCGGCGACAACCAGGATCTCTTCAAAGCCTTCCCCATGGCCTTGGCGTTCGAGCCCGCTGCGAAGGTGCACTCCTACGGCAAGTCCGTCCGCCCGGGCCGCAAGATCGGCCACGTGAACCTCGTTGGCAGCTCGGTTTCCGACGTCGACTCCGTCCGCCAGCGCGCTACCGCGGTGGCCAACATCATTCGTGACGGCCGCAAACCGGAACAGACCACTCTTGAGGAGACCGTATGACTTCGGAAACAACAGCCCCGCTCGTTGGACTCGTGATGGGCTCGGATTCCGATTGGCCCGTTATGGAAGCCGCGGCGGACGCCCTGGCCGAGTTCGGCATCCCTTTTGAGGCGGACGTGGTCTCAGCCCACCGCATGCCTACCGAGATGATCCGCTACGGACAGACGGCACACGAACGTGGCCTCCGCGTCATCATTGCCGGCGCCGGCGGTGCAGCCCACCTCCCCGGCATGCTGGCTTCGGTAACGCCCCTTCCGGTCATCGGTGTCCCGGTTCCCCTCAAGACCTTGGACGGCATGGACTCCCTGTTGTCCATCGTGCAGATGCCCGCCGGTGTTCCCGTGGCCACGGTGTCCATCGCCGGTGCCCGCAATGCCGGACTCCTCGCTGTTCGCATGCTGGCTTCGGGAACCGATGAACTCGCGGCCAAGCTCCGCGCGGACCTCCTCACCTTCGCCCAGGAACTGAACGACGTCGCCACCAAGAAGGGCGAAAACCTGCGCCACAAAGTGGAAGAGGTCTTCTCCCCCGCCAACGCTTCCGCCCGGAGCCCCCGCTAGGAAGGCAGCGGTTGATGACCATGCACAAGACCCCGAGTCAGCCCGGCGCCGCCCTGACTGATCCCGTCCGCTATCCCTCCGGCGCCAGCGCTCCGGTGCGGACCAAACGCGCCTTTGTGCTGGTCCTCCTCACCCTGTTTGTTCCCGGCAGCGCCCAAATCGTTGCCGGTGACCGCAAACTTGGCCGCATTGCCTTGCGCGTCACCATCACGGTGTGGGCCCTCGTCCTGCTCACGCTGTTCATCGCCCTGGTGAATCGAAGCTTGCTGCTCAGCCTCGCCACGCACCCCGTGGGCTCGTTGTTCATCATTGTGATCCTGGTGGCCTTGGCCTTGGGATGGGCTTTCCTGTTCCTCAATACTCTGCGGATCATCAGGCCTGCACTCCTGGCACCGGGAATGCGCCCCATCATCGCCGTGGTCCTGGCAGTATGCACGGTCATTGGCAGCGGATCCCTGGGCTATCTCGCTTACGTCCTGAACGTGAGCCGGAATGCGATCGGCAGCATCTTCAATGCCGGTCCCGCCATTGATCCCGTGGACGGGCGCTACAACTTCCTCATGATGGGCGGCGACGCCGGGGACGATCGGACCGGCCGCCGTCCGGACAGCCTCTCCGTCATCAGCGTCGATGCGAAAACAGGCGAGAGTGCCATCATCTCCGTCCCCCGCAACCTTCAGAATGCGCAGTTCAGCGAGGGTTCGCCCATGCGCAAGATCTACCCGGACGGCTACAACTGCGGCGACGAGTGCCTCATCAACGCCGTCAACACCGAGGTCACCAACAACTACCAGGATCTCTACCCGGGAGTTGCCGATCCTGGTGCGCAGGCCACGCTCGAAGCTGTGTCCGGCACCTTGGGCATCACCGTCCAGGCTTATGTCCTGGTGGACATGGACGGCTTCGCGAAACTCATTGATGCCATGGGTGGCATCGGTATCAAGGCCGGAGGCTGGGTACCCATTAGTGGTCCGGTCACTGACGAGGCCAACGGAATTCACGGCATGCCTGATGGCTGGATCCCGGCAGGTGATCAGCACCTTAATGGCTTCCAGGCCCTGTGGTACGGACGTTCCCGCGAATTCGTGGATGACTACGCCCGCATTGCACGCCAGCAGTGCGTGCAGCAGGCCATGCTCAAGCAGTTGGACCCCGCCACCCTCCTCACAAAGTTCGAGGACATCGCCAACGCCGGCACCAAAGTGGTTGACTCCAACATTTCCTCCAACCAGCTGGGCAGCTTCGTGGATCTTGCCTTGAAGTCCAAGAATCAGCCGGTCAAGCGCCTCACTATCGGCCCCCCGGACTTTGACGCGTCCTTCTCCACTGTGCCGGACTTTGACCTGATCCACTCCAAGGTCCAGGAAACACTGGCGTCGTCCAATACTCCCAAGGCCAGTGACGCCGTCGTCTCCTATAACGGTGCAGCTGCCGGGGCCGTCATGGCCGCCGGTCCGCTGGCCGGGTCCGTAACAGCGGGTCAGTTGCCGTCGCCGTCGTCCGACTTCACCCCGGTGACCACTACACCCGACGGCACGCCCATCACCATCGAGTTGCTCAACGGCCTCAAGGCCCAAGGCGATGAGCAAGGCATCCGAGACCTTGTGGCCACCAACGGACAGTGCGCACCGCTCTAAGCTGCCTTCCGCCCTCACGTTCAGCGCGACGATAAGGACTTTCTTTCGTGTACCAGATTGAAAATGTTTTGCGACCCTATGCGTGGGGTTCGACGACGGCGATCGCCGAGTTGCTGGGGCGGCCGGCACCGGGTGGTCCCGAGGCCGAAATGTGGATCGGAGCCCACCCGGACTCCCCCTCCACAGCCGTCCACCCCAACGGGGTCACTCAGCCGCTCGACGCCTTGATCGCCGCGGATCCCGTGCGCTGCCTGGGCTCGGAAAGCATCGCCGAGTTCGGGCCACGACTGCCGTTCCTCACCAAGTTCCTGGCTGCCGCTCAGCCCCTGTCCCTGCAGGTGCACCCGAGCCTGGACCAGGCGAGGGAGGGCTTCGCCCGCGAGAACGCTGCCGGCATCCCCGCGGACGCGGCAGAACGCAACTACCGGGACGATAACCACAAACCGGAGATGATCTTTGCCCTGACTCCGTTCAAGGCTATGTGCGGTTTCCGGCCACCCGCAGGGTCAAAAGCAGTCTTCGAGCACCTGGCCCGCGTCCTTGATTCCGCTGCCGTCGCTGTTCCGCCGGTGATCACCAACGTCATTTCGGACCTTGCTGTCCACGACGAACCCGCTGCCCTGAAAGCAGCTTTCAGCCGCCTGATCGAGGGCGGAAGCCAGGTTTCCGACGCGATCAACGAAGTAGTGGCCGTATTCTCTGCCGGCGCGCCGTTGGAACCGCACCGTGAGGTGCTCGCTGCGATGCTGGACATCAATGAGGCCTTCCCCGGCGATCCCGGCGTCCTCATATCGCTCCTTCTCAACCACCTGTCCCTGGAGCCCGGCGAGGCCGTATACCTGCCGGCCGGGAACATCCACGCCTACCTCCACGGTTTGGGTGTGGAGGTCATGGCTTCCTCGGACAACGTGCTGCGCGGCGGCCTCACCACCAAGCACCTGGACGTTCCTGAGCTTCTCCGGACCGTTCGCTTCGAAGCTCTGGGAGTGCCGCGTGTCCAGCTCAGCGGGACGGAATTCGGGCAGGAACTGTACCGCCCGCCGTTCAAGGAATTCCAGCTCCAGCGTATTGAGCTTGGCCCGGGCGCCGAGCCGGTGCCCCTGGCACAATCCGGGCCGGCCGTCGTCGTGGTGGTCTCCGGTTCGGTGTTGCTCGATTCCCCCAAAAGCGACCTCCGGCTTGAGCGGGGCGCCGCCGCGTTCATCCCGGACATCGAAGCGCCCGTCAATGTTCACCCCGTGCAGGATGCCACGGACGTCAGTGTTGCCTTCGCAGTGACCACGGGCCTGGGGAACTGATCCATGGAGTTTTTCCTGCAAACGCCCGCGTGGGCGGCTGTCCAGCGTTCCTTGGGACGCCGCGTCCATGAGCAGTCCGGACCCGGATGGAGCTTCCTTGCCGTTGAGGAGAAGAACCCGGCCGGCAAGGTCATTTATGCGCCCTACGGCCCCGTGGCCGAGTCCGTGGAAGCTTTCGACGCCGCCACTGCGGCATTGGTTGCCCTGGCCAAAAAGGAGCGCGCGGTCTTCGTTCGCATGGAGCCTGCCGCGGCAGGCTTTGGAGCGCCCGACGCCGGCACCCTCCTCCGCGCGCGTGGCTTACGCCCGGCACCGGTCAACCAGCAACCGGAGCTCAGCTGGATTGTGGATCTTGAAGGAGACTTCAAGGACGTCCTGGCCGGCATGAAACCGACCAACAGAAACCTCTACCGGAACATCCATAAGAAGGGCGTAACCTTCCGCGCGTCCCAGGATCCGGCGGACATCAACATTCTCCTGCATTTCCTCCACCTGACAGCTGCCCGGAACGGCTTCAAGCCCCAAAGCGATGAGTACCTCACGCAAGTGGCGGCCTCGTTGCTCCCCTCGGGCGCAGGCACACTGTTCATCGCTGAGCTGGAGGGCGAAGCGATAGCTGCTGCTTTCGCCTACGACTCCGCGGACACCCGTGTGTACGCCCACGCGGCCCTGGACGACACCCACCGCAAGCTCAGCGCTGGCATCCCTCTCCTGGTGACCCTGATGGCCGATGCCAAGGAGAAAGGCCTCAAGCACGTGGACCTCTGGGGCGTGGCTCCCGAGGACCAGCCGGACCACAAATGGGCGGGCTTCACGGCCTTCAAGAAGTCCTTCGGCGGCCGCGAAGTGTCCTACCCCGGCACCTGGGACCTCCCGACCAACAAGCTCCGATACGGCGCCTACCAATTAGCGAGAAGCCTCCGGGACAAGCTCCGCTAGGCCCCTCCAGCCCTTATCAGCGCGAAGCCGAACTTGGCACGACACAGAGAAGGACGGCGAGTATCGCGAAAGCGGCATCAAATCGACGAGGTACGAGGAGATAGCCGCCGAGCGATGCTCGCCGTCCTTCTGTTAGCTGCCTAGGGGTTACGGCTTGCGCGCGTAGGTCTCCCACTTGGATGCGTGGTGCTCAGCCTCGACGAAGCGGACCGTCCCGGACTTGGAGCGCATCACGATGGACTGCGTCATGACGCGGTCCTTCTGGTAGCGCACGCCGTGGAGGAGGTCGCCGTCGGTGATGCCGGTTGCTGCGAAGTAGCAGTTGTCCGAGGTGACGAGGTCGTTGGTGGACAGGACGCGGTCGAGGTCGTGTCCGGCGTCGATGGCCTTCTGCTTCTCTTCGTCCGACGTCGGCCACAGGCGGCCTTGGATGACACCGCCGAGTGACTTGATGGCACAGGCTGCAACGATGCCTTCCGGGGTGCCGCCGATGCCCATGAGGGCGTCAACGCCGGTGCCGGTGCGTGCTGCGGCGATGGCGCCTGCGACGTCGCCGTCCATGATGAACTTGGTGCGGGCACCGGCTTCGCGGATTTCTTCCACGAGGGGGCGGTGGCGGTCGCGGTCCAGGATCATGACGTTGAGCTGGTTGACCTTGACGCCCTTGGCCTTGGCGATGAGGTGCAGGTTCTGCTTGACGGGCAGGCGAAGGTCCACCATGTCGGCGGCTTCGGGGCCGGTAACGAGCTTCTCCATGTAGAACACTGCGGAGGGGTCGAACATGGATCCGCGCTCAGCAACTGCCAGCACTGCGAGGGCGTTGTTGATGCCCAAGGCGGTCAGGCGCGTTCCGTCGATGGGGTCCACGGCGACGTCGCACTCGGGACCGGTGCCGTCACCAACCTGCTCGCCGTTGAACAGCATGGGGGCTTCATCTTTTTCGCCTTCACCGATGACCACGACGCCGTTGAAGTGGACGGTGTGAAGGAACGAACGCATGGCGTCGACGGCGGCGCCGTCTGCCTTGTTTTTGTCACCGAATCCTACCCAGTGGCCACCGGCAATAGCCGCGGCCTCGGTGACACGGACGAGTTCAAGCGCAAGGTTGCGGTCGGGTTCGTCGATGCCGACGGCGAGCGACGGCGAAATCGTGGAATACTGCTGGGTCATTGGTGCAGGAGACACTTGAACCTCTTCTTCGAGTGACGATTCACGGGACCGGACATGGTTGCACGGGGCAACCCGGGGTTCCTCTATCAACGATCATAGTCGCCACGTGGTCCGGGAGTCGTTGGATGACCACGGCCCCTATTCTCTGTGGTGAGGTTGGCGGATGTGTGTTCCCTGCCGGGATAAGGGATCATGGAGGGGTGAGTGAAACGCAGGACAAGCCCGCAGCCGAGAACCCATCTGAGGCTGCACCGGCCAACCCCAACCCAGCCCAGGCAGCCACGGATGCCCCCTTTAAACCCGTCATTGCGGCGAAAGCTGCCAAGCGCGCCAACGCTTCTGTCATTGGCATGGTCATTGCGCTGCTGGTCTGTGTCCTGGCTTTCCTCCCCATCGTTTTGATGAACCCGGCGCCCAAGGGTGAGGGTTTCCGGCCTGATGTTGACGTCGCGGCCATCGCACGAAACGCCACAGGTGTGGCGGGATTCACACCGGTCACCCCGGATACGGGCGACACATTCAAACCCAATTACGCCCGCTGGGAGTCCGGTACGGGAAGCGGCGTGCCTACGTGGGAGATCGGTTTCCTGACTCCCAAGGAGAACTTCATCGGCCTGACCCAGACCAACCAGGCGAACCCCACGTGGGTTTTGCAGCAGACGGAGAACCTTCCTGTCACGGGTACCCGCAGCGCGGGCGGACAGGAATGGGAGCTGAGGGATTCCGGCAAGGAAAAGCGCAGCATGGTCCTGGAGTACCGCGGCACCACCATCGTCCTGAGTGGCACGGCAAAACTCGATGAGTTCGCAACCCTGGCGGCCGCCGTCGTGAAGTCCGCAGAGCAGGCGCCCCCGGCAAGTGCGCCGGCTACCGCGACTTCTTCAGCGCAGCCTTAGGCCCCGCAACGCGTCGGGGTTTGCCGAGGGGTTGGATCTCACGCGAAAGAGAAGCCCCAAGACCCGAGACCTCGCCCCTCACAAACGCGCCCGAATAACGGATGACGTTGCGGGGCCCGCTCTTCGCGCTAAAACCCCGCCGAACCCCGCAAAGTAGGCCCCACAACACGCAACAGTTTCACGGACTGCGGTGTCTGCGTCGTAAAGTAAGGCTCGTGCCTACTTACCTGACTCCAGCCCTGGCGTGGCGCCGTCTCCGCGAGGGCAACGAACGCTTTGTTTCCGGCGAATCCCTGCACCCCAACCAGGACGCTTCGCGACGCTCTTCACTTATTGAGAACCAGAATCCCTTTGCCGTGATCTTTGGCTGCTCGGATTCCCGGCTCGCAGCAGAGATCATCTTTGACCTTGGATTGGGTGACGCCTTCGTGGTGCGCACGGCCGGCCAGGTCATTGACGATGCTGTCTTGGGTTCGCTCGAATACAGCATCAGCGAACTCCGTGTTCCCTTGATCGTGATCCTCGGCCATGACAGCTGCGGCGCCGTGAAGGCTACCAAGGCCGCTGTGGAAACCGGTGAAATGCCTCCGGGCTTCATCCGCGATCTCGTGGAGCGCATCACCCCGTCAGTCCTGACGGCCAGGCGCAACAACCAGGACGACGTCAACGACATGGTGGTGGAGCACGTCAAGCAGACCGCAGCCCGTCTTGCTGACAGCTCACGTGTGATTTCCGACGCCATCGACGACGGCCGGGTTGCAGTCATCGGCCTGTCCTACAAGCTCGATGAAGGCCGCGCGGCCCTCGTTTCCGGGATCGGCAAGCTCTAGGAGGCCGTGCTCCGGCCCTGGCGCCGGAGCACGTAGCACTCCCCTTCGGGTTTTCTGTGCGGCGCCCAATCGCCATAAGCTAGCCCCATGACTTCCACCACTGAGTTCCGTATTGAACATGACACGATGGGCGAAGTTCGCGTCCCCGTGAACGCCCTGTACCGCGCCCAGACGCAGCGTGCTGTGGAGAACTTCCCGATCTCCGGCAAGACGCTTGAGCGCACCCACATCGAGGCCCTGGCCCGCGTGAAGAAGGCAGCCGCACTGGCGAACGCCGAACTGGGGGTGCTCGATGGTGAGCTCGCCGAGGCTATCGCCGCAGCTGCCGATGAGGTTGCAACCGGCAAGTACGACGGCGACTTCCCGATTGACGTCTTCCAGACCGGCTCGGGTACGTCCTCCAACATGAACACCAACGAGGTCATCGCAGAACTCGCATCGCGCGCCTTGGCCGCTGCCGGGAGTGACAAAGTTGTCCACCCGAATGACCACGTCAACGCCTCGCAGTCCTCCAACGACGTCTTCCCCACGTCCGTGCACGTTGCCGCCACCTCGGCCCTGATCAACGATCTGATCCCGGCCTTGGAGTACCTGGCAGCATCCTTGGACCGCAAGTCCGCCGAGTTCAAGGACGTCGTCAAGTCCGGCCGCACGCACCTCATGGACGCCACACCCGTCACATTGGGCCAGGAATTCGGCGGCTACGCAGCGCAGGTCCGTTACGGCATCGAGCGCATCAACGCAGCACTCCCCCGCGTTGCCGAGGTCCCCCTCGGCGGCACCGCCGTGGGCACGGGCATCAATACTCCTGCGGGGTTCCCGGAGCGCGTCATCGAACTGCTCGCAGCCGACACCGGCCTGCCGCTGACCGAGGCCCGCGACCACTTCGAAGCCCAGGCAAACCGCGACGGCCTCATCGAAGGCTCCAGCCAGCTGCGCAACATCGCGATCTCCTTCATGAAGATCAACAATGACCTCCGCTGGATGGGCTCGGGCCCCAACACGGGCCTCGGCGAAATCGCCATCCCCGACCTCCAGCCGGGCTCCTCGATCATGCCGGGCAAGGTTAACCCGGTCATCTGCGAAGCATCCATCATGGTTTGCGCCCAGGTCATTGGCAACGACACCGCCATCGCCTGGTCCGGCACCAACGGCGCCTTCGAACTGAACGTCGGCATCCCCGTCATGGCCGCCAACCTTCTTGAGTCCATCCGCCTGCTGGCCAACACCAGCCGCGTCATGGCCGACAAGATGATCGACGGCATCACCGCCAACGTGGAGCGTGCCCGCTTCCTGGCCGAGGCTTCCCCGTCCATCGTGACGCCGCTGAACAAGTACATCGGTTACGAAAACGCAGCAAAGATCGCCAAGATCGCCGTCAAGGAGGGCCTGACCATCCGCCAGGCCACCGAGAAGCTCGGCTTCGTCGGCGAAGGCGAAGGCCAGGTTTCCGAGGCCGATCTGGACAAGGCCCTGGACGTCACCACCATGACGTCCCCGGCCCACAAGGCCTGACCTCTGGTCTAAAACCCACAGTACGACGACGGCCGGTACCTTTCCCACGAAAGGTACCGGCCGTCGTCGTACCCGGAACTATGAGCAACGGCACATCGCCATCTTTTTGCACTTTCTTCTTTAGAGTGCAAAACTTTACTTTGTGAGTAATAGTGCAAATATCGACGGCGGCCTCCGCGAGCGCAAGCGGGCTGCCACGCGAACGGCGATTACCGCCGTCGCGCGTTCCATGACCGCTGCGCATGGCCTTAGCGGTTTCACGGTTGAGGAGGTCTGCGAATCGGCGGGGATTTCACGCCGGACCTTCTTCAACTACTTCCATTCCAAGGAAGACGCCGTGATCGGCTCGTTTTCCGACGAACTGCCCGAAGAGGCACTGGAGGCGTTCACCCGGAATCCT
The DNA here is from genome assembly GCF_044756605.1 of Paenarthrobacter sp. NPDC091711. Lineage (NCBI taxonomy): Bacteria > Bacillati > Actinomycetota > Actinomycetes > Micrococcales > Micrococcaceae > Paenarthrobacter > Paenarthrobacter sp. NPDC091711. The sequence continues at coordinate 276,227 of NZ_JBIVTF010000005.1, forward strand.
TCCCGGACGCCTGACAGCATCTCCGGGTCGCTCCTCGCAGCTTTGCACGTGCTCACCGTGACGCTGATGGAGCGTTCATCCATCAGCCGCACCGAAGTTCAGCAGTTTATTGCCGCCATCACGGCAGAGCCTCAACTCCTGGCACGGCTCACTCTTGAAGGGGAGGCCCGTGAACGCCAATTCGCAGGGCTCGTTGCCGCCCGCGAGGGTCTGGATCCGGACCACCCTGAAGTCATGACGGCGACTGCACTGTTTGGGGCTGTCTCCAAGAAGACGGCACAGCAGTTCTTTTCCGAGGACAACACCCGCCCGTACCGCGGGATTCTGGAGCAGAACCTCAGTGCCGCACGTAAACTCTTCGCCCAACCGCTGGCCACGAGCCACCAGCTGGGCCCCAACCCCCTTGAAACCTCGAAGGACCCCGCATGAGTACACTCTCGAAGGCAGCTGAACCACTGCTGCTGACCCAGAAACGCATCTGGATCATCTTCTCGGCGCTGATCGCAGGCATGCTCCTGTCCAGCCTCGACCAAACCATTGTTTCCACCGCCATGCCCACCATTGTGGGCAAGCTGGGCGGCGTGGAGCACCAAGCGTGGATCACCACGGCGTACCTCCTTGCCACCACCATCGTGATGCCGATTTACGGCAAGTTCGGTGACATTCTGGGGCGGCGGAATCTGTTCCTCGTGGCCATCGCGTTGTTTACCTTGGCTTCCGTGGGTTGCGCGTTCGCCACCGATTTCTGGGGCTTCGTGATTTTCCGGGCCATTCAGGGCCTGGGCGGCGGTGGTCTCATGATCTTGTCGCAGGCAATCATCGCGGACATCGTTCCAGCCAAGGAGCGCGGCAAGTACATGGGCCCCTTGGGCGCCATCTTTGGCCTGTCCGCAGTGGCCGGGCCTCTGCTGGGTGGGTTCTTCGTTGACCATCTCACTTGGGAATGGGCCTTCTACATCAACATCCCCATCGGCATCGCCGCGTTCATCACCGCTTGGTTCACCCTGACACTGCCGAACAAGAAGGCCGAGAAGAAGATCGACATCCTTGGTGTCCTGTTCCTCTCCGCTGCCACCACGTGCCTCATCTTCTTCACCGACTTCGGCGGCAAGAAGGACGAGGGCTGGGATTCGCCCCTCACGTGGGCCTTTGGCGCAGGTATGGTCCTGGCAGCCTTTGCCTTTGTGATGGTTGAACGTCGCGCCGAGGACCCCATCATTCCTCTCAGCCTGTTCAAGAACCCCATCTTCATCAACGCAACAGCTATCGGCTTCACGTTGGGCCTGGGCATGTTCGCTGCCATCGCCTTCGTTCCCACGTTCCTGCAGATGTCTTCCGGGACTTCCGCGGCTGAATCCGGCCTGTTGATGCTGCCCATGATGGTTGGTCTGATGGGCACGTCCATCTACTCCGGTATCCGCATTTCCAAGACCGGCAAGTACAAGATGTACCCCATCCTGGGTGCAGCGCTCACCATTGCTGCGATGCTGTGGCTCACCACGCTCGCAGCCTCCACCCCCATTTGGGTGATCTGTGTCCAGCTCTTCATCTTCGGTGCTGGCCTGGGCCTGATCATGCAGGTCATCGTCCTGGTGGTGCAGAACTCAGTCCCCGCTGACCAGATAGGTACGGCGACCAGTACCAACAACTACTTCCGCGAAGTAGGTGCATCGCTGGGTGTGGCCGTGTTCGGGGCAATCTTCACCAACCGACTGGCCGAGTCGCTCACCGAGGCCTTTACCGGTGCCGGTGCTTCCACCGAGCAGGCTTCGCAGTCCACCAGCACGCTGGATCCCCAGGCCCTGGCCCAGATGCCCGAACAGTTGCGTGATGCGATCGTCAACGCGTACGCCAACTCCTTGGCCCCTGTCTTCTGGTACCTGGTTCCGTTCATCGCTATCGCGCTGATCCTGGCCATCACGCTGAAGCAGATCCCCCTTTCCGATACCGCCGGCATGGTGGCACGCGGTGAGGCTGTAGGTGGCGAGGAAGCTGACAGGCTTGAGGCCGAGCGTCTTGAGACTGCTCGTCTGGAAGCTGATCTGGCGGCGCCAGGTGGCTTCGATAAGGACCCTGCTGACGCGGGGCGTAAGTAGCGCTAATCCTCTGTCTGGTAGGCCACGGGGCCTTCGGGCTCCGTGGCAAGCCTGATGGCTTCAAGGTTTCCGGCACTCATCTCCGGGAGGTCTTCCAGCGCGAACCACCCGACGGCCAGGGATTCGTCATCATTGACCTGCGCCTCTCCCGAGATGTATCGGCACCGGAACGTGATGTCCAGGAAGTCGCACACGTCGCCGTTGGGGAAGGTCACCGGCCCTACAACGCCGACGCCGATGATGCGCTCGGTCTCGGCCACCACCGCCGTTTCCTCAAAGATTTCCCGCACCAGGCCAGGTGCTGGGTGCTCCCCCGGCTCAAGCATCCCGGTGATGAGTGTCCAGTGACCATTGTCGGCACGCTGGCCCAACAAGACCCTGCCTTCATCATCGAACACCACTCCCCGCACGGCCGGCAGCCAGAGGGGATCGTTGCCGATCTTTTCCCGCAGTTTGAGCACGAATTCGGGTGCACCCATGGTCAGTTTTCCTTCAGTTCAATCGTTGCGTGTGAGTCGCTGGGCTAAGCATGACGCAGCCCGGTGAACACCGAGAATACGGGGAGCGTTGCAATTTGGCCGCAGTTGGCATTGGTCGGAAGTTTCATGCAGGCACAACAGCCATTGCGGCCGCCGCTCCAGCCAGCATGAAGGGGCCAAACGGGATGGTCGAGCGCAGCGTGCCACGCCGGGCAATCAGGATGCCCAAACTCCACAGCCCTCCCAACAGGAAGGCCGCGAACGTTCCGGCAAAGACGTGGCTCCACCCCAGATAGCCCAAGTAGAGGCCCAGCACGCCCGCCAGTTTCACATCGCCGAAGCCCATCCCGGGAGGGTGGATGAGACGCAGCACAAAGTAGAACAACCAGAGCACGGCGCCGCCGGCAACAACGCCCAGCCCGGGTACGCCAAAGAGCACAGCTGCAGCCGTGTCCTCCGTGGGCGAATCACCGAATGAAGCCACGATCGCGGCAGCCAGCAGAAGCACCCCGGCCACCGCATACGACGGAAACACGATGCGGTTAGGCAGCAGGTGGCTCCGGACATCTATCACTGTCAGCCGCACGGCCATGGCCACGAAGTACAGGCAGGCTGCCAGCACCAGCCAAAAGCCCAGAGGGCTGCCGGTCCAGAGGTCTGAAAGTCGTCGGATCACCTTCGGATGCTATCCAACTTTGGCCACCGACCCTGCTTGAACGCTTGGGTAAACTGTGGATATGGGGCGATACAGTGCAAGTGGACCAGGTTTTGACTTGTCCTCCACATTCCGCAATCTTTGCCGTTCTTCGCCATGGAAGTGGACCACCCTCCGCTTCGAATACCTTGAGCGGCCCGCTTCCGGCGCCCGGATCGTCCGGGCCTGGCTCAGGCGACCCGGTGCACTCCGCCTCGAGACCCCTGACGGCCAGCTTCTGCACAGCACCACCGGCATCAACGATTCCCGGGATGATCTTTACGTCAGTTCCACCCGCCGTTCGTGGCTGCTTCCGGCGCACTTGGTCACACCGGTATATGACGACGCCGGCCTGGTCCGCCGACGCCCCGAAGCGGAGTACGGGGAGCCCTCCTTTGGCAACGGTCGCCTCGCCGCCGCACTCGATCCCGTGGAACTTGCCGGCAAGGCACCGGTCCCCCTGGAGTTCCCGGATACAAACCCTGTCTTCCTTGAACAACCGCGCGAGGTGGACCATGAGGGCCGCGTGGCCTTGGAAACAATCGTCACGCCAAGCCGGACGTACGTCCCCTCAGACCCGCAGGAACCGCTGATCTACCCGGGCCGGACACTCATCAGGATCGACGCCGGCACAGGGGTCTGCGTGGCCAGCCAAAGCCTGGACGGCGACTCCTCAGGCAAAGGCCACTGGCTCAAGATCCTGGCCGTGGACGAGTACATGCTGGATGACCTTTTCCTGGCAGAGTCGATGAATCTCACGGACGTCCGCCGCCACATCCCATGGGACATCGGTCCAGCCGCCTGAGCAGCAGCGAGTTCCGCGCTAAGCTACGGCGATGACATCGCTGGCAGAAATTTGGCCCCCGTTCGGACTCAGCCTCAGCACTCCGAGGCTGACCATCCGTCCCGTTCTGGACGAAGACATCCCATCAGCCGTGGCGGCAGCGCGTTCCGGCGTCCACCCACCAGGAAAGAGCCCGTTCAGCATGCCGTGGGCAGAACTCCCGGACCACGAACTCGCGCCAAATATGGCCCAGTGGTACTGGCGCTGCCGGGCGAATTTCACGCCTGAGTCCTGGACCCTGCTCCTGGCCATCTGGCACGACGACGAGTTTCTGGGCGTCCAGGACCTCGGCGCCAAGAACTTCAAGACGCTAAAAACTGTGGGGACAGGATCCTGGCTCAAGCAGTCCGCGCAAGGCCAAGGCTACGGCAAGGAGATGCGTGCCGCCGTCGTGAGTTTCGCCTTCGATTACCTGGGCGCGGAAGTGGCCGAGTCCGAGGCTGCCATCTGGAACCAGCAGTCCCTGGGCGTCTCCACCAGCCTCGGATACGAACCCAACGGCATTTTCCGCGACGGCTGGGGCGAAAAGGTGGAAGAGGTCCAAAGAGTCCGCCTCACCCCCACCACCTTCAAACGCCCCGACTGGACCTTAAAAGTCCAAGGCCACGAAGAGCTGAAAACGTACCTCAAGCTCTAACCGCAGGACGAACCAGCCGTGCTGCGGTCCTTCGCAGAGGAGCGCATCGCGGGCCATCGGACGTCGGAGGTCGCCCAGCGACCGCAGACCGTCCCTATGGCCCGTGTCTAAGCGACGGCGAAGGGCCGTAGCCCGGCGAACCGGGCCACGGCCCTTCGCATCACTTGGAGAGACTAGATTTCAGCCCCTTCGAGCAGCTCCGTCACCAGGGCAGCAATCGGCGACCGCTCGGACCGGGTCAGCGTGATGTGCCCGAACAGCGGGTGGCCCTTGAGGGTCTCCACTACTGCGGCGACGCCGTCGTGCCGTCCCACGCGGAGGTTGTCGCGCTGAGCGACATCGTGGGTGAGGACGATTTTGGAGTTTTGTCCGATGCGGCTCATGACGGTGAGGAGTACGTTTTTCTCGAGTGATTGTGCTTCGTCCACGATCACGAAGGCGTCGTGGAGCGATCGGCCGCGGATGTGGGTCAGCGGCAGGACTTCGAGCATGCCCCGGTCCATGACTTCTTCAACGACTTCCTGGCTTACCAGCGCGCCCAGGGTGTCGAACACGGCCTGCGCCCAGGGGTTCATCTTTTCCGATTCGGAGCCGGGGAGGTAGCCGAGTTCCTGGCCGCCCACCGCGTAGAGGGGGCGGAACACTACTACTTTGCGGTGTTCCTGGCGTTCCAGGACGGCTTCCAGGCCCGCACAGAGGGCAAGCGCGGACTTGCCCGTGCCGGCCCGCCCGCCGATGGACACGATCCCTACCGCCGGGTCCATGAGGAGATCGATGGCCAGCCGTTGTTCCGCTGAGCGTCCGTGGAGTCCGAACACGTCCCGGTCGCCTTTGACGAGCCGGACTTGCTTGTCTGCCCCAACCCTGCCCAGCGCGGAGCCGCGGTTGGAGAGGAGAACAAGCCCCGTGTTGACGGGCAGTTCTGCAGCGGCGGGGATGAAAGCTGGTTCGTGGCCGTAGAGGGTGGTGATTTCCTCTTCGGTTGCATCCACTTCGGCCATGCCGGTCCAGCCGGAGTCCTTGACGAGTTCGTTGCGGTACTCGTCCGCTTGGAGCCCCATGGCAGAGGCTTTGACGCGCATCGGGAGGTCTTTGGACACCACGGTGACGTTGTGGCCTTCGTTGGCCAGGTTCTTGGCGACAGCCAGGATGCGGCTGTCATTGTCGCCTCCACGGAATCCTGCGGGAAGGACTTCCGGGGAAATGTGGTTCATTTCCACCCTGAGCATCCCGCCGTCTTTCCCAATGGGGATGGAGTGGTCAAGTCCCCCATGTTCGATCCTGAGGTCGTCCAAGAGCCTCAGGGCTTTCCGGGCGAAGTAGCCCAATTCGGGGTCGTGGCGTTTTCCTTCCAGTTCGCTGATCACCACGATGGGGACGATCACCTCGTGTTCGGCGAAGCGCAACAATGCGTGTGGATCGGATAGCAGGACGGACGTATCAATCACGTAGCTGCGGCCTGTAGCGGACGGTGTGGTCCGCCCCTTTTGTGAGACCCGCTTGGTGCGAGAGGTAGCTGCACTTTCCCCGTCGGAAACCATTGCGGGCAGTTGCTCAGAAATAGCCACATCGACTCCAGCCCCGGGCAGTTCGCCCGGCCTAATGGTGAAGCGGCTCGGCCGGAAGGCCGGGCGTGGCCTCCCCTGTAACTGGTGCGATAGTCCGCTCCATATACTGGCCTCCCCGATCAGCGGGCGGTTTTGCCTGCTGATGGGATTAACGTAATCCTCAGCACATTCATTTCCGCAATCTGCGCCCGGCAAGTCGCATGTCCGGATCGTTAAATTTTGGTAAACCGGGGTTCGCTTACGCGCCGAATCGCCGCTGGCGTCCGGCATAGTCCCTGAGCGCGCGGAGGAAATCAACCTTCCGGAAGGCAGGCCAGAGGGCTTCGCAGAAGTAGAACTCGCTGTAGGCGCTTTGCCACATGAGGAAGCCTGAGAGCCGTTGCTCGCCTGATGTACGGATGACGAGGTCAGGATCGGGTTGGCCGCGGGTGTAGAGGAACCTGGAGATGTCGTCCACCGAAAGTTCATCTGCAACCTCGGACATGGTGCGTCCTTTGGCCTCGGCGTCGTGCAGAAGTTCCCGTACGGCGTCGACGATTTCACGGCGCCCGCCGTAGCCCACTGCCACGTTCACATGGATTTTTTCGTGAATCGGGGTGCGGGCGGTCAGTTTGTTGAGGCGCTCAGCGAGGTAGTCAGGCAGGAGTTCCGGCGCGCCCATGGCGTGAACAGAGACGTCCACGTCTTCGTCGAGCCGGTCCATGGTGTTCGCGATGATGCCCATGAGGAGGTCCAGTTCTTCACCGGATCGGCTCATATTGTCCGTGGAGAGCATGTAGAGGGTTACTACTTTGACGCCGAGTTCCTGGCACCAGCCGAGGAATTCGTGGATCTTGTCCGCGCCTGCTTGGTGTCCTTGACTGGTGGGGGCATTGAACTGCCGGGCCCATCGACGGTTTCCGTCCACCATGACGCCGATGTGGCGCGGGATTCTGTCTTGCTTGAGAGAGCGCAGCAGCTTGCGCTCATAGAAGCCATAGAGGAAACCGGGCAGCTCCACCGGACTCTCACCTGACTTCCTTGCTTGTACGACGACGGCGCACATCCAAGGCTACCGTCCCGAACTGCCGGGCCGGTGCAGTCGCCGGTCAAATTCCGATCCACTATTTGTTACCACTGGGTAACTTACCGAAACGTAAGTTATTCTTGTCCCATGGCTGAGCTCCTCGAAACCAAGCCCCTCTGGCGTGGCTGGATCCACGCCGTCGCCGCTCCTTTTGCACTCGCTGCAGGGATCGTCCTGGTGACTGTTGCCCCTACTCCGGACCGCAAGATCACCTCAGCCATCTATGCCGTAACGGGCTTCCTGCTGTTTGGAGTCAGCGCCGTTTATCATCGCGGAAACTGGTCCCCCAAGGTCAGAATGCTGCTCAAACGGCTGGACCACACCAACATCATGCTGGTGATTGCCGGCAGCTACACACCGTTGGCATGGTCTTTGCTGGATCGCCCACAGGCCCTGACCTTGCTATGGCTGGTGTGGTCCGGAGCCATAGTTGGCGTTCTCTTCCGGATTCTGTGGACACACGCTCCGCGGTGGCTTTACGTACCGGTGTACATCGCGCTGGGCTGCGGAGCACTGTTCTACCTGCCCCAGTTCTTCGCAGCCAACGCTCCGGCAGCAATGCTCATCTGCGTCGGCGGCGCGCTATACATCGCAGGTGCGGTGTTCTACGCCCTCAAGAAGCCGAACTTCAGCGTCCAGCACTTCGGCTTCCATGAGCTCTTCCATGCCTTCACGGTGCTGGCGTTTGCCGCGCACTTCGTGGCGATAATGTTGGCCGTGCTGAGTTAGGCTGCGTCTTCCAACCAGATTCAGCGGGGTCCACCCTCAGCGGAGTTATCTTCCCCCGCCTCGTCGCCGGCTTCGGCAGCCAAGCGTGCTTCCTCCACCTGTGCACGGTAGCGGACGCGGCGAATCCTGCGGACCATGTCCACGATCAGGAACGTGGTCAGAATCACGATGAAGGCCGTGAGGACGAAGCCCCACGTACCGGGCGTCACCTGATCCTCGGACAGGCCAGGCCGCAGCGTGCCCGTGGGATCGGGCGACGGAGTGACGGTCAGGGCAAGAATCAAGTGATGCACTTTCAAACCTTCTGTGGGAGCTGATGCGTGCCGGCTGGCAGCGCGTGGCCGGTGAGCCGACTGGCCGCACGGTAATTTCTACGAGCGATAGAAACTAGCGGCTTTCCTATCTTATCCCCGCGAACAGGTCCTTTTCCGGCAGTTCGGAAGGGACCCTGGACGTGATCAGGGTGTAGTCCTCCCACGGCCACGCGGTGCGCTGCAGATCCGGTGACACTGCGAAGAAGAAGCCGAGGGGGTCGATCTGGGTCCGGTGCGCACGCAGTGCGTCATCACGGGCTTCAAAGAACTCACCGCAATCAATCTGAGTGGTGGTCTGATGCCCTGCCTTGGGCGCTGTGTGACCTTCCGCGTCGGTTTCCAGCCACGCAGCCAGCCGCTCGGCGTACGGCGACTGCAGCCCGGCCTCTTCCAACGCAAAATGCAGCGCACGGAAGCGGTCCGGGCTGAAGGCGCGGTCGTAGTAGAGCTTGCTGGGCGTCCAAGGTTCACCCATGCCGGGATATCGCTCAGGATCACCTGCGGCGTCAAAAGCTTCCACCGCAACCTTGTGGGCCATGATGTGGTCCGGGTGCGGGTAACCACCGTTTTCGTCGTAGCTAAGGATGACGTGCGGCTGGAAATCACGGACCAGCCGGACCAGAGGCGCAGTGGCGCGCTCCAGCGGCTGCAGGGCGAAGCAGCCCGGCGGCAGCGGCGGAAGCGGGTCGCCTTCAGGAAGGCCCGAGTCCACGAAGCCCAGCCAACGTTGCTTGATTCCCAGGACGGCCGCAGCGTTGGCCATCTCAATGCGGCGGGCGCCTGCCATGTCCCGCTTGGGATGCGGGGCGTCTTCCATGGCGGGATTCTGAATGTCGCCTCGCGAGCCGTCAGTGCAGGTGGCAACCATGACGTCCACTCCGGCAGCGGCGTACATCGCCATGGTTGCTGCCCCCTTGCTGGACTCATCATCCGGATGGGCATGGACGGCGAGCAGTCGAAGCTGCTGGTCGGAACTGCTGGACGCTGTCACGTGACGGCTCCTCTTTCATGGGTCGAGCTTTTGGGGGCGGTGATAGGGCGCCGGGATCGGCACTAAACTGGACGGGTGACTTCAGAGGACCTATCGGCCACCCAAGTACCGGCAAGCACCAGCCTAGCCAATCGTTACGGCGGTAAAAAGCGCGCCATGACGCGCAAGACCAAGCGGAACATTGTCATCGTCGCCCTGGTCCTGGGAATAGGGTTCGCCGCTTATGTGGCAACGGGCTCCGCCCAGGCCCCCGTCACGTTCAAGGACATCGGGTACAGCACCGTGGACGACACCCAGGCAGAGGTTGACTACCAGGTCACAAAGTACCCGGGGGCCACAGCCAAATGTGCCATCAAAGCCTTGGATTCCAAGTTCGCGGTGGTGGGATGGAAGGTTGTGGAGATCGGGCCCAACGATCCCCAGGATGATCCCGACGGTGGCAGCACCACCATGCAGCGAACCGTCCTAAGAACCGAGTCCCCGGCTGTCTCCGGAGTGGTGGACAACTGCTGGATCGTGGACAGCGGCAAATAACTCTCATGTGAGCTAAGCCTCAACCGGTTTGGGTTCGTCCAGAGGATTTACTACAATGGATGAAACCTTCACCCCGTTAAGTTGGTTACTGAGATTCACGAGTGGCCAACTCGGCGGGGTCTTTTGCATTGTCAGATCTAGAGGAGAAATCCGTGTCTACCACCAATAGCGCCACTGCGGCTTGGCTCACCCAGGAAGCTTTCGACCGCTTGCAGGCTGAGCTGGACCACCTTTCCGGCGCTGGCCGGGCGGAAATCGTCCAGAAGATCGAAGCTGCCCGCCAGGAAGGCGACCTCAAGGAAAACGGCGGATACCACGCCGCCAAGGAAGAGCAGGGCAAAATCGAGGCCCGCATCCGCCAGCTCACCGCACTCCTGCGCGATGCCCAGGTGGGCGAGGCTCCTGCCGATGACGGAATCGTTGAGCCCGGCATGCTGGTTGTTGCCCGCATTGCCGGCGACGAAGAGACGTTCCTGCTGGGCTCCCGCGAAATCGCCGGAGATTCCGATCTTGACGTCTTCAGCGAAAAGTCGCCCTTGGGTGCCGCAATCATCGGCCACAAGGAAGGCGACAGCTTGAGCTACGTCGCCCCTAACGGCAAGGAAATCCCGGTGGAGATCGTCTCCGCCAAGCCCTACGTCGCCTAAGCAGCGGCTCACCGGCCTGAAATCACGACGCCGGCCCACCCCTTTGGGGGCGGGCCGGCGTTTTTCGTGTGCGCACCCAACTGGGTAGCAGTTCAGGTCGTTCTCAGCGCTCAGAACGACCTGAACTGCGACCTACTTGGGTTAGGGGGTGAGTTTGGGCTTGGGCCGGAGCAGGATGGCAGCGATGACGCCGCCCACGGCCCCGCCGAGGTGGGCCTGCCAGGAGACGTAGCCAAGTACCGTGGGCAGCACACCGAAGAGGATGCTGCCGTAGGCCATGAACAAAACCACGGAGAGCAGGATCTGCCACCAGTTTCGGTTGAAGAATCCCCGGACCAGCAGGAAGGCGAAGAACCCGAACACCAGTCCGGAGGCCCCCACCGTCACTCCTCCCCCGCCAATCAGCCATACCGCGAGCCCTGATCCGAGCCAGCTGAAGGCCAACGCCGTGATGAACACCCGGATGCCGGACAGGAACACCAGGAAGCCGAAGATGATCAACGGCAGGGTGTTGGACAGCAGATGGTTCAGGTTTGCGTGCAGCAGCGGAAACGTCAGGATGTCCAGCACGCCGTCCATGGAGCGCGGGCGCAGGCCAAAGGTTGCATTGAGTCCGTGGCGCATCAGGGTATTGAGGATCTCGATGACGTAGAGCAGGATGACGAATCCGCCCATGAAGAGCAGCCCGCCTTTCGCCCGTCCGGCCAGCGATTCCTTTGCCTCTTCTTTAGAGCCCTCAGGCATTCCAAGCACCATGGGCGCCCCTTCCGTCAGTGCACCACGATCGGCTGGAAGCCCTCGGCCCGCAGTGCACCGAGAACCTGCTCGCCGTGTTCGTGGCCCTTGGTTTCCAGGTTGATAGTGATGGAGACGTCGCCCATGCTGATGGATCCACCCAAACGGGTGTGGTCCAGGCCGGTGACGTTGGCATCGTTTTCAGCGATGATGCGGGCAATGGTGGCCAACGAACCCGGACGGTCATCCAGCATCATCCGGACCGTCATGAAGCGGCCGGCAGCAGAAAGACCGCGCTGGATGACTTTGAGCATCAGCATGGGATCGATGTTGCCGCCGGAAAGCACGACGGCGGTGTTCCCCGGGTTTTCGATCTTGCCGTCCATGAGCGCGGCTACTCCCACGGCCCCGGCCGGCTCAACCACCATCTTGGCGCGCTCGAGGAGGAAGATCAGTGCCCGGGCGAGCGAGTCCTCGCTCACGGTAACCACGTCGTCAACAAGCTCCCGGATGATGCTGAAGGGCAACTGCCCGGGACGCCCTACCGCGATGCCATCAGCCATGGTGGTGACCTTCTTCAGCGGCACCAAGGCATCAGCAGCGAGGGAAGGAGGGTATGCGGCGGCGTTTTCTGCCTGCACGCCGATGACCCTGATCTCACGGCCGAGTTCCTTGGCCCTGGCCTTGATGGCCACAGCTACACCAGCCAGCAGCCCGCCGCCGCCAACGCCCATGAGGATGGTGTCCACGTTGGGGATCTGATCCAGGATTTCGAGCCCGATAGTGCCCTGCCCTGCAACAACATCCACGTTGTCGAAGGGGTGGACAAAGACCGCGCCTGTCTCGTTAGCGTAGCGCTGGGCTTCAGCCAGGGCCTCATCCACGTTGTGGCCGTGCAGGACGACTTCAGCTCCGTGGCTCCTGGTGGCCGCCAGTTTTGGCAGGGCCACGCCAAGGGGCATGTAAATGCGGGCGCTGATGCCCAGGCTCTTGGCAGCCACTGCCACACCTTGGGCGTGGTTACCTGCTGAGGCCGCTACTACGCCGCGTTTCTTTTCTTCGTCAGTCAGCCGGGCCATGCGCACATAAGCGCCGCGGACCTTGAAGGAGCCTGCACGCTGCAGGTTCTCACACTTGAAAAAGACGGTGCCGCCCACGAGGCTGCCCAGCGCACGGGACGACTCCACAGGAGTCTTGGTAATAATGCCCTCGAGCAGCTCCTGCGCCTTGAGGACATCGTCCAGCGTGACGGGCAGGGTTTCGAGGGTATTCACTGACTATTCTCCTTTGTTGGTGTCGGCTTGAGGCTCCTCAACAGAGGTGCTCCCCGAAGCCTTGGTCTTACCGGCGACGCCTTTGCCGAGGCGGGATTCGGGCCGCGGGAGGTGGACCTCCTTGAAGTTTGCGTCGCCGTCCGGCCCCGCCGAAGCGGCTGCCGGCTGGAGTTCCACGCCGCCCAATCCTTCATCATGTTCCCACGTCCGGCCCGCAATGTAGCGAACTGCCGTGTTTACTACGGCGAGCAGCGGGACCGCGAACAGGGCCCCGGGGATGCCGGCGAGGTATGAACCCGCAGCAACGGACAGGATCACGGCCACCGGGTGCAGCGCCACGGCCTTGCCCATCACCAGCGGCTGCAGGATGTGGCTTTCAAGCTGTTGGACCACCAGGACGATTGCCAGCATGATCAGCGCGTTGATGGGTCCGTTGGCCACGAGGGCGAGCAGCACTGCGATGGCACCGGTCACCAGCGCGCCCACCACCGGGATGAACGAGCCGATGAATACCAAGACAGCCAGGGGAAGAGCCAAAGGAACCTGGATGATGGCTGCTCCAACGCCAATGCCCACGGCATCCACAAACGCCACGAACATCTGAATCCGAACATAGCTGACCATGGACGTCCAGCCCCGGCGTCCAGCGCCATCAGTGGCCCTTCGTGCGCTCCTGGGCAGGAGACGGACCATGAAAGCCCAGATCCGTGGCCCCTCCAGGAGGAAGAAGATGAGGATGAACAATGCCAGGACAAGGCCGGCCGCAAAGTGGCCGGCGGTGCTGCCGAAGGACAGCGCACCGCTGAGGATGCTGCTGCTGTTGTTCTGGAGCGCATCCGCGCCGTCGGAAATGTACTGGTCAATCTGGTCTGCGGTGAGGTGCAGCGGGCCGTCGGCCAACCAGGTCTGAATTTGCTGGATGCCCGCCAGCGCCTCCTGCCAGAGCGCACCAAAGCCCGTGACCAATTGCCTGCCCACCAGCGCGAGCGCTCCGCCGATCACGCCAATGAAGCCAAGGACGGTGATGGCGACTGCTCCCCCGTTGGGGATCTTGCGGTTGCGCAGCCACTTCACTACGGGGTGCAGCAGGCCGGCCAACAGCGCGGCAACCATTACCGGGATGATGAGGAAGCTGACCTTGCCCAGCAGCCAGACAAGGGCGCCGATCATGAGCAGGATCAGGCCTGCCCGCCAGGACCAGGCTGCAGCAATGCGCACCCCATAGGGGATGTCTTCGGCAATTTGGCGGTCTGAACGTGTTTTGGCGTCCGGTGTTGGCGTCATGAACCCATAATTCCGTAGGGCGCGCCGTATGGGAAACCGGCTCTCACTTCCGAGACAATTCCGAGCACTTGCGTGTCATTCCCAGTCTCTTCCGAGACGAAGGAGCTAGAGCGATGCCGTGATTCCCCAGCTCATGGTGAATGCCTCACCGGGCGCCAACCAACGGAGGCCATCCCCGCTGTTGAAGGCATTGGCCGGTCCTGTCATGGGTTCGATCGCCACGGCTTTGGATCGGCCGGGGAAAGTGTCCGTGACGAAAACATGGACGAACCGGCAGCTCTCATCCTGCTCAAGGCTCACGCTGCGGCCATCCGGAGCCGTGAGCGTGTGGCGGGCCATGCCGCCGTCGAACGCCAAATCAGTCAGGGCGACATCCACCAGCAAGCTGCCCACTCCGGCACCACCGGAGAAGTCGTATTCATCCTCCGCGGGGGCGGTGCTGCGCGGAATCAGGCGCTCGTCCGCTACCAGCCGGGTTGCAGCCTTGGTGGTGAGGACCAAGTCCTCGGGGGCTACGTCGCCGATGCGCAGGTAAGGGTGAGCGCCCAAGACGAAGGGGGCCGTGGCCTGGGAATCGTTGATCAACGTCTGTGAAACACGAAGGTCCAGGCCCGGATCCAGTTCGTAGCGCACCTGGTGCCGCACCAGGAACGGGTAGCCGTGTTGGGGGAAGACTGTGGCTTCGAGGGTTACGGAAAACTCGGACTCGTCCACCAGCGCGTAGCCGGCGTTGCGCAACAGACCGTGGCTGGCGTTATTGCGTGAGGCCTCGGTGATATCGAGTTGCTGCTTTTTCCCCTCCAGGAACCAGATGCCGTCCTCCACCCGGTTGGCCCACGGCGCCAAAGTAATGCCCGTAGCACCGGGCGGAATGTCGTCGTCTCCATAGCTTTCAGTCAACTGGACTCCGCCGCGGGAGTAGAGTCGCAGGCCGGCTGCAAGCTCGGTGATGACGGCGAGCGCGTCTTCCCTGCGGAGCTCGAACTGGCGGCCTGTGGCGAAGCGGCGGGACTCGGACTGGTGGGCGGTATCGGCAGGCGAAGGGGAGGCAGGCATGGCAATACCGTACTTCATGGTCGGATATCCATGAGAGCCGAATGTTAGCTTTTGTTAGAAACTATGCGTTTTTGGTCACTTGTGGAATGATGTATTCATGAGCCGCATCACCAGCACCCGCCTCGCGGACAGCCGAGAGCTGATCTACTTCGACGACCCCGGAACCCCGGAGCGAACACCGGATTCCTTGGTGGACCACCGCGAGCTTCCCGCCCGTGGAGAGCCCGGCGAGGTGCGCTATGACGCTTTGTCCGGTGACTGGGTAGCGGTAGCTGCCCATCGCCAGACCCGTACGCACCTTCCCCCTGCAGACCAGTGCCCCATCTGCCCCACCACAGCTGCAAACCCCTCCGAAATCCCGGCCGCGGACTATGACGTGGTGGTGTTCGAGAACCGCTTCCCATCCTTGGGCCCGGCCTTGGGTGATATCCCCCCGCTTCCTGCACCCGGGCATTCCGGCCACAGCCTCAAGGGCGCGGCTTACGGTCGCTGCGAGGTAGTTGCCTTCACACCTCAGCACACCGGTTCTTTCGCCGAGCTGGGAGAAACGCGCGCGCGTACGGTCATCGAAGCGTGGGCACAAAGGACTGAAACGCTGAGCGCCCTGCCCGGCATCAAGCAGGTGTTTCCGTTCGAGAACCGCGGCGCGGACATTGGAGTCACCCTGCACCACCCACACGGCCAAATTTACGCGTACCCCTACGTGACTCCGCGCGCAGCCCAGCTCGGCGCGGTAGCCCGGAAATACTACGACGACGCGGACGCGAAGGAAACGCTCGGGGCCTCGCTTCTCAAGGCTGAACGCGAGGACGGCAGCCGCATGGTCCTGGAGGCCGCGCACTTCAGCGCCTATGTACCCTTCGCTGCACGTTGGCCCTTGGAGGTCCACCTCGTTCCGCATCGCAGCGTGCCCGACCTTGCGGCGCTGACGGGTGAGGAACGGGATGAGCTCTCGCACGTCTACCTGGACTTGTTGAAGCGGCTCGATGCCCTCTACCCCACACCCATGCCGTACATCTCCGCCTGGCACCAGGCCCCGTTGGATCCCGTCCTTCGCCCGGCCGGCCAGCTGCACCTGCAGCTGACCTCACCCCGTCGCGCTGCGGATAAGCTCAAGTATCTGGCTGGCTCCGAGGCCGCCATGGGAGCGTTCATTAACGACACCACGCCCGAAGCAGTGGCAGAGCGGCTCCGCAACGTCGCCGCAGCGCCGGCTTCGAACAAGACCCTGGAAGGCACACGAGCATGACCACCACCACCGATACCGGCGTCCTCGCCGCCCGCTTCCAGGAAACGTTCGGAACAGCCCCCGACGGCGTCTGGCAGGCACCCGGCCGCGTCAACCTGATCGGCGAGCACACGGATTACAACGAAGGCTTCGTGCTGCCCTTCGCCATCGACAAGACAGCAAAGGTGGCACTGCGGGTCCGCGACGACTCGAAGGTGCGCATGCTGTCCACGTTCGGTGGGCACGGCGTAGTGGAGGCCGATCTCGAGGACTCCGAACCCGGCTCCGGCGAGGGATGGTCCCGTTACCCGCTGGGCGTGGCTTGGGCGCTGAAAGAACGTGGCATCGAGGTACCGGGTTTCGACCTTCTGCTCGATTCCGACGTCCCCTCAGGGGCAGGCTTGTCTTCCTCCCACGCGATCGAGTGCGCCGTCATCTCCGCCCTGAACGAGTTGACCGGCGCCGGCCTGGCTGCCGAGGACCTCGTGCTGGCAACCCAGCGCGCCGAAAACGTGTTCGTTGGTGCACCCACCGGCATCATGGACCAGTCGGCGTCTTTGCGGGGCGCCAAGGGGCACGCCGTGTTCCTTGACTGCCGCGACCAGCACGTGGAGCTGGTCCCCTTCGACGCAGAAGCGTCCGGGCTGGTCCTGTTGGTCATCGACACCAAGGTGTCGCACTCGCACGCCGACGGCGGATACGCCTCCCGCCGCGCGTCCTGCGAGTTGGGTGCCGAGATTCTGGGCGTCAAAGCCCTGCGCGACGTCGGCGTGGACCGTTTGGAGGAAGCCTCCGGGCTGCTGGACGAAACGACCCTCCGGCGGGTCCGCCACGTCGTCACGGAAAACGATCGCGTCCTCCAGACGGTGGAAACCCTGGCCGCCCAGGGCCCTGCCGCGATTGGCTCCTTGCTGGACGCCAGCCATGTTTCCATGCGCGACGACTTTGAGATCTCCTGCCCGGAACTCGACCTCGCCGTGGACACCTCCCGGGCCAACGGCGCCATCGGTGCACGCATGACCGGCGGCGGCTTCGGCGGCTCAGCCATCGCGTTGACTCCGGCGGGCCAGGAGCAGCAGGTGCGTGACGCCGTCGTGCGTTCCTTCGCGGAGGCGGGCTTCACCGCACCGGACATCTTCACCGTCACCCCGGCTGCCGGAGCCCTTCGCCTGGCCTGACCCTGTGCTGCCAACGCCCGGCGTCCCAGCGGATGCCGGGCGTAAGCTGGGGCCATGACTGAGGCTGTCATTGTTTCCACTGCCAGAAGCCCTATTGGCCGGGCCTTCAAAGGGTCCCTCAAAGACGAACGTCCGGATGACCTGGCCACCGCCATGGTGCAGGCCGCACTCGCGAAAATTCCGGCCTTCGATCCCGCCGAGGACGGGCAAGGCCTGGACGACATCCTGCTGGGCTGCGCCGAACCCAGCGGCGAGGCCGGATCCAACATGGCACGGGTGGTAGCCATCCTTGCAGGGCTGGACCGTGTGCCCGCAGCCACCATCAACCGCTTCTGCGCCTCGAGCCTGCAAACCCTGCGGATGGCCTTCCACGCCATCAGGTCAGGGGAAGCGCACGCGATAGTCTCCGCGGGCGTGGAGAGTGTGTCCAGATACCAAAACTGGGCCGGGGCCGGCGAAACGGATTCCTCCAACCACAACCCGCTTTTCGAGGCAGCGGCCCAGCGTACTGCAGCGCGCGCGGCCTCCAACATCCCGTGGACCGACCCGCGGCTCGGCGGGCGGCTACCCGACATCTATATCTCCATGGGCCAGACTGCCGAGAACGTCGCCACCAGTTACGGCATCAGCCGGGCCGAGCAAGATGAGTGGGCCGTCTTGAGCCAGAATCGCGCCGAGGCCGCCATCGCTTCAGGATTTTATGCCCGGGACATCACACCGTACACGCGCAAGGACGGCACTGTGGTGGAGAGGGATGACTCACCGCGAGCAGGCGTGACACTCGAAGCAGTATCCGCCCTGCAGCCCGTCTTCCGCTCGGACGGGACCGTCACGGCCGGCAACGCATGCCCCCTGAACGACGGTGCCGCCGCCGTGGTGGTCATGAGTGACTCACGCGCCCGGGACCTGGGCCTGCAACCACTGGCGAGGGTGGTCTCCACCGGTGTCAGCGCCCTCTCCCCCGAACTCATGGGCATGGGGCCCGTGGAATCCACACGCCGCGCCCTGGCCTTGGCCGGGATGACCGTGGACGACATCGACCTGGTGGAGCTCAACGAGGCCTTCGCCGTGCAGGTGGTGGCGAGCGCCCGCGAATTGGGGATTGATCCTGCAAAGCTCAATGTCCACGGTGGCGCCATTGCCCTGGGCCACCCCTTCGGCATGACCGGCGCCAGGATGACCAGCACGCTCCTGAACGGTCTCAAGGACCGCGACGGAACCCTGGGGCTGGCCACGCTGTGCGTTGGTGGAGGTCAGGGCATGGCAGTGGTCTTTGAGCGCCTGAGCTAGCCGAGGGGTTTACAGGCGGCGAGGGGTTGGAACTCGGCACTTTGAGGCGCCTATTCCGCCGAGATCTCACCCCTCACGAACGCAAAAATGCCCCCGAAGAGATCTTCGGGGGCATTTCACGATGGAGCTGTTGGTAACTAGTCGTCGCCTCGCAGGATTGCCAGCAGGCGGATGATTTCAACGTAGAGCCAAACCAAGGTGACCGTCAGGCCGAATGCCGCAACCCAGGAGTAACGTTCCGGGGCGCCGGCGCGGACGCCTTCTTCGATGCTGGTGAAGTCCATGATCAGCGAGAACGCTGCCAGGCCGATGGCCAGGATGCCGATGAAGACACCCAGCGGGATGCCGAAGATTTCAACGCTGGTACGCAGGCCGAAAGGCTCCTGCACGGCGCCGGTCCACATCATCACCATGTTGATCAGCGCGAAGACGGCGTAACCGATGGTGGCGATCAGGAAGAAGCGCATCATCTTGGGGGTGGCGCGGACCTTGCCGCTCTTGAAGAGCACCAGGGTGACGCCGAAGACTGCCAGCGTACCGATCACAGCCTGGAGGCCGACGCCGGGGTACATGCCATCAAGGATGCGGGTGAGGCCACCGAGGAACAGGCCCTCAAGGCCGGCGTAGGCAAGGATCAGGGCCGGTGAAGGCTGCTTCTTGAAGGTGTTGACCAGCGCCAGGACGAATCCGCCCAACGCACCAACAATCATGAGCATGGTGGAGAGGGCGGGCGCTACGAAGAGCGTGACGCCGGCACCGATGATGAGAACCACAAGGCAGGCGACAGTCTTCATAATGACGTCGTCGTACGTCATGCGGCCGGTGTCGGCCGGGCCTGCAGCGGGCTGGTTGTACATCTGCTGCAGTTGTTCGTTGGTCATGTTCTGCTGCTGGGCAGACCATGCTGCATGGCCGTCCATGACCTGGCTCGGCGCACGGCCGGGTGCCTGGTTGAACTGCTGGCCGTACGGGTTCTGCGGTACAGGCGGGGCCTGCTTTGCTCCACGGAAATTCTTTCCGTTGAAGACTGGGTTTCCGCCAAGTGCCATTGCGGGTGTCCTCCTGAAAAAGGGCTAGTGATAATTCACGGTACCAATTACCACGCGCGCGCGGCAGGGAAAGTTCCCTTGTTCACGGAGACGAAACTCAACCGTGACAAGAAAACGGAGGAGTGACGTCGCCGGAACGTTTAGTAGCACCCACAAACAACAAAGGTTTACTTAAGCCTTGCTACATCGCTAGTTGCCTATAGCTTCACAGTTGTTATCTGATCGCGATCTTCACAGCCCCGAACTGGGCATTCATTACCTCCACCGGGCGGTAACATAGGCCACACATGGGTGACTTAGATCACAAAATGAGGCAGCTAGGCAAGAACTGTTCACAAGCCCCATGACCGTTCGCACCGGCTGCAATGGCGCAGCCGGGACCACCCCCACTGTGGAGGTTTCCATTTTGAGAAGCACACTGCGCGACCCGTCCATCAGACGGTCCAAGGGACTGCAGAGAGTTGTGGGGGCACTGTTCGCAGCCCTCATCACTGCTTTGTTGATCGCCGCCCCTTCGGCACAGGCAACCACCCCCTCGCCTGCGCCATCAGCTACGAATTTCCAGAACAACATCAGCGGGTTCCTCCGCGACGACGCCAGGGCTCCCATACCCGGCGTCAAAATCAAGGCCTCGGGCAACGGGTTTGAAGGTGAAGCCACCTCCGGAGCCAACGGAGCGTGGAGCATCGGCGTTCCCGTTCAGGGCACCTACACCATCGAGTTGGACACCTCCACCTTGCCGGACGGGATCAAACTCGCTGACGGCCAGGACAATCCCCGCGATGTCACGTTCAGCCAGACATCCAACTTGTCCGTGATCTTCGCCTTCGGCAAGGGAATCGTGGTCCAGCAACAGGACTTCGGCCAAAACCTCCTCAACCGCCTCGTTGCGGGCCTGAGCTTCGGTCTCCTCCTGGCGCTGGCCGCCGTCGGGCTCTCACTGATCTTCGGAACCACCGGCCTCACCAACTTCGCCCACGGCGAGATGGTAACGCTGGGCGCAGTACTGGTGTTCATGTTCAACGCCTTCGGACTCCCCTTCTGGCTGGCCATCCTGCTTGCCTTGGTGGGCGGCGGTCTGTTCGGCTACGTTCAGGACGCAGGGCTCTGGCGGCCACTGAGGAAGCGTGGTTCAGGCCTGGTCCCCATGATGATCGTCAGCATCGGCCTCGCCCTGGCCATCCGCTACGTCATCCAGTTCTTCTTCGGCGGTGCAACACAGCAGCTTCCCGGCGCACAGAGTAGTGAAATCCAAATCGGGCCTGTTTCGATCTCCCCGAACAATCTCTGGTCCCTGATCATCAGTGCCGTAGTGATCGCCTTGATCGGCATCGTCCTGCTGAAGACCCGTCTCGGCAAGGCAACCCGCGCCGTAGCGGACAACCCCGCACTGGCAGCCGCCTCCGGCATCGACGTCGACTCCGTTATCCGCATTGTGTGGATCGTCGGCGGCGTCCTCGCCTCCCTCGGTGGCATCCTGTGGGCTTACTACCGCCCGGGCGTCACCTTCGACATGGGCTCGCAAATCCTGCTGCTCATCTTCGCCGGCGTGACACTGGGTGGTTTGGGAACCGTCTTCGGTGCCCTGATCGGCTCGATCGTCGTCGGCATCTTCGTGGAGCTGACTACAGTGTTCGGCCTTCCCGCCGACCTCAAGTACGTCGGCGCCCTGTTCATCATGATTGTTGTTCTTCTGTTCCGACCGCAGGGTATCCTCGGCCGGCGTGAGCGTGTGGGTTAGGAGCGGGCCATGGACTTCGGATTTATTTTCTCCAGCGCCCTTGGCGAATTATTCAGCCCGACGACGGCGGCCTACGCACTTGCCGCTTTGGGCCTCGCGGTGCACTTCGGCTACTCGGGCCTGCTGAACTTCGGCCAGGCCGGCTTCATGGCGGTTGGTGCCTATGGCTTTGCAATCTCTACCCTGAGTTTCGACGCCCCGTTCTTCCTCGCCCTGATCATCTCTGTTCTCTGCTCAGTGCTCTTTGCCTTCATCCTCGGCATACCCACCCTGCGGCTGCGGGCCGACTACCTGGCAATCGTCACCATCGCAGCGGCAGAAATTGTCCGCTATGTGGTGACCACCAACCAGCTCACCAGTGTCACTGGCTCCGCCAACGGTTTGGCCGCGTTTGAGAACACCTTCTATGCCATGAATCCCTTCCCCGAGGGGTCCTACATGGGCATGAACAACCGCGACTTCTTCATTCGCGTCGTCGCCTGGGGACTGGTCATTGTGTGCTGCGTCCTGGTGTGGCTCCTGATGCGCAGCCCGTGGGGCCGCGTCCTGAAGGGCATCCGCGA
Source organism: Paenarthrobacter sp. NPDC091711 (assembly GCF_044756605.1). NCBI lineage: Bacteria > Bacillati > Actinomycetota > Actinomycetes > Micrococcales > Micrococcaceae > Paenarthrobacter > Paenarthrobacter sp. NPDC091711. The sequence goes on from NZ_JBIVTF010000005.1 coordinate 298,224, forward strand.
AGACGAGAACGCAGTCCGCTCGCTGGGCAAGAACGTATACGCCTACAAGATGCAGGCCCTGATCATTGGTGGCGTGCTGGGGGCCTTGGCGGGCATGATCTTCACGCTCCCCCGCGGCGCCGTCCAGCCGTCCAACTACGGCACGGAACTCACGTTCTTCCTGTGGACCTGCCTCCTGCTCGGCGGCATGGCCACGGTCCTGGGGCCGGTCATTGGAGCCATGATCTTCTGGGTAGTGCTCTCGCTGACCCAGAGCCTGCTCTACGGCCTCATCGAATCAGGAGTAATCACCTGGCTGACCACCGTCCAGGCCGGCCAGTTGCGCTACATCCTGGTGGGTGTTGCGTTGATGCTCCTGATGATCTTCCGCCCGCAAGGCGTCTTCGGCAATAAGAAGGAGCTTGCTTTCGCATGAGTGAGACCAACGAACAGAACACCAACAATTCTGACAACGCTGACCACATCGACTACATGACCGATTCGCGACCCATTGCCGTCGGGGAAAATACTCCCGGCTGCAAGAAGCGCGATCCCATTGTGGTGGCAGAGGACGTGACCCGTTCCTTTGGCGGCATCAACGCCGTGGATGTGGAATACCTTGAGATCCCGCGCCATAAGATCACCGCCTTGATTGGTCCCAACGGAGCCGGCAAGACCACGTTGTTCAACCTGCTCACAGGCTTTGACACTCCCAACACGGGCAAGTGGCAGTTCGAAGGCAGCAGCCTGGCCGGCGTCTCCTCGTACAAAGTTGCCCGAATGGGCATGGTTCGCACGTTCCAGCTGACCAAAGTGATGGGCAAGCTGACCGTCATGGAAAACATGCGCCTGGGTGCTGCCGAGCAGCCTGGCGAACGGCTTTCCAAGGCCCTTTTCAAGGGCTTGTGGGGCGGACGCGAAAAGGAGATCACAGCCCAGGCCAACGTGCTGTTGGAGAAGTTCAAACTGGATGCCAAGAAGGACGACTATGCAGCGTCCCTCTCCGGTGGCCAGCGGAAGCTCCTGGAGATGGCACGTTCCTTGATGGTCAAGCCCAAGCTGGTGATGCTCGATGAGCCCATGGCTGGTGTGAACCCGGCGCTGACGCAGTCATTGTTGGACCACATCAAGAACCTCAAGGCAGAGGGCATGACCGTGCTGTTCGTGGAGCACGACATGAACATGGTCCGCCACATCGCTGACTGGGTTGTGGTCATGGCCGAAGGCAAGGTTGTTGCCGAAGGACCTCCCGGCGAAGTCATGAAGAACCCCGCGGTCATCGACGCCTACCTCGGCGCCCACCACGATGTGGACCTCGGTGACGCTGAAGGCATCAAGGTGCTCGAGGCAGAACTCGAAGCCGACGAAGAGTCGGTGGTGGGAACCGAAGATGCGGGCATCCTGTCCGAAATCGTAGAAACCAAGAAGGAGGACGGACAATGAGCAACACCAGCGCAATGCCCGCCTCGGCAGATGCCCCCGCGTCCGACTCGGTGGTCAAAGTCACCAATCTGGTGGCGGGTTATATTCCCGGCGTCAATATCCTCAACGGCTGCAGCATCGAGGCCCGCAAGGGCGAACTGATCGGCATCATCGGGCCTAACGGTGCGGGCAAGTCCACGCTCCTGAAAGCCATGTTCGGCTTGGTGAAGGTCCACTCCGGCACAGTGGTGGTCCGCGGCCAGGACCTCACTGGGTTGAAGGCCAACAAGCTGGTCACCCAGGGCGTGGGCTTCGTGCCGCAGACCAACAACGTCTTTGCCACGCTGACCATTGAAGAGAACCTGCAAATGGGGATGTTCCAGCGGCCCAAGGACTTCTCCGAACGCTTCGACTTTGTGACCAGCCTCTTCCCGGAGCTGGGTAAGCGGCGTGCCCAGCGTGCAGGGTCCCTCTCCGGCGGCGAACGCCAGATGGTGGCCATGGGCAGGGCACTCATGATGGACCCGGCTGTGCTGCTGCTCGATGAGCCATCCGCAGGCCTCTCCCCCGTCAAACAGGACGAGACCTTCCTCCGTGTCCACGAGATCAACCGTGCCGGCGTCTCAGTGATCATGGTGGAACAGAATGCCCGCCGCTGCCTGCAGATCTGCGACCGCGGATATGTCCTGGACCAGGGCAAGGATGCGTACACCGGTACAGGCCGGGAGCTCATGAAGGACCCCAAGGTCATTCAGCTGTACTTGGGTACCCTCGCCGACGAAGTCTAACGACGTCAGTCACGAAGGCCTGGTTCCGGTGTCGCCGGAACCAGGCCTTCGCTGTTTTCAGCTGCGCCCCTCGAATGTGGCGCTGTTGCTGTTCTTCGGCACCACCACATGCACCGCATTCCGCTCAACAGTGAAGTCCGTGGGCGTGCTGGTTGCGATCTCGCCGTCGAGGTTTACCGGCAGCGGCGGAGTGGTGACCAGCCTGACGCTCCGGCTGGTGAGGTGGTACACCCGCTCGTTTTCCACAAATTTGCCATTCTTGAGCGAACGGGCGATCTTGGCCTGCTCCCGCAGCGGTGCAGCCAGGATCGCATAAATGTCCAGGGTGTGATCGTCAATCCCCGCTGTGGGAGAGACCGCGTTGCCGCCGCCGTAGTATCGTCCGTTCCCTACTGCCACTTGAAGCAGGTCCTCCAGCTCCACGGGCTCATGGTCCCCTTCCGGGAACTCAAGGCGGGCGTGGAAGGGCCTGTGCTTGGCGTAGGAGCGCAGAGTAGCCACACCGTATGCCAAGGGGCCGATGAGCCGCTTGAGGCGCGGACTGAGTGCCTCCGTGACAGCCACGGAGAGGCCGGCCGAAGCCACATTCAGGAACGGCTGGCCGTTGGCCCGTCCGAGGTCGATGTCCACCACTTTTCCCTCCGCGAAGGCAGCGCAAGCGCTGCTCAGGTCCCGGGGGATCTCCAGGGTCCTTGCAAGGTCATTGGCGGTGCCCAGAGGAAGGACACCAAGTACGACGTCGGTACCGGCCACGAGCCCGGCTGCGGAGGCTACCGTTCCGTCGCCTCCCCCCACCAGCACAAGATCGTGCCCGTCAGTAACCGCCTGCTTCAGGGTGCGGCCGAGGTCCCCACCTCCATCCACCGTATACACGGCGGAAACCGGGAGCTCCGCCCTTTCCAGACTCTGGATCACCAGCTTTCGAGCTGCGGAACCTTTGCGTGAACCGGTGTTAATGACCACCGCGATGGAGCGGGCTTCCCGGGTTAGCTTCATGAGGACATGGTAGGTGTACCGCCTGTGTAATGGCTTTGGACGGCATGGCTTTGGACGCAGAACGGGTCCCCTTCCTTGCGGGAAGGGGACCCGTTGCTGACTGCGGTCCAGCTGGCGCTTAGCTTAGAGCTTGCCGAACTCTTCGCGGACCGGCTTGTAGGTGTTGTCATCCTGGTACTCGTAGATGCCGATGTATGCCTCGGTGGGGTCACCGGCATCGGAGAACGTTACAGGACCGGACTGGCCGTCGTAGTCAATATCCTTGCCCTCGCGGAGCAGGGTGACGCAGGACGGGAAGTCGGTGCACTTCTCGCCGCCTTCAGAGACTTCCTTGAGCTTGGCTGCAATGTCCGTTCCCTTGGTGCTCTTTGCTGCCTCAGCGGCAAGCGAGATCAGGTTTACGGCGTCGTAGGACTCGCCTGCGTAGCTGTAATCCTTCAGTGCGGGATCGATCGCGAGGAGCTTCTGCTTGAAGGCGTCCTTGGCGAACGTGCCGGGGATGGTTCCCTGCGCGCCCTTCATGGTGCCTGCCTGGAAGTCCTTGCTGTAATCCGAGGTGTTTCCGTCAACCATGAACAGCTGCGTGGGCTTGACGCCCTTGCCGGTCATCAGGGGGACGATGCTCTTGGCTTGGTCGAAGGTGATCAGGGCGATCGCATCCGGCTTTGCTGCAAGGACCTTGTCCACCTGGCTGCTGAACTGCGAATCACCCTCGTTGAAGAGTTCTTCAGCAACAACCTTGCCGCCAGCTGCCTCGAAGGCTTCCTTGACGTTCTTCTGCAGGCCGGTTCCGTAGGCGTCGTTAAGAACGATCATGCCAACGGTTTGGGCTCCACAGGTAGCCATGTAGTTGCCAAGAACCTTGCCCTGCAGGACGTCCGACGGTGCGGTGCGCCAGTAGAGGCCCTTGTCGTCCCACGTGGTGAAGTCAGGCGAGGTGTTTGCCGGAGAGAAGTGGATGACGCCAGCGCCGGTGATCTGGTTGATGACCGTCTTGGAAACACCGGACGAGGCCGCACCGATGACGGCGCTCACGCCCTGGCCCAGCAGGGCCGTGGTGGACTGGGTGGCGATGTCGGTCTTGGTGTCGCCGGAGTCGCGGTGGGTCACTTCCACCGGGGCACCCAGCACGCCACCGGCGTCGTTGACTTCTTTGATGCCGAGGTTGACGCCGGCAATTTCGGGCGGGCCGAGGAACGCCAGCGACCCCGTTGTCGGCAGGAGCGATCCAAGCTTGAGCGGCGTAGCCGTGGTGGTGGTCGAGGGAGGTACAGGTCCCGTGTTGGTGGCAGCCTGGCTGTTGCCGGCTCCCGCCCCGGCGCTCGGTGCAGGGCAGGCGATACCTGCCGCGGCGGCGGATGAAGACCCAGTCTGGGTAGGAGTCGAAGACCCACCACAAGCTGTGGCCAAGAGAGCGACCCCAATGCCAAGCGCTGTTAGCTTGGCGGCTCGGGGCGCCGCTGGGGAAAGATCAAACATTCGTTGTCTCCTCGATCGAAAGGTGCGAACTGCCTTTGATGCGATTACTCAGGTGTTCCTGATTAAGACTCAAACTAGTGCAATTGCCCCGCGAACATAAGTGATTCAGGTCACATCCCTATAACACTCGTTGCCTGTGGGGAATCTACGAGCTCGCTGGGAAAAGTCACTGAAGAGAAGAAGTGTGCACTGGAAGGGAGAAAGAGCTCTCACCTTGCGTCTGTGCCCCAGGTGGGACTCGAACCCACAACACGAGGATCTTATGTATGACCGTAGGGCGCGCGCCGGGGTGCGGGTAGGTGCAAAACGACCGGAATGACGCGGAACTGGGATGCACTGACATGCGCCTAGATGCGCTCACATTTTGAAGATAGGCCACCAGATAGGCGACCAAATCACGGCCTTCTACGGAGTATCGTTCGCTCTTCCCAGCGGTCCGCTGCGCGCCGTCTCTGTACACGAAGCCAGTATGAAACGCGGTGCCTCAAGGGAACCCTTTCGGTCGCCTCCAGGTCCTCGCTCATGCTCCTCTGGAAGCTCAACATCATCCTGCCCAACAGCCCTCGACTCGTTTTGTAGGCATCCATGTTCCCGGCTATTGCGGCATCGTGACATGCGCGCCGCAACTCTTCCACTAGCCGAAGGTTTGTTTTGACTTGGCTGGCCGCGATCAGCTCTAACCTGGCGTTGGATGTGTCCGTAATATCCTTCAAGCTGTCACCTCTGGATGTCTTCCGTTTTGTGACAGCAGCATCCAAGTCACCAATCGCTGCGTTGACCTGACGAAGGATGTTCGTGTAGGCCTCAACCTTCTGGTTCCGCAGCCATTGCTTATGCTCTGTCGTCCTCGTGAGCCTGGCGCCCACCCAAGCGCCGGCCAAAGCAGTCAGGACTGGCACTAAGATCCACCACCACTGACCCTGCTTTATGAGTTCATCCATGCCCAAAAGTAAGCCCTGACGATTGCCGAGTGGAAGTAACCCTGACGATTGAAGACACGGTCGGCGAGCAAGGCTCCGTCAGTGCTATTGGACCTGACTATGAGACTGCCCTTGCGGCAGCGCGCGCCTTGGTCCCTGAGGACTGTAAGGCCCTCTCCATCCGGACTGACGGCTGAAAGACAAACAGACCCCCGCAGCACCTATACAAGGAATGCGGGGAACCGTTACGCACGGGAAAACCGGAAACGCGATAGCGAGCACTTCACCGGGGCTAGTCTGAGACTTCGCAACGTAAGGAGTACGCATGGCCAGGAAACCGTCAAACTTCGAGTGGATAGGGTTCACGAAAGGGCAGCTCGAACTGCTGGACTTCCTTGACTTCCTCGGCAACAACGGATGGGACCGGAACGGGCAAACTGAAGAACTAATGCCTAAACTCTTGGCGGACTGCGCAAAAGAGGGATTGTCGATTGACCAGGTGATGAAAGCCATGATGTCTATCGGTTACGACCGGCGAGCGGTCCACCAGATCAGGCGCTGGGAGAGCAAGCGGCTCACCGGCAAACTCGGTAAGTAGGTCCCCGCCATGGCAATGCTTGGCGGGACCCTAGGCTGCGGGCAATACAGCTACTTCCAGTCCCACCCGGACGTGACTTGGTGGACACCTCCACTGCTGTCCACAATGATCGTGCACTTATACGTGCTGTCATGCTCCACGCCATCAACGTCCAGCGCGCGCATCTCGCCGTTGACCCAGTAAGGATAGCCTCCATTCCGTGGATCGTTCGAAGCCTTATCGACGGACGTTGACTTGAAGCTGGGGGTTGAACCGGACGGGAGCTTGTCCTGAATGGACTCATGGCAGGCATCCCGGGCAGCGTCCGGAGCCTTGGCGTAGGAGCGGGCAACAAACGAGCTGATGCCGACGATGACCAGCGCGAGAACAATCAAGATGATTGCCGCCTTCTTGTACTTGGCCGCGGCGGGGATGCGTTCCACAGTGGCGGTGCCGTCGGCCCACTCGCTCGTCCTGCGGTAGCCCGCATACTTGACGTGGTTGTCAGCCGCCTTCGGGGTGTCAGCAGTCCGCTTCTCATAGACGACCTTGCCCTCCGCGTCCGTAATAGTGATCGGCCGTGTGGTAGCCACGCTGCCGCCGCCGAATCCTTGCACGTCTCGTTGTCCAGGTTCGCCGAGTACTGCCGTGAGCGGACGCTGCTTCTGTTCCATGGTGACTCCCCCAGGGTTTTGAGTGATGCGGGTGGGGTCATCCTATGATGAGGGCGTGGAAGTAAAGCTAAGCTACGAAACGCCAACGGCGAGCAGGGGGCTCGTTAGCGCCTTCGGCCCTATCTACGAGGAGGCGCTGGCTGCCGCTCGCGTTCTCGTCCCCGAGGACTGCAAGCTGCTCTCAATCCGCAGGGGCTAAAGCAACCCTCCTGGTAAGGGTTCTCGCCAGCTTCGCGACTCGGCACCCCAGTTAGCGCCCGATTGCATGGGGGAACTCACGTCGGATGATGCCCAGGACCTCTCCGACAACCTCACGGATGTTCTTGTAGGGCAGATGAACTATGCCGTGGATGTTGGAAAATTCGCTAACACCATCCTCCATGACGAGGATTGCCCGCTTGAGGCCCAGGCGGCCTTGGAAGAAGCCCACTTCGTGTACCACGTTTTCGCGGGCCCTGACCGAACCGTCAGCCTGCTCATCCTCCGCTGTGAGAATGATGATGGCCAGTGTGTTGGTGCGCGCCATCCCATCAATGACCTCGGGGATTGTGTAGCCGGCGCGAGGCTTAGTCTCGAAAGTTTCAACTTCAAACCCATGGTGTTCGTGGAGGGCATCTTTTAGCGTGCGCCAATCGTGCGACCGGCCGTGGCCGATGAACACCTTGACCGGCGGAACCTTTAGTGGTTATAGGGCCTGCCATCTTCGAGCCGTTCCCAAATATCAACGTGAGATCTCCAGATTACTTCGCCGGGAACGTTCTTGAGCATTACCTCGACGGCCTCCCGAATGACGCTCTCCGGGAAGAACACGCGCTCGAACTTCTCTCTTCTCTCCAACTTCAACCTCAGACTCTCGTAGGTGCTAGCTACGAATACTACCGCCGGGCCTGTACCCGGCCTTACCTACGACAATGGAGTCCCCCAGTCTCTCTGAGGAGAGCGGGGGCCTACATTCTTTAGAGCGGAGAGTTACCGTCGATGAACCGGCCGCCGCCCTAATCGACGGGGCGAGGTATGGGAGACTCATTGGCCTGACGGAAGTACAGACCTTTGGCTTCAGGCATCGAGCACTTAGGCCACCAAACAGGCCATCAAGCTCCAAAGAGGTAGCTTCTCGGGTAGCAAGAGAAAGACCTCCGAATCCCTCTAGTCTCAAACGATTCGGAGGTCTTTTCGTCTGTGCCCCAGGTGGGACTCGAACCCACAACACGCGGATTTTAAGTCCGCTGCCTCTGCCAATTGGGCTACTGGGGCGCCCGGACCATGGTATCCCAGCTAGAGCCGGTTGAAGGGACCGGCGTAGCGGAAGGTGCCACGGACGTCGTCGGGCCATTCCGGCAGGGTGAGTAGCTGGAAGTGTTCGCCCCAGGCCGCTTCAGGGGGCTGGACCCCCAATGAGGTGGCCGGCACGTACCCGAAACGAGGGTAATAGAGAGGGCTGCCGAGCAAAGCGATCCCGGGTTCACCCGCCGCAGTGGCGCGGGCGGCGGTTTCACGCATGAGGGCGGAACCGACGCCGCGGCGCTGGAACGGTGGAAGAACGCCGATGGGCCCCAAGGCAATGAGCTCCAACTCCCCCACCCAGCCGCGGGTACTGATGGCATGACCCACAATGTCGCCCCCGATCTCGGCAACGATGCTGAACTCCGGAAGGTACTCGCTGCACTCAAAGAGCTCCCGCAGCAATCCAACTTCAATCGGCGTGCCCTCAACCGGCTCGCCGGTCACCGGTGAGATGGAGAACGCCCGGGCCGTGAGCTCCAGGATCTCTTCCCGGTCCTCGGGCCGTTCGGAGCGCAGGACCACGCCGCGCGCCAGAAGCCGCAGCACATCCATGGCCCTGCCGGCGTCTGCCATTGGCACCAGGAGGTGATCGTGATGGAAACCGGCAAGGACGTTGCAACTGATTCCCGCGTGCGTCAGTGCAGCGCTGACGGCTGCGGTGAAGCCCACGGCCTCCAAGGCGGAATGGACCTGCAACGTGATCCAGGTAGCCACAAAGTCGTAGCTCAGGCCCAAGGAGTCTGCTTCATCGCGGTGAAGGACAACCGTCAGGCCTTCAGCCTCCCGAACGGCCGCTTCGATGCCACCCTCCAGCGGCCGGCCGTGCGGCCACAGGGCATACACATAGTCGCCGTCGCGGGCTACGGGATGGAGGGACTCCAAAAGGGTTTTCAGATCGGTTTCACCGGACATGAGGACAGTCTAGGGGCAGCAGTGGAGCGCACTCCTTAAAACGCAGACGGTTAAACGCCGACGGCGGCCACCCCCTCAAGGGGACGGCCGCCGTCGAACGTGAACTACTTGGCGTCAGCAGTAACCGGAGTCTTGACGTCCTCAGCAGCCGGCTTGGCTTCCACCGGAGCTGGAGCCGGAGCAGCAGCGGGCTTGGGAGCCGGAGTAGCCGCAGCCACGAAGGCACCGCGCGGGTTGTCCAGGTCCATCAGCTGCGTGGTGTCGCGACCAGCGAAGAAGGCCAGGATCCATCCGAAGACCACACGGAACTTGCGCTCCACCGTGGGCATGGCCATGCCGTGGTAGCCACGGTGTGCCAGCCAGGCGAGGCCGCCCTTGAGGCCGATGCGGCCGAGCAGGTTGATGTTGGCAACACCCTTCCACTCGCCGAAGCCGGCAACAGCACCGAGGTTCTTGTGCTTGTAGTCGTGCAGCGGCTTGTCCCAGCGGGAGGCCCAGAGGTTCTTGGCGAGCTTCTTGGCCTGACGCAGTGCGTGCTGGGCGTTGGGGACGCAGGTGCCGTCCGGCAGGCCCTTGCCCGTGAGGTCCGGAACAGCGGCGATGTCGCCGGCTGCCCAGGCGTTCTCCACAATGCCTTCGTCGCCGGCGATGCGGAGGTCCGGGAGGACGCGAACGCGGCCACGCGGTTCCAGCGGGAAGTCCGTGGAGCGGATCATCGGGTTGGCCTGCACGCCGGCAGCCCATACCAAGGTGTCAGCTTCAACTTCACCGGCGGGGGTCTTGTCCGGGAGGTTGATCAGCTTGAGGTTGCCCTCGGCGCTGTCCAGGGAAGTGTTCAGGAGTACTTCGATGCCGCGGCTGCGGAGGTGCTCCACAACCCACTCTGCCTGCGAAGCGGTGACCTCGGGCATGATGCGGCCCATGGCTTCCACCAGGATGAAGCGGACTTCTTCCTGGCGGATGCGCGGGTTGTTCCGCACAGCTGCACGGGCGAGGTCTTCCATTTCGGTGAGGCATTCGATGCCGGCAAAACCGCCACCGACAACAACGAAGGTCAGTGCCTTGGCGCGTTCTGCGGGGTCAGTCATGGTGGAAGCGGATTCGATGCGCTCCAGGACCTTGTTGCGCAGTGCAACGGCTTCCTCGATGGTCTTCAGGCCAATGCCCTTGTCCGCGAGGCCCTTGATGGGGAAGGTACGGGTGATGGCGCCAGCTGCGATCACGACGTCGAAGTACGGGATCTCGAAGTTCTCGCCGCCATCGGACGGAGCGATCACCGCAGTGCGGTTTGCGTGGTCGATGCTGGTGACGCGGCCCTGGATGAGCTCAGTCTGCTTGAGGTGCTGACGGTGGGAGACGACGGCGTGGCGTGCCTCGATGTTGCCGCCGGCAACTTCCGGAAGGAAGGGCTGGTAAGTCATGTACGGCAGTGGATCCACGACGGTGACGATGCCACCTGCATTCGCGATCTTCTTCTGCAATTTGAGGGCTACGTAGAGGCCGACGTAGCCGCCGCCGACGACGAGAACCCGGGGACGGTCAATGAGCTCAGGGGTGGTTGCCATAACTCCAGAGTACCGTACTTTGTGAAAATCTTCACTAACTACTTCCGGGCGGGAGGATCCACCTTCACAAGGGCTCCGGTTTCGGGCTCTTCGGGCACCGCGGGCGGGTTCTTTGAAACCCTTCGCAGCTGAATGGCCGCACCCGCTACCAAGGCAACGAACAGGGCGCCAAAGCCGAGTACGACGGCGGCTGGAAGGGCGTCGTCAACGGTAGCCGGCGTCTTCGCAACAGGGACGGTCGGATCAGCAAGCGTGGGGGCGGCGCTGGTAGGACTTGCCACCGGCGCCGGCTCAGGCTCGCTGAAGACACCGCGGCGGTGAACGCGGATCCAGTCCCCGATGGAACCCAACGGGTTGGTGCTGGTGACAGGAACATCGTTCTTCAACGCCGCCTCAGCGTTGAGGATGCCGTAACCATAAATCGGGTCTTTGCCCGGAGCGCCAGCATCCTTGGCGGTGCTGACAATCCTGTTGATGACCTGGGTGGCGCTCATCTCCGGCCACTTGGAACGGATGAGTGCGGCCACGCCCGAAACGATGGGCGCTGCTCCGGACGTTCCTGCCCATTCGGCATAAGAGCCTCCAGGGATGCCGCCCACCAGGTTCTCCGCCGGGGCTGCCACTCCGATGCTGATGCCCTGGGATGAAGAATCGACGCTGGCGCGCCCCTCGCCGTCGAGCCCGGCTACCGTGAGCACGCCGGGGATGGTTGCGGGGGCTCCAACCTGGATGTTGCCACCCACCCGGTTTCCCGCGGCGGCAACGATCACTACATCCTTTTGCTCCGCGTAAAGGAACGCTGCGTCCCAACTCTGCGGCCAATCGGGCGACGTGCTTCCGAGTGAAATGTTGATGACCTTGGCGCCGTTATCAACCGCCCAGCGCACGGCCTCCGGTATCTGTTCCTGGTCGGTTTTTCCAGCCGGGTTGGGCGAGCCGAGCCAGGTTGAGACGGCAAGGATCTCCGCTTCGGGTGCGACACCCGTGATTCCGTCCGGTCCCCCGGCAGGCGGAGTGCTTGGTGGCGGTGGCGGCGTTGGAGCCGCTGATGTAGACGAGGACGGCGACGCTGACGGAGGCGGAGTGGGCGTGGTGTGGCCGCGCCCGGCCAGCATGGTGGCCACCAGCGTGCCGTGCTCGGTCTTGGCGCCAATGCTCTTTTGCCCGTTGGGGGCTCCGGCGCCAGAAACATCCGTCCCTCCCACCACCGCTCCCTTAAGGTCAGGGTGGCTTCCGTCAACACCGCTATCAATAATCGCGACCTTGACTCCAGCGCCCTTGGACACCTGCCAGGCGTTGGTGACTCCCGACTCCTTGAGCCAGTACTCCTTGTCCCGCCAAGCATCCGCGTTCGCGGCCGGAGCCGACAACAGCGCACCTGCCAGCGTCCCGCCTGCCAGGATGGCGGCAAGCGCGGCGGAGAGGGTGCGTCGGTGCCGCAATGTCATTGGCCGTCCCGGATGCTCAGGGCGATGCCGTCCAGGATGTCGTGTTCGCTGGAGACGGCTGCGCGGATGGTCCCGTTGCTGACAGCAGCCAAACGGCCCAGGATGCGGCGCCATACCAAAGCTCCCGCTCCGATGACGTCCACGCGTCCCGGGTGCATGTACGGAAGGGCTGCCCGTTCATCGCGCGTCATTTCCAGCAGGCTGGTGCACGCATCGGTGATGGTTTCCAGGTCCAGCGAAGCGCCGTGGATGCGGTTGGGTTGGTATTCACTCAGGCCCAGCGCGTGCGCGGTGATGGTGGTGATGGAACCGGCAACGCCCACCACAGCCGTGGCGCGGTCCAGTGGCACCGTCAGCGCGGCGAGATCAAGCGCGGCGTCGACGTCGGCCTCTGCAGCGGTGATTTGAGCAGCACTAGGCGGATCGTTGCGAAGGTGACGTTCAGTGAGCCTGACGCAGCCAATGTCAACGGAGCGTGCCGCAATAACGCCATGGGAGTCGCCCAGGACGAATTCGGTGCTGCCGCCGCCAAGGTCCACCACCAGAATCGGGTTGTTTCCCTCCGCCGGCAGGACACTGCTTGCTCCGGCGAAGGACAGGGCAGCTTCCTCGTCGCCGGAAATCACCTCGGGCTGCACGCCTAGCACTTCCCTGATGCCGTCCACGAAGACTTGGCGGTTCCGGGCATCGCGGGTGGCCGACGTGGCCACGAAGCGGACAGGCCCTGCGCCGTGCACCTTGATCAGTTCCGCGTAGTCTCGCGCCGCAGCGAACGTCCGTTCCAAGGCTTCAGGGGCCAGTTCACCCGTTGCGTCAACACCCTGCCCAAGCCTCACCACGCGCATTTCCCGCACGACGTCGGTCAGAGGACCCGTTGCCCCCTGGGCTGAGGCCTCAAGTGAGGCGTCGGCGATGAGGAGGCGGATGGAGTTGGTTCCGCAGTCAATCGCGGCTACCCGGCTCACGCGGTGCCCTCCTGATCGTTTTCGGACTCGATCTTCGACTTCCGAACCGGCGCGGGCCGGCCCACGATGTCCGGCAGTCCTTGCGGGCCGTGGCGGCTCAAGTCCCGGGAAGGAGCCTCGCCGGCAGTGTCCCAGGCGCCGTCGCAATAGCAGCGGTCCTTGGTCCACCACTCGGTGATGGCGGCCAGGGCTTCATCCCCCAGCGGATTGACTCCCGGCCCGGCAGCCAACGAGTGACCCACCAAGACATGGAGGCACTTCACGCGGGTGGGCATTCCGCCGGCAGAAATGCCGTCAATCTCCGGCACCGCGCCGGTGCCGGAGCGGCCAGCGATGTCGTTACGGGCCTGCAGGTAGGCTTCATGGGCGCCCTGGTAGGCGCCTGCCAACTCCTGATCGGCGGTCAGCCGCTCATTCATCTCATTCATCAGCCCGCCCGCTTCAAGCCGCGACACTGCGGAAGTGATGACGGGATGGGTCAGGTAGAACGTTGTGGGGAAAGGCGTTCCGTTGCTGAGCCTGGGAGCCGTAGCCGCAACCAAGGGGTTCCCGCAGACGCACCTCGCCGGGATCTCCACAACGTCCCGGACCGGCCGTCCCAACTGGCGGCTCAGGACCTCAAGATCGTGTGCTGACGGCTGGCGGGTTTCCTGCGGCACGGCTGCCGTGTTCTCTACCACTTGCGCTGCCAACCTTCCTGCCCCTTTTTGTCACGTCCCATGCGGACACGACGGCGGCGGGCACCGCGTCTAGTCAGTTGCCGATCGTCTGATTGACTCCCAGAGAGCATCCACCCAGGGCAGATTTTCCGGGTTGGCCGACGATCCGGAGCCGGTGCGGCCACCTGGTGTGCCGGCGGCTTCTTCTCCCCCAAACACCCAGTAACCTGTTTCACCCGGCATAACCATGTTAATGCGGTCCCGGGCCTGCTGTTTCACGTAGTTGGGATCCTGCCACCGGGAAATCTGCTTGTTCAGCTCTGTTTGCTCGGCTTTCCTCCCGGCAATTTCTGCTTCCAGCGCCGAAATCTCGGCGCGTTTCTCCAGGAAGATCTTCACGGTGGGGGCCAGCAGAATAGTGATGGCAATCATCACCACAGCCAGTGCGAGCATCCTGCCGGAGAACGCTTTTGCCGGTACGGGGTCGAGGTCGCGGTCATCCTTGGAAGTGCCTGGTTTTCCGGAAACCTGGCCCTTGTCCGGTGACTTAGTGTCCGCGACTTTGTAGGAAATCCCCGCAGGTTTCCTGCCTGCCGCATTCTTGCCGCCAGTTGAAGATTTACTGGTGGCCGCCGCTTTGCCGCCAACCGTCGTCGACGTCTTTGACGTTGCACGCTCGCCGCCGAACTCGGCCTTGATGACCTCAGCACCGTCGGATCCCTTGCCGGCAGCGCCCTGGGAACTTGCGCCCTCACCGGAACCACCGGGCGGGCGGCTGCCACTGGAGGGACGGCTGCCACTGGGCTGGCTGCCAAGGGCGTCGGCCCTGGGTACCTTTGGACGACGGGTGGCCATGACACTCCTGTAATGCCCGGTGCTTGCCTGGCGGTTTGCTGCGCTTGCTGTTTCTGACCTGGCCCGCGTTAAACAGAACCGGACTTAAACAGAACCGGCGGCCATGGTCTTTCCACCATAGCCACCGGTTAGCTGTTTTCGCTGAAGGCTAGCCCTTGAAACGCGGGAATGCGCTGCGGCCGGCGTAGCGTGCGGCGTCGTCGAGTTCTTCTTCGATGCGCAGCAGCTGGTTGTACTTGGCAACGCGCTCGGAGCGAGCCGGGGCACCGGTCTTGATCTGGCCCGCGTTGGTGGCAACCGCGATGTCAGCAATGGTGGTGTCCTCGGTTTCGCCGGAGCGGTGCGAGGTGATGGTGGTGTAACCGGAGCGCTGGGCCAGGGAAACGGCGTCCAGCGTCTCGGTCAGGGAACCGATCTGGTTGACCTTGACCAGCAGGGAGTTGGCCGTAGCGGCGTCAATGCCCTGCTGCAGGCGGACCGGGTTGGTGACGAAGAGGTCATCGCCCACCAGTTGTACCTTGTCACCGATGGTGTCGGTGAGGGTCTTCCAGCCTTCCCAGTCGTTCTCGTCCAGCGGGTCCTCGATGGAAACCAGCGGGTAGTCGGCAACGAGCTCAGCGTAGTAAGCGCTCATCTCGGTAGCGGAAAGTGCTTTGCCTTCGAACTGGTAAGCACCGTCCTTGTAGAACTCCGACGATGCAACGTCCAGCGCAAGGGCGATGTCCGTGCCCGGGGTGTAGCCGGCGTTCTTGATGGCTTCCTGGATCAGGTCCAGTGCAGCGCGGTTGGACGGCAGGTTGGGGGCGAAGCCACCTTCGTCACCGAGGCCGGTGGAGAGGCCCTTTTCCTGGAGGACAGCCTTGAGGTTGTGGTAAACCTCAACGCCCCAGCGCAGGCCTTCGGAGAAGGTCTCGGCACCGATCGGGGCGATCATGAATTCCTGGATGTCAACATCGGAGTCGGCGTGCGAGCCGCCGTTGAGGATGTTCATCAGGGGAACGGGCAGGACGTGGGCGTTCGGGCCGCCCAGGTACTTGTACAGCGGCAGGTCAGCAGAAGCTGCGGCAGCGTTGGCAACGGCCAGGGAAACACCCAGGATGGCGTTGGCGCCGAGCTTGCCCTTGTTGGGCGTGCCGTCCAGGTCAATCATGGCCTGGTCGATGCTGCGCTGGTCAGTGGCGTCGAAACCAATCAGGGCCGGGGAGATCTCGTCGATGACGGCGTCAACAGCCTTCTGGACACCCTTGCCGAGGTAACGGCCCTTGTCGCCGTCGCGGAGCTCAACGGCCTCGTGTTCGCCGGTGGAGGCACCGGAAGGAACTGCTGCGCGGCCGATCTGGCCGTCGGAGAGCAGGACCTCAACTTCTACGGTCGGGTTTCCGCGGGAATCAAGGATCTCGCGTGCGTGGATGGCATCGATAAGCGCCATGGATGTGCTCCTTATGGGCAAATTACAGGAATGAGGAGGGAAATTCTCAACGTCCTCGTCGCTACTAGCGTAGTCCAGAGTGGCTTAGGTTACGGCACGGCTTCCAACAGTTCACGTCATGAAGGCCGGGCCTGGGTGTTCTGAAACGATCGAACCGCGGCACGGAGGGCCCGTTCGGCGTCGAGTCCTTGCTCCCGGGCACCGGCGACGACGGCGAGCAACAGCTCACCAAGCGCCTCTTCCGAGGCCGGGACGGCAGCAAGTCCGACGGCGGCCAGCGCACCTTGGGCGTCAACGTTCAACCCAGCTTCGACGTTCAACCCCGCATTGACGTCCAGCCCTGCGCGGGCTGCCCTGTCCAAGGACTTCTGTGCCGCTGCCAACGCAGGAAGGTGCGGCGCAATGCCTTCAAAGGGATCCGAGCGCTCCGGCTTCTCCGCGCGTTTGGCAGCGTCCCATTTGATGATGATTTCCTCGACGCTGGCCGGGAAACTCTCCTGCAGGGAACCGTCCGCCTTGAAGACGTGCTGGTTGCGTCGGATCATCTTGGCGTTGATGCCCCGGGCTACGGCAGCGAAATCAAAGCTGCCGCGCTCCTCGGCGAGCCGGGCGTGAAGCACTACTTGAAGCAGCACATCGCCCAGCTCGCCGCGGAGTTCATCGTCAACTGCGCCGGCCTCGATCGAGTCCACTACTTCGTAGGCTTCCTCGATCAGGTATTCCACCAGCGACTCGTGCGTCAGCGCACCCATCCAGGGGCAGTGCTCACGCAGCGCCGCGATGGTCCCCAGCAGCTGGTCCAGCGGAGAGTTAGCCGAGGTTGGCGTAGGCATCGTTGATGTACTCAACCAAGGCTTCGCGCTCGTCCAGCGGCAGGAAGGCTGCCTCTGCGGCGTTGAGCGTCAGTTCCAGCAGATCATCGAGGTCGTAGTCAAAGGTTTCCACCAGGAGCTCGAACTCATCCGTGAGGGTGACACCACTCATGAGGCGGTTGTCTGTGTTGATGGTGACGTTGAAGCCGAGTTGGAAGAGCATGTCCACCGGGTGGCTTTCGATGCCGTCGCCAAAGCCGGAAATTGCACCGGTCTGGAGGTTGGACGACGGGCAGATTTCCAGGGCGATTCCACGGTCGCGGACCCAAGCCGCCACGCTGCCGATGGTCACCATGCCGATGGTGTCCTCGCCGTCGTCGTCCGAGTTGTCCTCGAACTCCACCGAGATGTCCTCGGCGATGCGCACGCCGTGGCCCAGGCGCAGGGCGCGCCCATCCACCAAAGCGGACTGGATGCTCTCCAGGCCGGCGGCTTCACCGGCGTGGACCGTCGCCGGGAAGTTATTCTCGGCCAAGTAGGTGAAGGCGTCCTTGAATCGGGACGGCAGGAAGCCGTCTTCGGCCCCGGCGATATCGAAGCCAACGGCGCCGTTGGCGCGGTGGCGGACGGCGAGCTCGGCGATTTCCTGACCGCGGTCGGCGTGCCGCATGGCAGTGATGAGCTGCCCCACCTGGATCTGCTGGCCACGTTCTTCAGCGGACTCCATGCCGGCTTCAAGGCCCGTCTGGACTGCTTCAACAACTTCGTCCAGGGTCAGGCCCTGCTGCAGGTGCTGTTCGGGAGCCCAGCGGACTTCGCCGTAGACGACGCCGTCCTCGGCCAGGTCTTCCACGAATTCCTTGGCGACCCGGAACAGGCCTTCCTTGGTCTGCATGACGGCGACGGTATGGTCGAACGTTTCGAGGTAGCGGACCAGCGAACCGGAGTCGGCGGATTCGCGGAACCATTCGCCCAGCGCCACAGGATCGGTGGAGGGCAGTGTGTGGCCGGCGGCCTCGGCCAGCTCGATAATGGTGGCCGGGCGGAGTCCTCCGTCCAGGTGGTCGTGGAGGGAAACCTTGGGCAGGCTCTTCAAATCGAAGTCAAGGGCAGGGGCAGCGTCAAGAATGGGCTCAGTCACGTACCAAGACTAGCGTCCGACGGCTCAGCTGCGGGTACTTCCTTGGCTGCGGGCACTTCCTTGGCTGCAGCCTCTTCGCGGGCCAGGTCCTTCTTTTCAAGGTACTTATGCCACCAGCGAAGGGCATGGTCCACCACGATGCCAAGAACCACCGCGAACGCCACGGCAATTCCGACGCCCAGGAGCGGGTTGTGGTGCACCCACTGGCCAGCGAGCAAGCCAATACCGATGGAGTATCCAACCCAGGTGATGCACGCGAAAGCGTCCAACCAGAAGAAGGTCCGGTGGCGGAACCCCGTTTGTCCAGCCACGTAGTTAACGGCTACGCGGCCCCAAGGAATGTACCGGGCCGTAAAAATAAGGACCGCGCCGCGCTTGTCCAGCTCATACTGCGCCCAGGCAAACATCTTCTGGACCTTGGGCCTGCGCATCCACTTCCAGCGGGTGAGGCCGATCTTTCGGCCCAGCATGTAGGCCATATTGTCCCCGGCCATGGCGCCCACCAGTGCGGTGGCTCCCAGAATCCAGAGGTTGGGTTCTCCGCTGTGAAGGGACAGCGCCGAGAGGCCAACAATGGCTGTTTCGCTGGGAAGGATGGTGGCAAATCCGTCAATGAAGAAGAAGACCAGGAGTACCGGGTATATCCAGGGCTGCCCGGCTGCATGCTCGAGCATTTGGTTCAAAAACTCCACGCGACGGTAGCTCCTAGACGAATATGACTTGACGATGTGACCGAAGTCGCTCTAGTGTCCCACGGCCGGGACGTCGTTCGCTACGTCCCAGCCAAGGGATCACACGCTTAACGCTATAGGTGCTGATAAGGTGCCGTCGTCAACCGCCGGGCTGATCTTCCGGGGCCGGAAGCGTCATACCGTGGGTGGAGTCGGGGCGTCTTCCTCAGGGATGTTCTTGCCGTCCAAGGGCACGGATCCCCGGACCTTGCTGATGATCCGATCAATGATGACTCCAAGGATCACAGCTACCACGATCGCTATGACGGCGCCCAGGAGGTGGTTGTCCTCAAACCAGACACCAAAGAAATAGCCAAGGATCACCGAATACGTGGCCCACAGGACGGCCGACATGGCGGTGAGGGCAACGAAGCGCCGGTGGTGGAAGTGCGTGGCGCCGGCTGTCAGGTTGACGGCCACCCTGCCAATGGGAATGAAGCGGGCCACCATGATCAGCGAGGCCGAACGCCGTCGAAGTTCCTTGCCGGCCCAACGGAAGGCGCCCTGCATCCGCTGCGTGCGCATCCAACGCCAGCGCTGGATGCCGATGCGTCGGCCGATGATATACGCGATGTTGTCCCCGGAGAATGCCCCCAGGGCCGCCATCAAGCCCAGCAGCCACACGTTGGGCGCACCACTGCTTCCTGAAACAGCACTCAGGCCCACCACCACGGATTCGCTGGGGATGGGCGGGAAGAAGCCATCTATCACGCAGCAGGCCAATACCAGGAACAACACCCATGGCTGCTCCGCTGCGGCAAGGATGAAATCGTTGATGCCCTGCACGGTTTCCTTACGGTAGCCGGCTCCCCCACAGGCGCCGGATGACTGGTGTCCCGGGCCATCCTTGGCGAACGGCCCGGAACACTTAAGCCTAGGCGATGCGGTCGATGATGAGCTGATGCGCCGGGCGTGAACCCTCAGGCGCGATCACCACGGCATTCTGGAGCGCTTCCTTGGCCCGTTCAAACTTCTCCGGGGTGTCCGTCAGGAGCGTCATGAGCGGCTCCCCTGCCCGGACCAATGCTCCGGGCTTGGCGTGCATGCGGACGCCTGCCCCGGCTTGAACCTGGTCCTCCTTGCGGGCACGGCCGGCTCCGAGGCGCCAGGCGGCAACACCAACCGAAAGCGCATCAAGCTCCACCAGGACACCGTCTGCCGGAGCGTAGAGAACCTCGGACTCCTTTGCCACCGGAAGCGCAGCACGCGGGTCTCCACCCTGTGCTTCGATCATCCGGTTCCAGACGTCCATCGCACGGCCGTCCCTCAGGGCTGCCGCAGGATCGGCGTCGTGGATACCGGCACCGGCCAGCATCTCCTCGGCCAGGCGGACGGTCAACTCGACGACGTCTTCCGGACCGCCTCCCGCAAGGACCTCCACGGACTCCTCAACTTCGATCGCATTTCCGGCCGTCAATCCCAAGGGCGTGGACATATCCGTGATCAAGGCGACGGTGTGCACACCGGCGTCCTTGCCCAGAGCCACCATGGTTTCGGCAAGCTCGCGGGCCCGTGCTTCATCCTTCATGAAAGCGCCGGAGCCTACCTTCACGTCCAGCACCAAGGAGCCCGTTCCTTCAGCGATCTTCTTGCTCATGATCGAGGAAGCAATCAGCGGGATGGCTTCAACAGTTCCGGTGACATCACGCAAGGCATAGAGCTTCTTGTCCGCAGGCGCCAGCCCCGAGCCTGCCGCACAAATCACCGCACCCACGTCCTGCAGTTGAGCCATGATTTCGTCGTTGCTCAGATTGGCGCGCCATCCCGGAATCGCCTCAAGCTTGTCCAGGGTGCCGCCCGTGTGGCCCAGTCCGCGGCCTGAGAGCTGCGGAACCGCGACGCCGAACACGGCCACCAGGGGGGCCAGCGGCAGCGTGATCTTATCCCCCACCCCACCGGTGGAGTGTTTGTCGCTGGTAGCCTTCCGGCCGCCGTCGGGCGTTGTCAGGGACGAAAAGTCCATCCGCTCGCCCGAGGCGATCATGGCGGAAGTCCACCGCGAAATCTCACCACGGTCCATGCCGTTGAGCAGTATGGCCATGTTCAGTGCGGCCATCTGTTCCTCGGCGATCACGCCACGGGTGTAGGCATCAATGGTCCAGTCGATCTGCTCTGGAGTGAGCGTGCCCTTGTCCCGCTTGATGGAAATGATCTGGACGGCGTCGAACGCTTCGGTGCTGGTCACGTGGTTTCCTCCAGATGTTCGGGACCAAAGGCGTCAGGCAGTACCTGGTCCATGGATTTGATTCCCTGAGTTGTCATGAGCTGCATTCCGGGTGCCCTGAATTCATAGAGCAACTGACGGCACCGCCCGCACGGCATGAGGATGTTGCCTTGGCCATCCACACAATAGAACGCTGCGATCCTGCCGCCGCCCGTCATGTGAAGCTGGCCAACCAGCGCGCATTCGGCGCAGAGGGTCAGCCCGTAGCTGGCGTTCTCCACGTTGCAGCCGCTCACAATCCGGCCGTCCTCGGTGAGGGCAGCAGCCCCCACCGGGAACTTCGAGTACGGCGCGTACGCATTCTGCATGGCCTTCTTTGCCGCCTCTTCCAGAGCCTGCCAATCGACGTCATTCGCCGGCATGGTCAACCCTTCACGTACGGTATGCCGCTTGCGGCCGGTGGCCGCGACTTACCCACCAAACCGGCGACGGCGAAGATGGTCACCAAGTACGGCAGCATGGCCATGAACTGGCTCGGGACCGGGGTACCGATAATGCCAATGATCGATTGCAGGTTGTACGCGAAGCCGAACAGCAGTGAAGCCAGGAAGGCCCCAATGGGATTCCAACGGCCAAAGATCAAAGCCGCCAAGGCAATGAAGCCTCGGCCACCGGAAATGTCCTTGGTGAACGTGTCGATGGTCACCAGGGTGAACACGGCACCACCGATGCCCGCAATGGCACCTCCCAAGGTGACATTCCAGAAGCGGGTGGCGTTGACGTTGATACCCAGGGTGTCAGCAGCCTGCGGGTGCTCACCGACGGCGCGGACGCGCAGGCCCCAGCGGGTCTTGAACAAACCGAACCACACCACGGCCACGGCAATGTACATGAGGTAGCCGGCAATGGACTGCTCGAACAGGATCGGGCCAATGATGGGGATGTCCGAAAGAAGCGGGATGGGCAGGATGTCGAGGCGTCCCGGGGTGTTGAACTGCTCCTTGTTGGGAACCATCAACGTGCCGTACAGGAAGCCCGTGATACCGGACACCAGCACGTTGAGGACAACGCCCACAATGATCTGGTTGACCAGGTACTTGATGCTGAAGACCGCGAGGACCATGGACACCGCGGCACCGGCAGCGGCCGCCGCGATCAAGCCGATATAAGGGCTGCCCGTCATGGTGGCTACCAGTGCAGCCGTGAAAGCACCGCCAAGGAGTTGGCCTTCAATGGCGATGTTCACCACGCCCACCCGCTCACAGAGCACGCCTGAGAGGGAACCGAAAACCAAAGGCACCGCCAGCGTTACCGAACCGGCAACGAGGCCGGCCAGCGAGATGGAAGGTTGGCGGGCACCTGCGACGATCCACACCAGCAAGGCAAACACGAACACCACGGCGAAGGCGATAGGCAGCCACTTGGGTGACCGCTCACCCTGCGTCCAGAGATAAATGGAATAAGCGGCCATGGCCAGGAGCAGAATGCCGAAAACCACACCGCCCACCTGCCCCGGAATCATCAGTGCAGGGACGGCAACGGCGTCTCCGGCATCGCTGATCTTCATCTCGGCCGTCTGGTCCGGGCCAAGGAAGCCGAAGAAGACCAAGGCCACGAGCGCCAGGATTCCGAGCGAGAGCGGCACTTTCATGGAAGGCCGGAACGCCGGCAGGGCCGTTGAACCCGGCTTTGGAGCGGTGGTTGTCGCGCTCATTTGGCACCTCCGGAGGCGTTGACCAGGGCAGCCTTGGGAGCCGCTTTTGGTGTCTTGTTCTTCTTCTTGGGCTCAAGCCGGAAGATCGACTTGATGAGCGGCGGTGCTGCGATGAAAAGGACGATCAGGGACTGCACCACCAGCACGATGTCGATAGGCGTTCCCGTCTGGATCTGCATCTGAACTGCACCTGCACGGAAAGCTCCGAACAGCAGGCCCGCAAAGAACGTCCCCCACGGTGTACTGCGTCCCAGCAGGGCAACAGTGATGGCATCGAAGCCGATCTGGGCCGCGACGCCGCCGGTCAGTACCTTCTCCGTACCGGCCACCTGAGCAATACCACCAAACGCGGCAAGGGCACCGGCCATGGCCATCACCAGGATGGTGGCGCGGGATACCTTGACACCCGCGGTCCGTGCCGCGACGGGATTGGCACCAACGGCGCGGAACTCAAAGCCGATGGTGGAGCGGTTCAACAGCCACCACACGCCGTACGTCAGTGCAATCGCCACAAGGAATCCCACGTGGAGCCGGGATCCGGGGATGAGGACGGGGAACGTTGCCGATTCGTCGAGGCGAGGCGAAATGGGGCTGCTGTCCCCCGGACGCCGGAACGCCGCAGTGTTCAGCAGGAAGTCCAGCAGGAACAAGGCCACATAGTTCAGCATGATGGTCACAATGACCTCATGCGCGCCGGTGCGTGCTTTGAGGATGCCCACAATGGCACCCCAGAAAGCACCGCCCAGGACGCCCATGATGATGACCACCAGGAGGTGCAAGCCGAATGGCAGATGCCAGGCGAACCCCACGTAGGCGGCGAGCGTGGCGCTGATGATGATCTGGCCCTGGGCGCCGATGTTGAACAGGCCGGCGCGGAATGCCAGTGCAACACCCAACCCGGCGCAGATAAGGGGTGTCGCCACCGTCATGGTCTCCAGCAGTGGCTGCAGTCCCTGCCGCGGGTTGAAGATTGACCCCTGGAAAAGCGCAACATAGCTCTCGGTCATGGCTGCCCACAACGCACTCAGGAAGTCCGTGGGCCGGGCAAAGAGATAGCCTGCGGTTTTGGCAACCTGGGCGTCCGTGCTGGCGATCAGCAGGCCACCCAGGAAGAGGGCAACAATGACGGCCAGGACAGAGACAAAGCCGTTGCCCATCACAATCCGGCGGACGAGGCTGCTCGACTGCGGTCCTGAGCCTCCGCTTTGGGAAGACACCGGCACAATGGAGGGCTCCAGCATGCCGCCTGCGGTATCGAGTGAGACATCCGCCGCACGGAGGTCCGCCGTGGACAGGTCCTCAGCGGGCAGTTCTTCAGCGGGCTGGTCTTCAGCGGGCTGGGCGGGTGTTTGCTCGTTCTTGGACTGATTGTTCTCAGTCATCGGAGCCTCCTTCAGGGCCGACGCCGGCCATCATCAAGCCGAGGGTGTCGCGGGGTGTTCCAGCAGGGACGATCCCCACGAGCTTGCCCTTGTACAGGACGGCAATCCTGTCTGCGAGCTCAATGACCTCATCAAGTTCGGTGGAAACGATCATGACCGGGGTTCCGACGTCGCGCTCGGCAACGATGCGCTTGTGCAGGAACTCGATGGAACCAACGTCCACGCCACGGGTCGGCTGGCTGGCGATGAACAACCGCAGCGGACGGGACAGCTCCCGGGCCATGACCACTTTCTGCTGGTTGCCTCCGGACAGTGTCCCGGCAGCCGAGCCCGCGGACGGCGTACGGATATCAAACTCTTCAATCTTGGCTTTGGCATGCTCGGCAACCTTGGCCGGCTTCATGCTGATCCCGCTGGCAAACGGCGCTTGGTCGTACAGGTCCAGCACCAGGTTCTCAGCCACGGAGAAGGGACCAACCAGCCCATCCACTGTTCGGTCTTCCGGAACAAAACCAACGCCCGAACGCAGGACGTCCTTCACGGGCAAGCCCAGCAGTTGCTTCCCGTCCAACGTCACCGAACCAGTGACGTGGTCCTGAATGCCCAGGATGGCTTCGGTGAGTTCCGTTTGGCCGTTGCCTTGGACACCCGCGACGGCCAGAATCTCGCCTTGTGCGATGTCGAAGCTGATCCCGTCCACCACGTTGGTGCCGTTGGCTGCACGCACTGTCAGGTTCTCCACCATGAACGTGGTTTCCTTACGCTGCGCGGGGGCCTTGTTCAGGCTCAGGCTCACGGGCCGGCCCACCATCATGGAGGCCAGTTCAGTGGCTGATGCCGTGGGTGGAGCATCCCCCACTACTTTGCCGCGGCGGATGACGGTGATGACGTCGGACACAGCTTTAACTTCACGCAGCTTGTGCGAAATGAAAACGATGGAGGTTCCGCCGGCTTTGAGCTGCCGCATGATGTCCAGTAGCTCGTCGGTTTCCTGCGGCGTCAGCACGGCCGTGGGCTCGTCCAGAATGAGGACTTTGGCTTCACGCACCAACGCTTTGATGATCTCCACACGCTGTTGGACGCCCACGGGGAGATCCTCCACCAGCGCGTCAGGATCGACGTCGAAGCCGTACTTGTCTGAAATCTCCCGGATCTTCTTCCGGGTTTCTTCGATGCTGAGGACTCCGCCGAACATGGTGGGTTCAGCACCGAGGGCCACGTTTTCGGCCACGGTGAAGACGGGGACGAGCATGAAGTGCTGGTGCACCATGCCGATGCCGGCCGCCATGGCGTCACCGGGTCCGCGGAAATTGACCAGCTGGTCGTCTACCAGGATTTGGCCTGCTGTGGGCTCATACAGCCCGTACAGCACGTTCATGAGGGTTGATTTGCCGGCACCATTTTCGCCGAGGAGGCAATGGATTTGGCCGGATTCGACCACGAGGTCGATGTCTTGGTTGGCGTAGAAGGTCCCGAAGGCTTTCGAGATCCCCTTCAATTCGAGTTTCACAACTCCCACCGTTCTGTGAGTCCGAGGGACGGCTGTACTGCTCCAAAGCCACTGGCTTTGAGGCCCAGCGTAGTCAGGGCAAAAACGCGCCGCCAGTACCGGGGCTCGGTACTGGCGGCGCGTCCGGGAATTGCTTACTTCTTGGGGCTCGATTCGGACTCGACAACCAGCTTGCCGGACACAATGTCCGCCTTCAGGGCATCGAGTTCGGACTTGGTCTCGGCCGAGACTGCGGAGTCAAGATCATGGAACGGAGCGATGGCAACGCCGTCGTTCTCCAGCGTGCCGACGTAGGCCTCGTTGTTGAACTTGCCGTCCTTATCGTCCTTCACTACGGCTTCAACGGCCTCGCCCATCTGCTTCACCACGGAGGTGAGCATGAGGTCCTTGTACTCGGGAGCGGTGAGGTACCCGTCGGAGTCAACCCAGATCAACTTGACGTCCTTGCCGGCCGCCTTGGCTTCCTTCAGTGCAGCGCCGGCACCCTTACCAACCGGTCCGGCTACGGGCATGATGATGTCCGCGCCCTGGTCCAGAAGGTTGATGGTGACCTGCTTGCCGGTGTCCTGCTTCTCGAAGTCGCCCGTGAACGAGCCGTCCTTGGTGTTCTTGTCCCAACCAACAACCTGGACGGACTTGTCCTTGGCCTTGTTGTACGCCTGGACGCCATCGTAGAAGCCATCCATGAAGATGGTGACCGTGGGGATCTTGATACCACCGAAGGTGCCCACCTTGCCGGTCTTGGTGGTGGCGGCAGCTGTGTAACCTGCCAGGAAGGCGGCCTGCGCCGTGTCGTAGACAATCGGCTTGACGTTGGCGATCGGAGCTTCGTAGGTGTAGTCGACGATCGCGAAGTGCTTGTCCGTGTTCTTCTCGGCGGCAGCCTTGGTGGCGTCACCCAGGAGGAAGCCGACAGTAACCGTCAGGTTGCAGCCAGCGGAGATCATCCCGTTGAGGTTGGTCTCGAAGTCGCTGTTGGCCTTCGATTCAGCCGACCTGACCTGGATTCCAAGTTCCGTTTCAGCCTTCTTGAGGCCCTCGAACGACGATTGGTTGAAGGACTGGTCATCGAATCCGCCGGAGTCCGAAACGATGCATCCAAGGAAATCGCTCTTGGTGGCCGTGCCGGAACCAGCGTCGGGAGCCTGTCCACAACTGGTCAGCAGGAGCGCTGCCGCACCGAGAGTGGCAACACCGGCCATTGAACCGCGCTTCAGGGTGGCACGCAGTGGTTTCTTCAATTTTCCTCCAGGAAGAAAGTGATTGGCGCTACGACGGATGGTCAATGAGTGTCCGTTTCCTAAACCTGAGGCAGAAATTCTGTTTTCACTGATGCTCGCAGCTGCGCCGAAGCGCATTGATGAAACCACACTAGTGGCCTGGAACACACCCAGCTACCACAAATGATCACTCCAGGTCAGATTGTTGACCTTTTGTTACCAAGCAGTAGCCAGGTGTGCAAGTCACAAGCGACTCACCTGTGGATTAGAGGCGAACCAGCATCTTTCCCGTGTTCGCGCCATCCAGGAGGTCCATGAACGCTTTCGGCGCATTCTCCAAGCCATCCACGATTGTTTCGTCGTAGCTGACGGACCCGTCGGCCAGCCAGCCGGCCATCTTCTGAGCGAATTCAGCGGCGTGCTGTCGCTGCCGGCCCACCAGGAATCCGCGCAGGGTCAGCTGCTTGCCGATCGCCACTGCCAGGTTCCGCGGCGCCACCGGGGGCTCCGTGGAGTTGTACTGCGCGATGGCACCACACATGGCTACGCGCCCGCCAACGGTAAGAGTGGCAAGGGCTGCCTCGAGGTGCTCGCCGCCGACGTTATCGAAGTACACGTCAATGCCGCGCTCCCCCGCTGCTGCCTGCAGCTGCTCCAGCACCGGAGCGTCGTTGTAGTTGAAGGCGGCATCGAAGCCGAGCTCCAGCAGCCGGGCAACCTTCTCCGGCGATCCTGCACTGCCGATGACCTTGGACGCGCCCATGGCCTTGGCGATCTGGCCAACCATCGAGCCCACCGCACCTGCAGCGCCGGAGACGAACACCACCTCGCCTTCCTTGAATTCGGCAACCTTCAGCAAGCCGGCATAGGCGGTCAGGCCGGTCATGCCCAGCGCTCCAAGGAACGCCGAAGTCGGGGCCAGCCCGGACGGGACCGGCGTAGTCGCCGCGGCGTCCACTACCGCATGCTCACGCCAGCCGAGTTGATGCACGACGACGTCACCCACCTTGTGCGCGTCCGAACGGGACGCGATCACCTCACCTACCGCACCGCCGTCGAGCGCTGCATCCAGGCGGAACGGAGCCGAGTAGGACTTGACGTCATTCATGCGCCCGCGCATGTAGGGGTCCACGGACATGAACTGGTTCTTGACCAGAATCTGACCGTCGCCGAGCTCGGGGAGCTGCGCTGCCGCCAGCCGGAAGTTCTCCGGAGCCGGACGGCCCACGGGGCGGGAGGCGAGCTGGATTTCGCGGGTTTCTGTGGCGACGGCGCTCATGCTGCGAACTCCACGAGCTTGAGGTCTACGGCCATGTTGCCGCGGGTTGCGTTGGAGTAGGGGCAAACCTGGTGCGCTTTGTGCATCAGCTGCTCGGCAGTTTCACGGTCCAGGGCGGGCAGGGCGATTTCCAGTTCAGCAGCGAGGCCGAAGCCCTCACTGTCGGTCAGCGCGCCGATGTGGATCCTGGCTGCGACGGCCGAGTCGGTCAGGTCCACGCGCTCCTTGCGGCCCACCAGGCGGAGAGCGGAGTGGAAGCAGGCGGCGTAACCGGCAGCGAACAGCTGCTCAGGGTTGGTGCCTTCGCCGTTGCCACCCAGCTCCTTGGGGCTGGCAAGTGCGACATCCAGCTTGCCGTCGTTGGTGCGGGCGTTGCCGTCGCGGCCTTCGCCGGACGCCAAGGCCTCGGCTGTGTAAAGAGTCTTCATGGTGTTTCCGTTCTCTTTGGGAAGGGATATCCCGGGATTTTCCGGGAGGTCTGTCAGAGTGAGCTGTTCAGCGCCGCCGTGAGTTTGCCGAGCGTGGCGTGCAGCTGCCCGATTTCCTCGGCAGATAGGCCTGCAGCGTCAGCGAGGCGTTGGGGCACGGCCTGGGCTCGGGCACTCAAGGCGGTGCCTGCGCCGGTCAGGACCACGTCCACCCGGCGCTCATCCTCGGCCGAGCGGTGGCGTTCCACCAGTCCCATGGCCTCAAGGCGCTTGAGCAGGGGCGACAAGGTGCCGGAGTCCAAGCCCAGTTCCGCACCGAGTTCACGGACGCTGCGCGGTTCCTGCTCCCAGAGCACCAGCATCACCAGGTATTGCGGGTACGTCAGGCCGAGGTCCTCCAGCACGGGGCGGTAGACCGCCGTCGCCGCCTTGGACGCCGAGTACAGCGCAAAGCAGACCTGGTGGCGGAGGCGGGGTGCATCACTCATGACTAAAACGATAGTGCACAATTCAATTGTGCACAACTCATCTAGCCTCATGCACCCAACTAAGTAGCAGTTGAGGTCGTTCTGAGCTGGCGGTTTCTAGCGGTTATCGCAACAGGAAGGTTCTGATCATCTCATTGGGGGTGCAGAAGTCGAATCGTTGGCGGGGTCTGTCGTTGAGTTCGT